>CAYWGQ010000009.1:0-34095 GCA_964457725.1 uncultured Gammaproteobacteria bacterium
CGCAAATGTAGGAGCGGCTGTCTAGCCGCAAATGTAGGAGCGGCTGTCTAGCCGCGACCGGCCGGAGTCGCGGCGGGTCGCGGCTGGACAGCCGCTCCTACCGACGCCGACCGGCCGGAGTCGCGGCTGGACAGCCGCTCCTACCAATGCCGACCGGCCGAAGTCGCGGCTGGACAGCCGCTCCTACCGACACTGACCGGCCGGAGTCGCGGCTGGACAGCCGCTCCTACCGCGGCGGTCAAACGGCCGGGGCCGGCACCTTCCGCGGCGCCGTCTCCTTCAGGAACGTGCAGACGACGATGCCGAGCGCGACGCCGCCGAGCGCGACCCACAGCACGCTCGGCAGCCCGTACGCGTCGGCGATCCCGCCGGCGATGTACGGCGCGACGCCGCCGCCGAAGATCTCCCCCGCGCCGACGACGATCCCGATCGCCGAGGAGATCAGCCCGCGCGGCGCCGATTCCGTCGCGATCGGCCCGGTGATCAGCGCGACGTTGCCGAGGCAGAAGAACGAGCAGATGAACAGCGGCACGAACAGGCCGAGCACGCTCGGCCCGGTCTGCGCGAACCACCACACCGTCGCGGTCGCGCCGACGAACCCGAGGATCGCGAGCGGCTTGCGGCCAAAGACGTCCGACAGACCCGGCCAGCCGAACTGACCGAAGAAGCCGCCGAAGCCGATCGCGGAGGTCACGACGCCCATCTGCGCGGGCGTGAGCCCGAGCACGTTCACGAGATAGACCGGCACCATCGCGCTCAGCACGAACACGCACGCCATCGCGCAAAGGAGCGCGAGCATGCAGATCACGATGTTCGGAGCCTTCAGGACCTCGAGCCAGCTGCCGCCGCGCTCCGTCGCACCGATCAACGCGCCGGCTTGCGTGTCCTTCGGCTCGCGCAGCACGAAGAACAGCAGCGCGCCGACGATGAAGCCCGGGATCGCGACGATCCAGAACACCCACCGCCACGAAGGGACGACCTGCAGCAGCTGGGTCGCGATGATCGGACCGAGGGCGAGCCCGAGAAGCGCGAAGCCGCTCTGCTGCAGACCCTGATTGAACCCGCGGCGCTCCGGCTTCGACGCGGCGGCGACGGCCGTGAAGCTCGTCGGGCAGTACGTGCCCTCCATCGCGCCCATCAGCGCCCGGATCAAGACGAGCGCCATCAGGCCGTGCACCATGCCGGACAGCCCCGACATCAGCGAGAACAGGATGATCGCCGGGATCAGCACCTTGCGGTGACCGATCTTGTCGGAGAGCCGGCCCGAGAAGATCGCGAAGACGCCCCACAGGATACCGAGAATGCCCGCGAGACGGCCGATCTCGCCTTCCTGAAGGCCGAGGTCCGCCGCGATGAACGGGAAGAGCGGCGCGATGATCCAGCGATCGAGCCCGACCAGGCCGAAGCCGATGCCGAGCAGCGCGACGGCCTTCCACTCGTAGGCGGTATCCCACTGCGCGGCGTTCGATTTGTCCATGTCCCCCCCTGTGTCTCAAGAGTCGCGGCTGGACAGCCGCTCCTACAGGCGCCTTCTCAAGGCACCGGCTGCATGTTCCGGATCGCCGCGATCTTCCACTCGCCCCCGACGCGCTGCAGCACGAAGGTCGCGCGGTAGTGACGGTCTTCGCCGTCGTCGCGGCCGACGATGTCGTACGGGCCGTCGGCGATCGCGACGTCCGCGGTCAAGAAGCGGATTCGCTCGAGCGCGATCGTCCGCCGGCCGCCGGTCGCCCGCGTCGTCTCGAGCGAGCCCTGCACGACCGCCTCGCGGCCGGAGCGCAACCGGCCGGAGGTGACCTGCTGATCGGCGTCCTCGGTCAGGAGCGCGCGCAGCGCGTCGGCGTCGTTCGCGTACCGCGTCGCGATGAACGCGTCGACGACCGCGCGAATCGCCGCCTCGTCCGCGGCGCGGGCGGTCGGCTGCTGCGCGGGCGCGGCGCCCGCCGCAACGACCAGAACGGCGGTTGCGACCAGGCCGGCTGCACTCCGTCTCATAGCGCCCCTCCCCCTTCGCGCGCGGCGAAGAATGTCTGTCGGAGCGGCCCCGTGCCGCCACGGTCCAGACGACACGGCGGCCGCCCCGACAGCACGGTCGCGGACGACCCCCGCACCACTATGCCGCGGCGGGCGGAGCCGGGCTTGCAGGAATCCGACTCGACTCGTCACGTTCTTGACGTCGCACGCCCGCGCGGCACGCGCGGCCGCCGCGTCGAGCGAGGCATCGTCAGCGGTAGCGGCGGTATACGGCCGGCGACACGCCGGTCAGCCGCCGGAACCAGCTCGAGAGATGACTCTGCGACGAGAAGCCCGCCGCAAGCGCGATATCGGCAATCGGCAGCTCCGTGTCGGCAAGCAGCCGCTTCGCGCGCTCGACGCGCCGGCCGACGACGTACCGGTGCGGCGATTCGCCGACGGCCGCGCGGAACGCACGCGACAGATACAGCGGGCTCAAGTCGACTTCCGCAGCCATCGCCTCGAGCGTCAGGTCCTCGCCGAGGTGCTGCTCGATGTAGTCGAGGAGCCTGCGGATCCGGGCCTGCGACAGGCCGTCGGACGGCGGGGGACGTCGCGGCCGCGCGCGGGCCGAGTGCGAGCGCGCGAGATGCACGGCGATCAGCTGGGCGATCGACTCGACGTACAAACGATCCTCGGTCGTGCCGTCACGAAGTGCCGCGACGATCGCGAGCGCGAGCTGCTCGAGCAGCGGATCGGCGATCGCAAAGCGCGGCACGAGGCTCTCCGCGCTCGCGTCGCCGCCGTACATCTCTTCGACCGCCGCTCTGTAGACGGACGCGCGCAAATAGAGCTGTAGGATCTCGGGATTGCCGGTGTGGCGCCAGCGCGCACCCGCCTCGCCGGGTGTCAGGCAGAACCGGCCCGGCCCGATCAGCGTGCGCTCCTCCCGGCCGCCGTCGAGGGCGCGCGACACCTCCGTCGGGAACGCGAGGTGATAGATCAGCGACGGATGGCCGATCGGCTCCTCGTGGACGTCGAGCGGGGCCTCGCGGAACGTCGCGGCGTAGAGGGAGCGCCAGCCGGCGTCCGGGCTGTGCGCGATCAGCCGATTGCCTGCGCGCACCGCCCGGCCGTGCGTTTCCTCGACGCTGAAGACGGAACGCTCGGCCACGGTGCCCCCTCTACTCACCCCGCGCTACTGCTCCTCGTCCGCGGGCTCGAGACGCAGGATCGGCGTCGGCTGACCGAAGATGTTGTCGGTCGCTATATAGAGGAAGCCGTCCGGTCCCTCGCGCACGTCGCGGATCCGGTACTCGCCGACGAGCAACGGCTCGCGGCTCGTGACCGTCTCGCCGTTCAGCGACACGCGAACCAGGCGGCGATAGTTCGCCGACATGCCGCCGACGAACGCGTTCCCCCGCCAGTTCGGGAACTTGTCGCCGGTGTAGAACGTGAGACCCGAGATGCCGATCGACGGTACCCAGAACGCGGCCGGCTGCTCCATGCCCTCGCGCTCGCGGGCGCGATGCAGCGGCGCGCCCGTCGTGTAGTTCACGCCGTAGCCGATCACCGGCCAGCCGTAGTTCGCGCCCCGGCGAATGACGTTCAGCTCGTCGCCGCCCTGCGGGCCGTGCTCGTTCGCCCACAGCACGCCGGTCTCCGGATGGAACGCGAGACCCTGCGGATTGCGGTGACCGTAGCTCCAGATCTCGGGCAGTGCGCCCGCGCGGCCGACGAACGGGTTGTCGTCGGGGACGCTGCCGTCGTCGCGCAGGCGAATGATCTTGCCCTGGTGGCTCGACAGGTCTTGCGCCGGATGCGCTTCGAGGTTCGGATCGAAGCCGCCCGGGGCGAGGCCCGCCATCCGGTCGCCGACCGACATGAACAGGAAACCGTCGCGGTCGAACGCGATGCGGGCGCCGAAATGGCCCGGCCGATCGTTCCACGCCTTCGCCTCGAAGATCTCCTGCACGTCGACGAGCCGGTCGTTCTCGAACCGGGCGCGGGAAAGCGCCGTCGTGCCTTGCGAGCCGTCCTCGTTCGGCTTCGCGTAGCTCAGATAGATCAGCCGGTTCTGCGCGAAGTTCGGGTGCAGCACGACGTCCTGGAGGCCGCCTTGCCCCTGTGCGCGCACGCGCGGCACGCCGGGCACCGGGTCCGGCAGCAGCCGGCCGTCGCGCACGATCCGCAGCTGCCCGCCCCGCTCGGTGACGAGCATGTCGCCGTTCGGCAGGAACGCCATGCTCCACGGGTTCCGGAGGCCCTCGACCACGGTGACAACCTTGAACGCATGGCCCGGAGGCCCGGGCGGCTGGGCGGCGGCCGTGGCCACGAAACCGAGCACGGCCGCGGCGGCGAACGCGGCGGACCGAAGCCATGCGGAGGGAAGCCGAAGTGTCTTTGTCATCGTTGTTACCTTCGAGTGCCGTGGACGCCGCGCCGACCGGCGGCGGCGCCGACGGGCGGGAGCTTGCGGTCAATCATAAGCGAAAGGGCCGGCCGGGGCACCGCGTCCCGGCCCCTCGCCCCGAGCCCTCCGGCGCCTCGCGACCCGGGCGGACGGCCCGGCATCAGCGCAGCAGGTCGAAGATCCGGCTGTACTTGATCACGAACTCGCGCCCGCGCGGCAGCGCGCCGAAGCCCCGCTCGTCCACCTCGTTGTAGACGAAATACAGGCCCGTGTTCGCCGATTGCAGCCACGAGAAGCGCAGGTTCGTCGAGACCGCGTCGGTCACCTCGCTGTACTGCATCAGCATCTGCAGCAGCACGCGCGGCGAGAACGAGTAGGACAGCCGCAGGCGCCACAGGTCCGCGGTGAAGTCGCCGCCCGGCACCGGCAGATCGAAGGTGTTGTGGTTGTAAGAGAGCTCCGAGCTGAACTTGTCCCGAATCCGATAGCGCACGGTCGGCTCGAGCGTCACCCGGTCGCCGCCGAAGCGCCCGCCGACGAACGAGCGGAGCGAGAAATTCAGCGGCGCGGAGCGATCGCCCTCGTAGACGAGCTGCAGCTCCTCGTGGCGGTAGGTGCCCGGCTGCACCGTCACGCCGGGAACGATGTCGAACGGCTCCTTCAGGCCCTCGGTCGTGAAGTTCACACCGGTGTGGAACTCGCGCCCGCTCTGATATTCCCAATGCGCGTCGAGGTGCAGGAAGCTCGTCTCCTGGAAGTCCTCCGAGTCCCAGTAGCCGCGGTACACGAGGTGCGGCCGGATCTCGAACAGCTTGCCCCACCCGGACGGACGCACCCGGCGGAAGATGCGCCCATCGATCTTGCGGAAGTCGCGCCGCGTGAGAAAGCCGACCTCGGGATTGAAATTGCCGCCGACCTCCGTGTAGCCGACGCCGTAGGTCCAGTCCGCGTCGTTGTACTCTCCCGAGAGCGCGAACGCGTCGTCGTCCCCCTCGAGGCCGGGCGTCTCCGTCCGCGCGGCCCAGGCCTGGATCAGGGCGTTGTCGCCGATGCCCCAGCGCCCGTCGACCGCGTAGGTTCGGTTCTCGTCCGCGCTCGGGTCGACCGCGAGGCTGCCGTCGCCGCTCCGATCGACGAACAGCACGCCGACCGCGGAGCGATTCGGCAGCTCCTGATTCACGCGCGCGACCGTGTAGTCGTTCGCGGGCGCGAGCCCTTCGACCGCCTCGGAGCTCATCCGCAGGAAGCCGACGTTCGTCCGCGCGCCGATCTTGCCGGAGAGCCGCAGCCCGCCGTCGATCGGCACCGGGACGCCGGCGGCGATACCGATGCGGCGGCTGAAGAAGAGCTCGACCTCTTGCGGATTGCCGACCGTGAATTGGCCCGCGTTCTCGAGAAAGAACGCCCGCTTCTCCGGGAAGAACAGGTTGAACCGATCGAGATTGACCTGCTGCTCGTCGACCTCGACCTGCGCGAAATCCGTGTTGTAGGTCGCATCGAGCGTGAGGCTCGGCGTGATCGAGTACTTCAGGTCGAAGCCGACCTCTTCATCCGAGCGCGACTCGGTGAGCGCGCCGCCGGTCCGCGACCTGCCGAGCACGTAGGGCGTCAGCTGCAGGTTGCGCAGCACGGGCACCGCGATGCCCTCGATGGACCCGGCTTCGGACACGCGGAACAGGGTCCGGTCCTGCGACAGCGGCGCCCAGAACGCGATCTCGTTGTTGCGGCGGATGCGCCGCTCGAAGTTGAAGCCCCAGGTCTGCACCGGGGCCGTGCCGAAGCGGAGCGACGTGAACGGGATCTCCATCTCCGCGCTCCACCCGATGTCGGATATGCGCGCACGCACCTCCCACGGGGCGTCCCAGTTCAGGTTGAAACCGCCCTCGCCGCCGCTGATCGACTGGCCCTGCGCCTCGCGCGAGACCTGGCCGTCGTACTCGATGCCGGCCGGATTGGTGCCGAACACGTAGCCGTTCTGGCGATCCAGCAATCCGTCGATCAGGACTCGAAAGCTGTCGGTGTCGTCGAGCGAGGAGTCGCGACGGCTGTCGGTCGACACGATCGCGAGCGGCTGGTCGTCGTAGGCGACGACGCCGATGTGCAGCGCCCGATCGGTGAAGCCGACGAAAACCTCCGTTCGCTGGCTCGCCGGTTGCCCGGCCGACGGCTGGATCTGCCAGAACTGATCGATCGGCTGGACGCCGGCCCACGCGGGATCGTTCAAGACGTCGCCGTCGAGAAGCGGCGCCGACTCGAGCGCGACGGCTCGCGCGACCGGCCGCTCGGACGGCAACTGCGCCCGCGCCGCAGCGGCGACGAGCAAGGCGCATCCGATCGCGCCGACGGTCGTCGCGCGGATAAATCGCCGCGCGTGCAGCGGCGCGCTGCCGCCGACGCCGGCGGCGGCTCGCGATTCGATCGTCAACGAGCTTCCCCTTCGTTGTCAGTGATTTCTTCGAGTTGTAAGCCCGCGGCCGCCGAGACCGGTCTCCGGTGTCGGCCCGCAGGTTTCGGGGGTGATTATGGCCGAAGTCGGGCCGCGTCGTTCACTCGGGCCGCCGCTGGAGAAGCCCCTCGAGCGCCGCCCGATGCCGCGCCGCGAACGCGCGCGCCTCGAGCTCGTAGTGGTTCTGGCGATACCCGCGGCGGCAGCACTCGGCGACGTAGCGCCAGGTCGTGAGCCCGCCCGACTCCCATTGATGGAGCACGTGACAGTACTCGTGGAGCATCAGCTCCGGGTCTGCGAAGAACGCCTCGGCGCTGCCGCGTAGATAAATGCGCCCTCGCCGCGTCGTCGCGACCGCGCCGTGCAGGCGCGCGAACCACGAGCGCTCGATCACCCGCACGTCGCGGACGCGCTCGCCTAGCACGCTTTCGAGCGCCGCCTGCACGGCCGGCGGCGGCGTCACCGGCTTGCCGGGCCGCGGCCACGCGCGCAGACCGCGGCGTGGCCGTTGCCGCCCGCCGTCAGGCGCGGGCTCTTCGGGCGCTTTCCCGCCCCGCCCTGCTGTTCGCACGGCTCGCGAGCGCTGCGCCCCGAGCGCGCACCGCGGGCTGCCGGCCCTTCGCGCTCGGCCGCCGGGCGTCGCCGTTCTCGCTCATCAGCTCGGCCTTGCGGCTCTGCAAGCGCCCGGCGAGCTCGACGAGATCCATGTCCGACTGCTTCGCCTTGCCGAACATCCCGTCGCGCTTCTCCTCTTCCTTCACGTGGTGCTTGACGACCTCGGACAGCACGCTGATCTTCGCGTCGAAGTACTCGTCGCTCGGGCCCGAGCTTTCGATCTGCTCGATCAAGTGAGCTGCGCTGTCGTGCTCGACCTCCGCCTCGTGATGGATGTCGGTCTCGTGCGTCGCCTCGAGAAACGCCGGATAGAAGATCTCGTCCTCGATCTGCGTATGCACGCGGAGCGCACGGCAGATCTTGTCGGCGAGCTCCTGCTTGCGGTCGTCGGAGCGCGCTTTCTCGAACTCCTTGAACCAGCCTTCGACCTCGCGGTGATCGGCCTTGAGCAGGGCGATCGCATCGCCGCGCGCCGCACCGTTGCCGTTCGCCGACGCGGCGCGGCGCGTGCGGGTGCTGCTCGACTTCTTCTTCGAGCGGGCGCTCGATTGTGTCTTCGTGCGGGCGTTGCCCCGCTTGCTCGTTCGTTTACGTGATGACTGTGCCATTCGCTGTACCCCCGGGCGAGTGTTGCTTCGATCGAGACGCCGCGCTGCACATCCTGTGCCATGACACCGCAACAACCGGGAGAAATTCGCGACCAACGCGCACGAAACGCGGTGAACGTGCTCGAGGCGTGCTCGAAGCGCACGGATGGACCGGGCGCGCTGCAAGCGCTCGCCGCGTGCGCGGCGATTGCGCGTCGCGCGACGATGGCGGGAGCGCGGCGAGAGGGTCTCGTCCTCCCGAGCAAGCACGGATGCGCTCCGCGCCGTGCTCGTACGGACCAACATTGGAGAACCGCGCCAAAGATGGGAATGCTGACGAGCGGGTACGAGCGGCGGCGCACTCCTCTTACAATGGCGTCACCGACACGCACGGGAGACGAACGCATGCAGCCGTCGCACTCGGGTAGAGCCTTCATTGTCGCCGCCGCGCTCTGCACCGGCACCGCCGGCGCCTTCGCCGCGGAGCGCGATCTCGCGTCCATCTGCGGCGAGTGCCGCGCGGAGCTGTTCGCGACCTGCGGAGGGTTCCTCGAAGGGGCGACCTTCGCGGCGGACGGCACGCTCTGGGTCGTCGATCTGACCTCGGGCAACATCCTCACGGTCCGCGAGCGCGGCTGCGAGGTGCGCGGCAACACCGGCGGCGCCCCGAACGGCGCGAAGTTCCATCGCGACGGCCGGCTGTTCATCGCGGACAAGGACCGCGGCGTGCTCGCCTTCGATCCGGCGAGCGGTGCGCTCGAGGTCGTTGCCGACACCTACCGGGCGGAGCGGCTGCGCGGCACCAACGATCTGGTCTTCGACGCGGACGGCGGGCTGTACTTCACCGAGCCCTACGGCTCGAGCGCGATCGACCCGGACGGCCGGCTGTTCTATCTGCCGCCCGGCGAGAGCGCGTCGCTGACCGTCGCGGCAGACGGTCTCGCGTTTCCGAACGGCGTCGCCCTCTCGCCGAGCGGCACGAACGTCTACGTCGGCGAGTACGCACGGAAGCAGATCCTGTCGCTGCCCGCGGCGGGCTCCGCGAACGTCTTCGACGTGCCGTACGTGCTCGCGCGGACGGTCGGCGGCGTCGGCCCGGACGGGTTCGCGCTCGACGCGGCGGAGCGGTAGCACGTCGAGAAGGAAGAGGTGGGCATCGAGCGCCGCGCGGTCGGGCGCGAGGCTTCGAAGGAGCAGATCCGCGTCGAGAAGCAGGGCCGCCCGGAGGTCCGGGCGAAGCACCGCTGAGCCCCCGGGACGTCCGGCCGCGCCACGCTGCGGGGACGCTCGCGGCTTCCTCGCGGCGCGGCCGGCCTTCTTCTAACCCTTCGGCACGACCTGCTCCATGTCGCGTTCCGGCACGGCCCCGTCCTTCTGCTGGTCGAGCGGGTCGTTATCACGTACTTTCAACGCCTGGGCCGCACCTTGCATTCGTAGAAGCCGCGGACCGGGGGACGATTCGCCATGCCGACACGTCGCGAGCTACTTTCGATCGCGGCCGCCGCGGCGCTGCCGCTCGGCTCGCTTCGCGCGCAGCAGCCGCTCTTTCGGATCTCGCTCGCGCAGTGGTCGCTCCACCGAATGCTCTTCGCCGGCGAGCTCGACGCGCTCGCGTTCCCGGCGTTCGCGAAGCGCACGTTCGGCATCGAGGCGGTCGAGTACGTCAACCAGTTCTTCTTCGACAAGGCGGGCGACCGGGCCTTCCTCGCGGAGCTCGAGCGACGCGCGGCCGGCGAAGGGGTCGAGAGCCTGCTGATCATGTGCGACCGCGAAGGCGATCTCGGCGATCCGGACGCGGCCGCGCGCGCCCGCGCGATCGAGAACCACTACAAATGGGTCGAAGCCGCGGCCGCGCTCGGCTGCCATTCGATCCGCGTGAACGCACGCTCGAGCGGCGAGCGCGAGGCGCAGAAAGGCTACGCGGCCGACGGGCTGCGCCGCCTCGCGGAATTCGCCGAGCCGTACGGCATCGCGGTGCTCGTCGAGAATCACGGCGGACTCTCGAGCGACGGCCGTTGGCTCGCCGACGTCATCGAGGCGGTCGGGCTGCCGAACTGCGGCACGTTGCCCGATTTCGGCAACTTCACGATCGCCGAAGGCGAAGAGTACGACCGCTACCGCGGCGTCGCGGAGCTGATGCCCCACGCGAAGGGCGTGAGCGCAAAGTCGCACGCGTTCGATGCGGCCGGCAACGAGACGCGGATCGACTACCGGCGGATGCTCGAGATCGTGCTGGACGCTGGCTACCGCGGTCACATCGGCATCGAGTGGGAGGGCGACGCGCCCGACGAGATCGAGGGCGTGCGCCTCACGAAGCGGCTGCTCGAACGGATCCGCGACGAGCTCGCGCCGCGCTACGCGTGAGCGGGCGCCGGACGCTCCGTCGCCGACCGCTCGGACACGCCGTCCTCGCCTCGCGCGAGCGATGACCCGCGTCCGGAGCTTGAGGTAAGGTAGACCGCACCCGGGGGAACCTCCGCGAAGGCCGACAGTGCCCGATCCGCGACCGACTCTCGCCGGCACGCCGCTCACGCGCCGCAGCGTGCTGAAGCGCTCCGCGGCCGCGTTCGCCGCCGCGAGCACCGCCCCGCTCGCGATCTCGTGCGGCGGCGGCGCGGTCGACGGCTCGACCCTGACCTTCCTCGCGATCCTGCCGATGACGACGCTGACCTTCGCCCCGGAGCTCCTCGCCGACGCGGGCGGCTACTTCGCCGATCAGGGCCTCGACGTCGAGTTCCAGTCGACGCGCGGCAGCGCGCAGGCCGTGCAGCTCGTGCTCGCGGGCAGCGCGCCGCTCACGCGCGTCGGGCAGATCGAGGCCGTCAGCCATGCGGCGAACCGCAACGCGCCGATCATGAACGTCGGCACCGTGATGAAGGAATCCACGGTGCGCTTCATCTCGAGCGAGCGCGCGCCGCTGCGCGAGCCGCGCGATTTCGTCGGCAAGCTGATGGGCATCCCGTCCGAGGGCGGGGAGTCGGAGATCACGCTCGATCTCCTGCTCGCCGCCTCCGGAATCGATCCGGCGGAGGTCGAGCGGCAGGTCGTCGGCGTCGGCCCCGGCGTCTTCAACCTGGTCGAGCAGGGCCGCGTCGCGGGATTCATCGTCAGCATCGACACGGCGATCATCCTGGAACGGCAGACGCCCGGCGTCGTCGTGCTCGACCCGAGCGACTTCATCGACTCCGGTGCGCAGTTCTACATGACCTCGCCGAGCGAGCTCGAACGGCACCGGGAACCGATCCGCAAGTACCTGGCGGCGGTCGATGCGGCGATCCGCTTCATGATCGACGACGACGGCTTCGACGAGACTCTCGCGATCCTGCGCCGCAAATACTCGTTCGGCACGCTCGAGGACGACGACGTCGCGAAGGCGAGCCTCGCCGAGTACGTCCGGATCTGGACGGCCGAGGGGCGGGATAACGTGCTCCGCACGGTCGAGGAGAGCTGGCGGCGCGGCTACGACGAGCTGATCCGCGCGAGGCGCGCCGCGCCCGGCAAGGTGCCCTCGGAATGGTTCACGAACGCGCTCCTGCCCGCCGGTTGAGCGGCGGGATGACGGGGGAGCGCCGAGGCGTGCAGGAAGCGATCGAGACCGAGCGCGGCAGTGTCGGCGGCACGCCCGAGCTCGAGCTCGCGACCGTCGGCATGACGTTCGAGTCGCGGGCAGGCCAAACGGTCGCGCTGACCGGCATCGATCTCGCGATCGCCCGCGAGGAGTTCGTCGCGATCATCGGCCAGTCGGGCTGCGGGAAGACGACGCTCCTCCGGATCCTCGCGGGGCTCGTCCGCCCGACCGAGGGCGAGGTCCGCACGGCCGGCCGGTCGCTCTGGGCGGGCGAGGCGCGCAACCGCGAGACGCTCGGCAAGCTCGGCCTCGTGTTCCAGGACGCAAACCTGTTTCCGTGGTACAGCGTCGAGGACAACGTCGCGCTGCCGCTGAAGCTGCGCGGCGTCCCGAAGGCCGAGCGCCTCTCGCGCGCGCACGAGCTCTGCCGGCTCGTCGGTCTCGCGGGCTTCGAGCGATCGTATCCGCGCGAGCTCTCGGGCGGCATGCGCCAGCGGGCCGCGATTGCGCGCGCCCTCTCCTATCGCCCCGAAGTGCTGCTGCTCGACGAGCCGTTCGGTGCGCTCGATGCGCTGACCCGGGACAAGATGAACCTCGAGCTGCAATCGATCGCGGCGGCGACGCGTGCAACCGTCGTGCTGGTCACGCACTCGATCACGGAAGCCGTGTTCCTCGCGGACCGCATCGTGCTGCTGTCGCCGCGGCCGGGCCGGATCCGCTCGCTGACGACAGTGCCGTTCCCGCGGCCGCGCTCGCTCGATCTCGTCGCGGAGCCCGCGTTCCAGGCGATCGCGCGCGAGCTACGGCACGCGCTCGTGGAGGGCGAGTGATGGATCGCGAGCGCCTGATGAGGCTCCTCCCGTGGGTCAGCACGCCGCTCCTGCTCGCGCTCGTTCTCGCGGTGTGGAAGCTCGGGACGACCGCGTTCGGGGTATCCCCGTTCGTGCTGCCGCCGCCGGAGGACGTCGCCGTGACGCTGGTCCGGCTCGTCCAGGAGCCCGAGGTGTGGCTCGTGCACACGCGGATGACGGTGACCGAGACGGTCGTCGGCTTCCTGATAGCGCTCGTCACCGGCGTCTTCGTCGGCGCCGTGCTCGGGCGCGTGCTGTGGCTCGAGCGCGCGGTCCGCCCGATCGTCGTCGCGTTGCAAGTGATCCCGAAGGTCGCGCTGATCCCGCTGTTCGTGATCTGGTTCGGTTTCGGGATCACCTCGAAGATCGTGATTGCCGCGATCCTCGCGTTCTTCCCGATCATGCTGAACGTGATGCTCGGCGTGCGCTCCGTCGACCCCGGCCATCGCGAGGTCATGCGCAGCTTGGACGCGAGCCGTTGGCAAACCTTCGCGTCGCTCGAGCTCCACGCCACCCTGCCTTACGTGTTCGCCGGCATGGAGGTCGGCATCGTCTTCGCGCTGATCGGGGCGATCGTCGGCGAGTACCTCGGCGGCAATCGGGGGCTCGGCTACATGGTCGTCGTCAGCCTGAACGCGCTCGACGCGCCGCAGCTCTTCGCCGTGATCATCCTGCTCGCGGCGCTCGGCTCCGTGCTGTTCTTCGCGGTGAACGGGCTGAAACGCGCGCTGATCCCGTGGCACGACTCCGTGCAGCAGAAGGACGTGCCCTGATCTTCCGACGAGGCGGTAACGCGATGCTCCGACTCTACGACTACTTCGAATCCGGCAACTGTTACAAGGTGCGGCTGCTATTGACGCTCCTCGCTCGGCCGTTCGAGCGGGTGCATCTGGACATCCTGAAGGGCGAGACCAAGACGCCGGAGTTCCTCGCGAAGAACCCGAACGGCCGAGTCCCGGTCGTCGAGTGGCCCGACGGGCGGCTGCTCTGCGAATCGAACGCGATCCTGTGGCACCTGGCCGAAGGATCCCCGTTCCTGCCGCCGGACGAGTGGACCCGCGCGAAGATCCTCGAGTGGATGTTCTTCGAGCAGTACAGCCACGAGCCGAACGTCGCGGTCGTCAGGTTCTGGCATTTCGCAAACCTGGTCGACCGCAATCGCGCGAGCCTCCCGGACAAGATGGAGCGCGGCTATCGCGCGCTAGAGGTGATGGAGCGGCATCTCGAGGGGCACGACTACTTCGCCGGCGGCGTCTACACGATCGCCGACATCGCGCTGTACGCCTACACGCACGTCGCGGACGAGGGAACGTTCGACCTCGGCAGGTTCCCGGCGATCGGCGCGTGGCTCGCGCGTGAGCGCGCATCCGCGCCACGTGAAGATCGGCGAAGACGTCGGAGTGCCTGCCGAGCCGCGGTGAGCGCACGCGGCACGGGCCCTCGCGGAGACCGCGCTACACCCGCGGCCGGCCCAACCGTGGACCGGGTGCGGAGTGCGCCCAAATCTCGACGTACCGCAACGCGATCGGCCGCAAGCTCGCGGAAGCGGCCGACGAGGAAGGAGCGAAGCGTGGCGAGCGAGTGATCGGCAAGCGGCGGGGGCACGCCCTTCACTGTACACTGCGGCTCCGAGACCGGGGCATCGAGATCGGGACAGACGATGTTCGAGGGCACCTATCCGCTACTGATGGCCGAGTACAACGCGTGGATGAACGACAAGGTGTACCGCGCCTGCTCGACCCTGTCGGACGAGGCCCGCAAGGAGGACCGTGGCGCCTTCTTCGGCTCGATCCACCGCACGCTCGATCACATCCTGCTCGGCGACCGCATCTGGCTCGGGCGCTTCAACGGCAAGCAGTATCCGGTCGCTCGGATCGGCGAGGAGCTGTACACGGACTTCGACGAGCTCTGGGCGGCCCGCAGGACACACGACGAGGAGCTGCTCGACTGGGCCCGCGGCGTCACGCACGAGTGGCTCGACGAGCCGCTGACCTGGACGAGCGGGCTCACCGGGCTCACGCAGACCGAATCGCGCTGGGTGCTCGTCGTGCAGATGTTCAATCACCAGACGCATCACCGCGGTCAGGTGCACGCGATGCTGACCTCGCTCGGCATCGACGTTGGCCCGACCGACGTGCCGGTCCTGCCGGCCCTGCAGCAGACGCGATGAGGTGCGCCGCAACGAAGCAGCCGTCGGCCGTCCCCGCGGCCGTGCGGTCACAACTCGACACAAAGTTTTAGGAAACCAATGAATCAGTCTCGATCGCCCGCCCTAGGGCACGGGGTCAGCTGGCTGCCGCTCGCGGCGGCAGTCCTGGCAGCGCCCGCCGACGCACGGGGAAACCCGCCCGAGCGTCTCGAGGAAATCGTCGTGACCTCGAGCCTCATCGAGATGCCGCGCCGGCAGCTCGGCACTGCGGTATCGGTGCTCACCGGCGAGGAGCTCGAGCTCCGGGGCTACCACTCGCTCGTCGATGCGCTGCGCACGCAACCGGGCATCGGCGTGTCGAACAGCGGCGGCACCGGCAAGTTCACCGCGCTGCGCATCCGCGGCGAAGAGGGTTACCGGACGGTGCTGCTGATCGACGGCGTCAAGGCGGTCGATCCGAGCGGCACGCAGGCCGTCCCGACCTTCGAGTCGCTGCTGGTCACGAGCGACGTCGAGCGCGTCGAGGTGCTGCGCGGGCCGCAGGGCTTCATCTACGGCGCGGACGCGGGCGGCGTCGTCAGCGTGCTGACACGCCGCGGCTCGGGCGCGCCGGGCGGGCGCGTAACGCTCGAGGCCGGCTCGCTCGGCACGCGCAGGCTCGACGCGAGCGCGGCGGGCGGCAACGAGCGTGCGGACTTCTTCGTCTCGGTCGCCGACCTCGATACCGACGGCTTCAACTCGCAGGTCGACGACACGGTGCTGCGCGACGCGGACGGCGCCGATAACCGAACGCTCCATGCGAAGCTCGGCTGGAACGCGACGGACGCGCTCCGGCTGCAGCTCGTCGCGCGCGACATCGACGCGGCCGCGCAGCACGACGGGTGCTTCTCGATGGCCACGTTCACGACGGTCCACGACTGCGCGACGACCACCGAGCAGACGACCTACCGGCTCTCCGCGGAGCACCACGGCGAGCGCCTCCGCAGCCAGGTCGGGTACAGCCTGAGCGAGGTCGCACGCGACAATCTCGCGGAGGGCACGAGCGCCTTTGCGACCGAGGGCGAGCTCGCGCGGCTCGAGTACACCGGCAGCTATGCCGCCTCCGCCGCAGCGACCGTCGTTTTCGGCCTCGATCTGCAACGGGAGCGGATGACTGGCGACGATGCGCGCGAGCGCGATCAGCGCGCGCTATACGCGGAGTATCAACGCGGCTTCGGCAACCGCTTCTATCTGACCGCCGGGGCGCGGCACGACGACAACGACGACTTCGGCTCGCATACGAGCTCGCGGCTGAGCGGCGCCTACGTACAGGACCTCGGCGGCTCTCACTCTTTAAAGTACCGCGCGAGCTTCGGCACGGGCTTCCGCGCGCCGAGCCTCTACGAGATCGGCTTCAACCTCGGCCCGTTCGCCGCACCGCCGGCCGCCGGGCTCGCGCTGCGCGAGGAGCGAAGCCGCGGCTACGACCTCGGGATCGAATACGACGCGCCCGGCGGGCTGCACGTCGACGTCACGTACTTCGACCAGCGGATCGAGAACGAGATCTTCTTCGACCTCGCGGGCTCCTCCGGCTATCTCCAGACGCCCGGCTCGAGCACGTCGTCCGGCGTCGAGATCGTGCTCGGCGTGCCGGTCGGCGAGCACTGGCAGCTGCTCGGGAACTGGACGCGGAACGACGCGGCGAGCACGACGAACGAGCAGCGGCTCCGCCGACCGCGGCAGTTCGGCAACATCGGCTTCCAGTACGTCTCGGAGAACGCCAAGCTGCGGATGGCGGCGAACTACCGCTTCGCCCGGGATTCGGTCGACGTCGGCGGCGTCGCGCTCGACGACTACGAGGTGCTCGACGTATCGCTCGCGTACGCGCTCGGCGACGCGCTCGAGCTCTACGGCAGGGTCGAGAACGCGACCGACGAGACCTACCAGGAGATCGCGGGCTACAACACCGCCGGCAGGGCCGGTTACGCGGGCGTGCGCTTTCGCTTCTAGCGCGGACGCCCGGGCGCGCGCTCAGGCGCGCTCGGGCGCCGACAGGTCGCAGCCGTCCTGCTCGGCGCAAAGCGACTCGATCAGCGCCGCGGTGTCCTCGAACACCTCGATCGTCTGACCGCGGCCGTGGCCGCCGGCGCGCCCCATCGCCGAATCGACCGGCGTGAGCCCCTGCACGTCCGCGACGTCGATCTTCGCGCCGCGCTCGACGAGGAACTTCACGACCTCGTTCCAGCCCCAGAAGGCGGCGCCGTAGAGCGCCGTCCGGCCGGCCGCGCGGGCGCCGGCACGCGGGCCCGTCGTCCGCGCATTGATGTCGGCGCCGGCCTCGAGCAGCACCTCGAGCGCGGCGATCGACTTCTCCTCGACGTCGAACGCGAGGTAATGCGGGATGCCGGGACCGTAGCCGCGCGGGTCGCACTCGACCGAGCCCAAGCCGGCCGCCGCCATCAGCGGCGTGACGCCGCCCTCGTTCGGGATGTCCCAGCGGGCGCCGTGCGCGAGCAAGGCCCGCATCGCGTCGACGTCGAATGTCTTCGCCGCGCGAAGCAGCGGCGTCGCGCCGGTCGTCAGCATCGAGTCGCAGCCGCGGTCGTCGCCGATGTGCCGCCACGGCGGATAGAGCTTCAGCTGCACGTTCGGGTTCGCGCCAGCCTCGAGCAGCATCTCGATGATCTCGAGGCTCGTCGTCTCGTCGACCGACGGCCGGTCAGGACGCCCGCCGTGCGGCAGCGTGTTCAGATCCACCGCGGAGTAGAGCGGCGTGCGGCCCCACCAATCCCACTTGTTCGGATTCGCGCCGGCCTCGATCAGCACCTTCGCGGTGTCGAAATGCAGGTTGTCGATCGCGAGGAAGAGCGGCGTCACGCCCTTCGGATCCGCGAGATCGGGATCGGCGCCGCCGGCGATCAGGCGCCGCACGCACTCCGCGCACCCTTCGCGCGCGGCGAAGAGCAGCGGCGTGAGGCCGCCGAAGGGCCGGTACATCCGCCGCGGCTCGGCCGTCACCTGCCGCGGCCAATCGTTCACGACCGATCGGGCGTCCGGATCCGCGCCGTGCTCGAGCAGCAGCGACACCATGTCCGGGTGGCGCTGCGCGGCCGCCCACATCAACGCGGTCTGCCCGCGCCACTGCTCGCGCGCGTTCACGTCGGCACCGCGCTCGATCAGGAGCCGCGCGGCATCGACGCGCCCAGTGCGCGCGACCGCCATCAGCGGCGTCTGCCCGTCCGCTCCCGGGGAGTCGACGTCCGCGCCGGCGTCGAGCAGCGCGCGCAGGATCGCGGCGTCGCCGAGCGTCGCCGCCTCGCTCATCGGCGTCGCGCCGAAGCGGTTCGCGCGGCGCACGTCCGCGCCGGCCGCGATCAGCCGCTCGACGAGCGGCAGATTGCCGCGGTGCACCGCCCAGTGCAGCGCGGTCGTGCCGTCGGGCGCGGCCTCGCTCGGATCGGCACCGGCCTCGAGGGCCGCGAGCGCGCCGGCCGCGTCGTTCGCGCGGGCGGCGGCGATCAGCGCGTCGGCCGCGAAGGCCGGCGCGCCGAGGAGCAGCGCAGCGAGCGCTGCCGGGAACGCAGCAAGGCGTCGGAGCTTCATCGTCGTGCCGTCAAACCTCGGCGAGCTCGCCGGTGCTGTCGCCGACAGACTCGACGGGCACGCCCGCGCGGTGCAGCAGCGTCAGCAGCAGGTTCGCGAGCGGCGTGCGGTCCGGGTACTTCAGATGCTGCCCGCCCTTGATGCCGCCGCCGCGGCCGGCGACGAGCGTCGGCAGCGGGAAGTTGTTGTGCGAGTTGCTGTTCGACATGTTGCTGCCGAACAGGAAGATCGAGTTGTCGAGGACCGAGCCGCCGTCGCCGTCCGGCATCGCGGCGAGCTTCTGCAGGAAGTCGACGAACACCTCGACGTGATAGCGCTGGATTCGCGCGAGCTTCTCCATCGACTGCTTGTTCTCGGCGTGGTGCGAGACCGGATGGAACGCGTCCGGGATGCCGATGTGCGTGTACGGCTGGTTGCTGACCTCCGCCGCGAGCATGTAGCTCGCGATCCGGGTCATGTCCGCCTGGAACGCAGCGGCGATCATGTCGTACATCAGCCGATGCAGCGCATCGAAGTCCGGCATCGCGACCGGCACGTCCGGCAGCGCGATCTTCGTGAGATCGCGCTGACCGAGCAGCTGCTCCCGCCGCTCGATCTCGCGCACGCTCTCGAGATAGTCGTCGACGCGCGAGCGGTCGTCTGCACCGAGGCGCCGCTTCAGATCGGACGCTTCCTCGGACACCATGTCGAGCAGGCTCAGGTAGTCGCCGGAGACCTCGCGGCGCTGCTCCTCGTTCCGGCCCCGGCCGAAGATCTTCTCGAACGCCTTGCGCGGATCGAACTCCATCGGCATCGGCGTCGTCGGCGTGCGGAACGAGATCGTCTTGCCGTAGCTGCAACCGTAGGTGCCGTCGCACGCGGCGCCGCCGCCCTCCTCCTCCGTCGCGACCTCGAGCGACGGCAGCGGCGTGTCCTGGCCGATGTGCCGGGCAGCGATCTGATCGACGGTGACGCCGGCGTACGGCGCATGACTCTGGCGCGGATGCGTGCAGGAGAGCCACGTCGCCGGCACGATCGCGTGCACGGCCGAGCTCTCCGCGGGCTTGTTGCCGAGGCCGCTGACGACCGTCAGGTACTCCTTCAGCGGCGCGAACGGCTCGAGGATCTGCTTCAGATCGAAATCGCGGCCGACCTCCTCCGGCGTCCAGCGATTCATCTCCTCGCCGAAGCTCGTGTTGTTCATGATCGCGCCGTGCGGCAGGTAGAAGAACCCCATCCGGGGCCGCGGCGCCGCCGCCGTCTGCGCGAGCGCCGTGGCAGCCGGCACCATCGCCGAAAGAAGCGGCAATCCGATCGTCGCCCCGCCGGCCCGGAGCAACGTGCGCCGCGACAGATGCTTCTTCGTAATGAACATCGCTAGAGCTCCCTTGCCGGCTCCTCTGCCGGCCCGCGCATCCGGAACGCCTCGCTCTGCACGATGCCGCGAACGATCGAGGCGAACCGATACCCTTCCCGCTCTGCCTGCGCGCGAATCTCGCGCACCGTAGGCATGTCGTAGTACTCGAGCCCGCGCCCGAGCGCAAAAACCATCAGCTTCTCGATCAGCGCCTGGACGAAGAGGTCCGGCTCCGCGAGCAGCGCGTTGCGCAGGTCCTCGGGGCCGTTCACCTCGCCGCCGCCGGCGAGCTGGCCGGAGGAGTCGATCGGCACGCCGTTCTCGCGCTCCTCGGTCCGCCACTCGCCGATCGCGTTGAAGTTCTCGAGCGCCTGGCCGAGCGGGTCGATCACGCCGTGGCAGTGATTGCACGAGGGCTCGGTGCGGTGCCGCGCGAGCCGCTCGCGCACCGACCGCGGGATGTCGCCCGGCGGCTGCGTCAAATCCGTCTCGACGTTCGGCGGGACCGGCGCCGGCGGCGTCGCGATCACGTGCTCCATGATCCAGGCGCCGCGCAGCACCGGCGACGTGCGGTCCGGATAGGACGTGACCATCAGCACGCTGCCCTTGCCGAACAGGCCGAAGCGCCGCGGGTCGTCGAGCTCGACGCGGCGGAACTGATCGCCGCGCACGTTCGCGACGCCGTAGTGGCGCGCGAGCCGCTCGTTCAGGAACGTGTCCCGCGCATCGAGCAGGTCGAGCACCGGACGGTCCGCCCGGAGCACGCTGTCGAGGAAGAGCTCCATCTCCTCGCGGAAGGCCGCGCGCAGGTCCTCGTCGAAGTTCGGGTACAGGCGCGGATCCGGATCGATCGCCTCGAGCCGGCGCACGCCGAGCCATTGGAACGCGAAGTTCGTGATCAGCGACTTCGAGCGCGGATCGGCGAGCATTCGCTCGACCTCCCGCTGGAGCACCTCCGGGTTGCTCAGCTCGCCGCGCTCGGCAAGCGTCAGCAGCGGCTCGTCCGGACCGCGGCTCCAGAGGAAATACGACAGCCGCCACGCGAGCTCGAGATCGGTGATCGGATACGGCCCGCTCGGTTCCGCCGCCGTGGTGCCGGGCGCCGTCCGATACAGGAACTTCGTGCTCGCGAGGATCGCCATCAGGCCTTTCTGGATGCCGGTCTCGAAGCCGCCCTGCTCACGCCCGGAATCGTAGAAGCCGAGGATCGGCACGAGGTCCGCCTCGCTGACCGGACGGCGGAACGCGCGACGCGCCAAGTTCGTCAGGATCTGCTCCGCGCACGGGCGCTCTTCGATCTCGCTCGAGGGATAGCACGTGAAGATCCGCTTCCGGCTCTCGGTCGGCTCGCTGATGCCGCTCGGGTCGTAGGGGCCGAGAACCTCGAGCCCGTACAGGCGCGGGATGTCCGGCACGCCCTCTCCGGGCACGAGCGACTGCAGCAGGTAGTCGCCCTCGGCGAAGCTGCGCGCGACGAACGCGGCTGCGATCTCCCGGCGCCCCGCCTTCACCTCGAGGCGGATGCCCTGGAACCGCTCGCGGATCGCGTCGACGCCTTGGATCTGCTGCTGGTCGAGAATCAGCTGATCCTCGGGACCGCCGATCTTCTCGGAGAAGACGGGCACGCCGTCGAGGGTCACGACCAGCTCGTGCTCGTAGTCGAGCCACCCGTACGGGTAACCGCGGAGCTCGGAGCCCGGGATCGACGAGACCGCGATGTTCACCTCGTACGTGCCGTCGGCCGGGAAATCGTGCACGGCGACGATGCCGTCGCGCGTGCCGAGCGGCAACCCTTCGAGGTGGCGCGTCCGGTTCGCGAGCTCCGTCCGATAGAGGGCCCGCGCGGTGTCGGGCGCCGGATCGCCGACGGCCATGATGCTGATGTCGCGCGCGGCCGCGATGTACTGGTCGAGATGCGTCGGCGAGACGCCGAGCACGTCGGCGACGTTGTCGAAACCCTCGCTCGCGAGATCGCCCGGCAGCATGGCGCGGGCGTCGATCTCGATGCCGAGCAGCTCCTGGATCGAGGCCGCGTACTCGGTGCGGTTCAGCCGGTGCAGCGGCACGTTGCCGGGCCGCGCGCCGTGCAGCTTGGCGGTCTCGTCGAGGTAGCGCTCGAGGGCCGCGACGAACTCGTCGTTGACCTCGGGGTCGGGGCGCGGCCCCGGCGGCGGGGGCATCAGGTCGCCGCGGAGCTTGCGGACGACCTTCTCCCAGAGCTCGGGATTCTCGGCGACCGACGCGGGCGTCACCCGCGCGAGAGACAGATTGCCGGCCGCCTCGGCGTCGTCGTGGCATTCGGTGCAATAGCGGTCGAGGATGTCCCAGTGCACCGCGACCGCTTCCTCGGGAGAGGCGGCCTGGCGGCCGCAGCCGGCGAGCGCGACCGCGGCGGCGAGCGCGGCCGTCCCGTACGCCGCACGCCGAAGCGCGGGCCGCTGTCTGTCAGAGCGAACCATCCAACCTGCCCTGCCACCAAAGTCCGTTGTAGACGTTATAGACAAATCGCGTGGGGTCTCCCCCCCATTGCGCGTCGAATTCTTTCGTCACGCCGGCGGCGAGCATCTCCTCGGCGCTGCGGCCCTTGCGCATCAAGTCCTCGACCCGGCCGCGCACCGTCGTGACCATCTCGAGCTGCGCGCGGAGGTGCGCGGCCCGCTGGGCGGGGCCGGAATCGGGAACGATTAGGGTCTCGTCGTCGACGAGGTCGAGGAGCTTGCGCGTCGCGTCCTCGAGGCCGCCGATCCAGCCGCCCGTGGCGTAGTCGAGGATCGGGTAGGTGCCGGCCGCGACCGCGCCGCCGGCGACGAGCACGTTCGCCCGCGGCAGGAACACGTAGAGGTCGCCGTCGGTGTGCGCTTCGCGCAGCCAGCCGTACTCGACCGGCTCGTTGCCGACCGTCGCGCCGATCGGCTGCGGCTCGTGGGAGAAGAACGTGTCGGTGGGCTGCGCGCTCGCCGGGCGCGGCTCGAACGTGCGGTCGAGCCAATCGACGTAATGCTCGGTGCTCATCCAGAGCCGGGTATTCTCGTGCGCGACGATCGTCGCGCCGTCGGCGGCGAACGCGTCGTTGCCGCCGGTGTGCTCGAGGTGCCAGTGCGTGTTGAACAGGCGCTCGATCGGCGCGCCGCCGGTCTGCTCGCGGACGACCCGAGCGAGCTCGCTCGCGTGCTCGGGTGCGCCGCTATCGACGAGCGCCGCCGCGTCGCCGCTCGAGATCAGCACGACATTGCAGCCGGCGCCGGTCAGCTGCACGACCCCGTCGCGGAGCGGAACGGCGGCGATCGACCCGGATGCGGCTTGAGCGAACGCCCGCCCGGCAAGCCCGCCGAGGAGCACCGAAGCACCAATGCCGCCGACGGCGGCTCCGAGAAAAGCACGGCGGTGCAGCGATGTGCACATAATTCTCGTTTCTCGTGACGCGGGGAAGCCGTTCCCGAAGGATAGACGCCGCCCGCGGCACTTCCAAGCGAGTAATCCAAAGATTTCCAGACGATAGAACCAGTTATAAGACGATTTTCGGTTATTGATGGTACCTGTCTCGCCGATGGCTCCGCCCGCTCGCGCGGGCCTGCGGAGACGCGGTCGCACGCCCTTCGCCCTGCTCGTTGCAGGACAGCGGCCAATCGCGCAGCGCGTCGGCGAGAAAGCCGACGAACGCGGTGATCTTCGGGCTCGCGAGCCGCCGCGACGCGTGCAGGACCCAGAGCTCCGACGTCCGATGCGGCACGGCGCTCCAGATCGCGAGATTGCCTGCTTCCGCCGCGTCCGCAACAACCGAGCGCGGCAGCAGCGCGACGCCCGCGCCGGCCGCGACCGCGTCGCGCACCATCAGCAGCGACGAAAGCCGAATCCGCACGTTCGGCATGATCTCGAGCCGCTCGCCGACCCGCCACGGCCCCGTGTCGGCGAGATACATCATCGCGACGGCCGGCACCGGCACCGGCGCGCCGAAGCGGGACGGCTCCGGCCTCGGCATCTCCGGCGGCGCGACGACGACGAGATCGTCGCGCGACAGTCGTCGGCCGACCAGATTCGCATCCGGCCGCGGATTGACCCGCACCGCGACGTCGTAGCCCTCCTCGACCAGATCGACGTAGCGGTCCTCGGCGACGATCTCGAGGTCGACCTCCGGATGGAGCCGGCTGAACTGCGCGGCGAGACGGCCGAGCACGAGCTGCCCCATCGTCAACGGGACGCTGACCCGCAGGCGCCCGCGCGGCCGTAGCGAACCGTCCGCCAAAGACTCGCCGGCCTCGAGGATCTCCGCGAGCGGTCCGCTCGTTCGCTCGTGCAGCGAGCGGCCGTCCTCGGTCAGTCGGAGCGTCCGCGAGCCGCGCTCGAAGAGCCGCACGCCGAGGCTCTCCTCGAGCGCCATCACGCGCCGCGACAGCGTCGCCTTCGGCCGGCCGCTGACGCGGCTCGCCTTCCCGAAGCCGCCTTCGCTCGCGACGAGATGGAAATCGGCGAGCGCGCTCAGATCCAGCGACTTTCGATCCATTTTCGGAACGCTCCGTCTATGTTTTGTGGTCTACGATCCGTTTCGTGGACAGTCTAATCTGTCGCGAGTGTTGTGGAAACGCGGCGACGCGGCCGCGAAGAACGAGAAGGAGCGACGACATGGCAGCGATTTGGGATCCCGTGCAGGTGGGGCGGCTACGTCTGCCTCATCGATTCGCGATGGCGCCGATGACGCGGAGCCGCGCCGAACCGGACGGCACGCCGAGCCCGCTCGCGGCCGAGTACTACGCGCAGCGCGCCTCGCTCGGGCTGCTGATCACCGAAGGCACGCAGCCGTCGGACGACGGTCAGGGTTATCTCGCGACGCCGGGCATCTACACGGACCGGCACGTCGCCGGCTGGCGGCGAGTGGCGGATGCGGTGCACGAGGCGGGCGGACATCTGTTCGTGCAGCTCATGCACGTCGGCCGAGTGAGCCATCCGAGCAATACGCCGCACGGCCGACAAGCCGTTGCACCGTCGGCCGTCCCCACGGGCGAGCAGATCTTCACGCGGACCGGGTTGCTCGACATGCCGCCGCCGCGCGAGCTGTCGACGGCCGAGGTGCGCGCGACCGTGCGCGATTTCGCGCATGCCGCCGCCCGTGCGATCGAAGCCGGCGCGGACGGCGTCGAGATCCACGGTGCGAACGGCTACCTCGTGCAGCAGTTCTTGGCGCCGAACACGAACCGCCGAAAGGACGAATACGGCGGCTCGATTGCGAACCGGGCGCGGTTCGCGCTCGAGACGGCGGCCGCCGTCGCGGATGCGATCGGCGCGGACAGGACCGGCATCCGGCTGTCGCCCGCGTCGCGTTTCAACGCGATCGACGAGGGACCGGAGTACGGATCGTTGTATCGGTACCTCGTTCGCGAGCTCGCGCGGCTCGATCTCGCTTACGTGCACATCGTGCACGGCGGGGACGAGGCGCTGCTCGAGGACGTCCGGCGACTCTGGCCGAACGCGTTGCTCGTGAACCGCGGCAATCGGCCGCTCGCGGAGGCCGCTCGCGACGTCGAGGCGGGGCTCGCCGACGTCGCAACGGTCGGGCGCTGGGCGCTCGCGAATCCGGATTTCGTCGAGCGGTACCGCTTGGGCGCGCCGCTGAACGAGCCCGATCCGGCGACCTTCTACGGCGGCGGTGCGCGCGGCTACGTCGACTACCCGCGGCTCGAGGAGTCGCATCCGCGCGCCGCCCTCTCCGCCTAGCGTAAGGTGGGAGCGGCCGTCCGGCCGCTCCGACCCGATCAGTAGACGATTGCGGGCGGGGGCATGTCGTCGGGCGGCGGAGGCGGCGGCGTCGAGCCGCCGCTCGGCGGCGGAGGCGGTGTCGAGCCGCCGCTCGGCGGCGCCGCGGGCGGCGTCAGCCGCAGCACGATGCCGGTCGTGCCGAACGGCGTGCCGGTCTCGTTCGCGAGCACGTACAGCTCGCCCTCCCCGTCCACGCCGAACCCGAGCACCCGCCGTCCGGCGAGCCCGCCTTCGGGCTCGAGCGCCTCGAGCAGCCCGCTCTCGTCGACGGTGAGCAGCCGTCCGCCTCGCTCGGCCGTGCCGTAGTCGCCGAGCACGTAGCGCCCGACGAGCTCCGGCACATCGGCGCCGCGATAGACGAAGCCGCCGACCGCCGCGATGCCCTCGTCGTGATCGTACTGCGCGACCGGGTCGATCAGGTCCGCAGGCAGACCGGCCGGCGCGACGTCGGTGACGAAGCCGTCCTCCTCGCCGTTCGGATCGAAGAAGAAGCTACCCTCCTTCAGGTTCCAGCCGTAGTTGCCGCCGGCGGTGACCTGGTTCACCTCCTCGATGTCGTTCTGTCCGGCGTCCGCGGCCCACAGCGTCTGCGTTGCCGAATCGATCGAGATCCGGAACGGGTTACGGAACCCGTAGGCGTAGATCTCCTGCGCGACGTCCGTCCGACCGAAGAACGGATTCGTCGGCGGGATTCCGTATTGCCCGTTGGCCGAATCCGTCCCGAGCGGATCGATCCGCAAGATCGCGCCGAGCGGATTCGCGAGGCTCTGTCCGTTGCCGCCCTCGACGTGCCCCGCCCCCTGATCGTCGGCATTGCCACCGTCGCCGAGCGCGACGAGCAGCAGGCCGTCCGCGTCGAACACGAGCGCGCCGCCGTTGTGATTGAACTGCGGCTGATCGATCCGCAGCAGCACACGCGCGCTCGCGGGATCCGGCGTGCTCGCCGGATCCGCCGGCGCCGGCACGCGCCACTCGGTTACGACGGACTGGTGATCCGGCGCCGTGCCTTCCGGCAACGTCGAGAAGTCGGCCGGCGCGTCGGCCGCGGCCGGCTCGGACGTATACGTGTAGAGCAGACCGTTCGTCTGGTAGTCCGGATGAAACGCGAGCCCGAGGAGCCCGCGCTCGTCGAACGTCTCCGGTCCCGACACGCCGAGCGGCACGAGACGCGCGTTCAAGTCGACGAACACCGTCGTCTGCCCCGTCGCCGGATCGACCGCGTGGATCGTGCCGACCTGGTCGACGACGAACAGCCGATTTCCGAGCCCCGGCGCCGCGGTCGCCCAGTTCGGTGCGACGAGCCCGTCGGCGACGGGCGTCAGCCCCACCGCGATGCTCGACGTCGGAATCGCGTCCGGGATCGGATCGGCGAGACCCGGCTCCGGGGCGCTGCCGTCGGCCGCGTTCACGAGCACCGTGCCGCGCATGCCGAAGCCTTGATGCGGGATGCAGAAGTAGTCGTAGCGGCCGGGCACCGTGAACGTATGGCTGAAGGTGCCGCCGGGGCCGATGTTGCCCGAGTCGAACGGCTCGGCGCCGTCCGGCAGGCTGACGAAGCTCGGATCGGTCGCGAGACGAGCGTCCGCGGTGGCGGTGTGCGGCATGCTCGAGACGTTGCGCCACTCGACCGTGTCGCCCGCCGCGATCTCGACGGTGCCGGGCTCGAACGTGAACGTGCCGGTCATCTCGACGACGGCCGCTGGCTGCGCGTGCGCCGCGAGCGCGGCGAGCAAGAAGGCAGGCGCGGCGAAGCAATTGCAGAATCTGCAAAACGCGGCGGGCGCTGTCATCGCACATCCTCCCTGATGTTGCGGACGTGACAATCGCTGGGTTACCGCCGCGCGCCGGAAGGTTCACGCGCGCTAGCACGGCGCCGCGCGGCCTAGCGGATCCGACGTCTAGCGAAACGGTGCCGTGCACCTACTCCGTGGCGAGCGACAAGATCCACTCCGCCATCGCACGCGCGTCGTCGAGCGACACCCACTGATTCGGCACCATCGGCACGATGCCCCAGTTGCCGCCGCCGCCGTGCACGATCTTCTGCGCGAGCACCTCGACCATCACGTCGCGCCGCGGCGCATGGCGTGCCGCGATCGCGACGTACGGCGGCCCGAGCGACGGCTCCGAGCGCTGGTGGCACGCATCGCAGTGCGCGTCCGCGAGCAGACGTTCGCCCGCTTCCTGCGCGACCGAGCCCGCCGGCGAGAGCGCGAGCACCGCCGCCGTCAGAACGACCGACGCGGCGGCCGACAGGACCGCCGGGCCGCTCATCGGCCGGCCTCCGCCGAATTGGCCGCCGGCGAGAACCTCTCCGGATACGCGCCGTCGCCGGGATCGACGATCAGCGCCATCCGCGGCCCCTGCACGACGTCGACGATGTTCGCGTAGGACGTGACGAGCACGCCGGTGCGCGGATCGACGTCGACCATCCGCAGGAACGTCTGCTCGCGCGGCAGCGGCAGCACGCCGATCTCCTTCGTGCGCGGATCGAAACGGTAGATCACGTCGCCGTTCGACGTCGGGATCCAGACGACGCGGCGGACCGGATCCCAGGTCGCCGAGTACGGCGCGCTCGCAGTGTCCGGCATGTCGTAGATGCCGATCATCTGCCGCGTCTTCGTATCGAACTCCGCGAGCTGCCCGCTGCCGTAGAGCGCGATGTAGACGACGTCGTCGTCGCTGATCGTGATGCGGCGCGGACCCGCGTTCCTGTCCGGCAGCTGGAACGGGCCGATGTACTCCTTGCGCTCGATGTCGAAGCCGCCGAACGTGCCGTTGCCGAGCTGGCTGTACCACACCTCGCTGCGGTCCTTCGTCATGATCAGCCCGTACAACGCCGTCCGGCCGGGACGCCCCGGCGACGGCGGGGCGGGCCAGACCTCGCTCTTGCCGTCGCGGGGATCGAAGTAGCCGACCGAGTTGTTGCCGATGTCCGAGAACCAGATGCGTCCGGCCGCGTCGGTCAGCAGCTCGTGCTCGTAGCCGAAGCTGAGATCGTGGATGCCGGGGCTCTTGCCGTCGGGTGTGCGCAGCCGCCAGGTTCGCCAGCGTCCGGAGTCGACGTCGAGGTGCGCGACGATGCTGTTGAAGAGCGGCGTGATCCACAGCGAGCCGTCGCTGTCTCGATGCAGCGAGTGCGGGCTCATCAGCAGCTCGGACGGCACCTCGTGCACCTCGCGCTCGCCGCTCGCGACGTCGACTGCGAACATCCGGTTCGCGGAGACGTCGGCGATCCAAAGCTTGCGCGGCGACCCGAGCATCAGCGCCTCGCGTACCGCGTTCGGGTGCGGCACCTCGTACTCCCAGATCGCGGTGCGCTCCGTTGCGATCACCGGCGCGCCCCAGTCGTAGCCGCTGATCGAGTCCAGACGGTCGTCGAAAATCTCGGCGAGCAGCGCGGCCACTTGCTCGCCGTTGTCGACGGAGTACACCGCTTCGGTGTCGACCTTCTCGTCCTCGCCGCGCCGGCCGCGGGAAAACTCCCACGCCGACCAATAGTTCATGTACTTGACGATGTAGCGCCAGCTCTCGAGCCGGGCGTGCTGCGGATCGGGCGCGCCGAGATCCGCGACCGCCCCGGCGAACGCGCGCACCTCGGACGCGGGCACTTGGTGGCAATCGATGCAATCCATGATGAACTGCGACCGGCGCGCGCGGTCACCGATTCTGGCGAGCCACGCCGACGCCGGCGCGACGGCCGCCTGATTCTGGACGGGCCGCACGACGAACGTCACCTCGACCAGATCGTCGCCTCGCGCGAGCGACTCGCGGCGTGCGCTGCGGCTCACCTGCTCGTAGCCGAGCGCGCGCACGACGAGGCGCGATTCCTCCACCGCCTCGGGATACGCCTCCGGAAAGCGAAAGGTGCCATCCGCGGCCGTGAATACCGTGACGACGCTCGCGCCTCGCGCATGCTCGTCGCGATCGAAGATCACCTGCGCTTGCGAAACGGGGCTGCCGTTCAGGTCGACGACTCGCCCGGCGATCGTGGCCGCGGCGTCCGCTTGCAGCGGCGCCGTTGCCGCGCAGGCCACGAGCAGGCAGCACATACGCACGCGTCGTCCCGCATCGAGAATTCGCATCGGCTCGCCCCCTATATAAATGTGTGGCGGGTTTCCGGCCGGCAGGGCCGAGCGGATAACGCGTGCGCCAAACAGAATATTGATTCTGTTACTGACCCGCAAGCGCGTGCAGCGATCGCGATCGGCCCGCAGAGTCGAGCGGCTCCTCGTGCGTCGCGACGGACTGCACTCGATCGGAGCACACCCCCGGGTCGAACGCCCTCTTTCGGTGTCGGCTTCGGGGATGCGCCGACGGTCGAGACCTCGAATGAGCCGAAGACGCGAGTTTTCTCGGGAAAAACGTTTGTGCCGGAAGGACAGTGTGCTATTTTGCGCGCCGGGTCAGGGCGGCGCATTGCGCCGAACGTCATTCACACTCTTTCAGGAACACGGAACCATGGCAAAAAAGGCTAGCGCACCGACGAAGTCGGAAGTCCTTGCAGCGATCTCCAAAGACACGGGGCTCACCCGCAAGCAAGTGGAGGCCGTGTTCGACTCGTTGAGCGGAGTGATGCGCAAGAGCCTCCGAAGCAGCGGCCTCTTCACGGTTCCCGGCCTGATGAAGCTCAAGGTCGTGACCAAGCCCGCGCAGAAGGCACGCGAGGGCGTGAATCCGTTCACCGGCGAGAAGATGATGTTCAAAGCGAAGCCCGCGAGCAAGAAGGTGCGCGTGCTGCCGTTGAAGAACCTGAAGGCGATGGTGAACTAGCGGGCGCCGCTCGCCGATGCCGGCACGTCGTCCCGCTCGCGACGAGCGGGGTGCCGGAGCCCGGCGGCCGAATGCGATGCCGGTGTCCTCGGCGAGGGCACCGGCATTTTTTTCGGACGCGGCCGATCCTTCGATCGGCTAACGTTTTGTTGAGAGCGGATCCGAAGGGCCGAGACCGCCCCTAGCGACGTTCCCGCACGAGCGTCGGCGAGACGGCCGGCGCGCCGTTGCCCCACGCGCGGCGCACATAACTCGCCACGGCGGCGATCTCCTCGGCCGAGAGCTGCTGCGCGTATGGCGGCATCCCGTACGGCCGCGGGTGCGCGGCCGTGCTCGGCGCGTACCCGCCGAGCCGCACCGTCGCGAGCAGGTTGGCGGGGGACGGCGAGGTGACGAGCGGGTTGCCGGCGAGCGCGGGATAGACGTACGGCTCGCCCTTGCCGTCCGCGCCGTGGCAGTCCGCGCAGTGCTCCCGGTACAGCGACGCACCCAGCGTAACCAGCTGCTCGGCGCGCCCGGAGGCGACGACCGGACCGCTCCCCCTCGTGCGCGGCGGGGGCGGCGGCAGCGCGCGGACGTACTCGACGATCGCGGCGATGTCTGCGTCGTCGAGGTACTGCAGGCTGTGGAACACGACCTCGGCCATCGGTCCCGATGCGACGCCGTGCGCGGACGTGCCGGCCTTCAGCACCTCCGCCATTTCGGCCGCTTCCTCGTCGGACAGCGGCCCCGTCGGCGCGAGCGGCGGAGCGTCCCAGCCGAGCATCGGGATCGAGCCGCCGACGTAACGGGCGGACGCGTCCTCGCCGCCGAGCGGCGTCCGGCGGGTATGACAGACGCTGCAATGGCCGAGACCCTCGACGAGATAGGCGCCGCGATTCCACTCCGGTGAGCGCGCGGGATCGGGCTCGAGCCCGCCGGGCCGGAAGTACAGCGCCCGCCAGACGATCTGGGCGAGCTGGGTGTTGTACGGAAAGCCGATGTCCGCTTCGATCCGCGGGCTCGGGACGGGCTCGAGCGATCGCAGGAACGCAAAGATCGCGTCCGCATCCTCGCGTGTCACGTGCGTGTAGCTCGTGTACGGGAACGCGGGATAGAGCCGTCGCCCGTCGCGCGATTTGCCGTAGTGCATCGCCCGCCAGAAATCCGCGGCGGACCAGTTGCCGAGACCGGTCTCGGGATCGGGTGTGAGGTTCGTGCTGTAGACGGCGCCGAACGGCGTCGCGATCGCCCGCCCGCCCGCGTATGGCGCCTGCCCCGGGGCGGTGTGACAGGCGATGCAGTTACCGGCCCGTGCGAGGTACTCGCCCTTCGCGATCAACGCCGGCGTCGGCTCGATGCTGGTCTCCTCGGGCGCCGTCTCGACGAGCTCCGGGCGCGCAAGCCAGGATGCGAGCGCGAGCAGAAGCGCGAGCCCAGCGGCGACCGGCCACTTTCGCGCGTATCTCACGGCACGCCTCCGCAGGGCATCGGCAGCTCGCCCGGCAACGATGGAGCCGGCGTGTGCAGCTCAGGCACGGGCCGGCTCGCGATCCAGGCCGTGACGGCGGCGAGCTCTTCGCGCGTGAGCCGGCGGGCCACCTCCGCCATGCAATCCGGCGGCGCGGCCCGCCGCGAACCCTCGCGCCAGGCGCCGAGCTGCGCGGCGAGATAGTCCGACGAGAGCGCGAGCAGGCCGGGAATCGCGGGATCGACGCCGAGGAGCTCCGCGCCGTGGCAGCTCGCGCAGGCCGGCAGGTCGCGCGCGGGATCGCCCTCGAGGACGAGCATCCGGCCGCGCTCGAGCATCGCCGGCGCGGCCCCGCGGGAGCGAGCTGCGAGCGCGGGCGTCTGCGCCGCATAGTACGACGCCATCTCGTGCAGATACTCGTCCGAGAGATACGCGAGCATGCCCTGCATCACGCGGTGCTGCCGGCGTCCGTCGCGAAAATTCAGCAGTTGCTGGTGCAGATAGCCCGCGGGCTTGCCCGCGATCGACGGCGCGTAGCCCTCTTCCGGCGATCGGCCCTGCTTGCCGTGACAGGCGGCGCAAGCCTCGACTCGGCCCTCGATATCGGTGGGATCGGCAGCGGCCGCGCGAACCACGCCGAGCAGGCCGAGCAAGATCATGACGCTTCGCGTCAGCTTCATCCTTGAATGACCCGGTGCCTCTTCGCGCGCGCATTGTCGGCGAACGGGCCCCGCCGTGCCATCCGCACTTTCCCGTACACCGGGCGGGACGGGCCTCGTCCCGCCCGGCGCTCGCCAGGTCCGCTAGGCCACCTCTCGTGCGGACCGCGCGATCGCTCGCCGGTATGGGGCCGGGTCCGCCGGCACGAGCGGAGCCTCGAAGAACCGCTCGTGCGCGTCGCTGTCGACGCTCGCGACGTACAGGTCGCGCGCAATCGCGGTGACGAGCCGCGGGTGGTCGGCCGCGCTCGGAATGTCGCCGACCGGCTTGCCGAAGCTCAGGCTGGCGGCAAGGTTGAAGCAGTGGATGTTGCGGAGAAAATCCGCACCCGAGCCGTCGCGCGGCAGGAACTCGAACCCGGGGCCGAGATACGGGTGGCGCCCGCCGGCGGCGCTCTCCTCGCCCGGCGCCGGACGGAAGCGGTCGCGCCAGAGCGCGATCGAGTCGTGAATGCGCGCGAGCTCGGGCTGCGCCGCGAGGTCGATCTGATAGCCGGTCCCGGCGATCACGTGATCGAAGCGCCACGTCTCGCCGTCGATGTCGGCGACGACCCGTCCGCCGGCGAGCGTCGCGCCCCGCCACGAGCGCTCGAGGTGCACGCGGAAGCCGTCGAAGCCCATCACCCGCTCGATCGAGTCGAGCGGCACGGACGCCGGCCGTCGATCGCCGAGCAGGAAATTGCGCCACCGGACCGCATCCGGCAGCTCGTAGGTGAGCTCGAGCACGTTCGGGTGGCCGCGGTCGACCGGCGCGCCGCCGGGCCTCGAAGGCGGCGCCGGATAATCGATGTAGGAGCGGCGGCTGAAGAGATGCACCTCGGCCGCGCCGCTCTCGAGCGCGACCGCCGCCGCGTCGAACGCTGACGAGCCGGCACCGATCACCGCGACCACCTTGCCGGCAAGCGCAGCCGCGTCGAGCGGATTTGCGGTGTGCGTCCAGACCGCGGCCGGCAGCGCGCGCAAGAAGTCCGGGACGCTCGGCCCGCCGGCGCCGGCGTAGCCGTTCGCGAGCACGACCTTGCGGGCCGTCTCGACGCGGCGCGCGCCGTCGGCCTCGAGATGCAGACGCAGCACTTCGCCTGCGGGCTCGATCTCGAGCAGGCGGGTGCGGTAGCGCACGGTCGTGCCGGTCACGCGTTGGAACCAGTCGAGGTAGTCCGCCCACGCGAGACGCGGAATCCGATCGAGCGCATCGAACGCCTCCGGGCCGTTCAACGTCTCGTACCACGCGCGGAAGCCGAGCGCGGGGTTCGCCTGCTCGGGACCGGCCAACGTTTTCGGCGTGCGCAGCTGATGCATCCGGGCGATCGTGCGCCAGATGCCGGCCCGACCCGGGGCGGCTCTGTCGATCACGGTCACGCGGCCGACGCCTTTGCGGCGCAGGCCGTACGCGATCGCGACGCCGCTTTGTCCGCCGCCGACGATCGCGACGTCGTGATCGACGTCCGTGCGGCGGCGCACCCAGTCGGCGGGCTCGCGGCCGAGCCAGCGCATCGCCCGTTGCGTCTGCGACTCGAGCGCCGCGGCTCCGGCCGCGGGGTCGGTGCCGGTCGAGCCCGGTCCGGCGACGGTCTGCGCGAGCGCGCCGGTCCCGCCGAGGCTGCCGACGCCGAGCAGCGCGGCGCCGCGGAAGAATCCGCGCCGATCGAGGTGGGCGGGCGCGCCGCGCTCCGCCGCTGCTTGCCCGGCGGTCTGCCCGGGCCGTTCTTCGTGGTCGTCGTGCATTTTCGATCGTCCCCCAAACGCCGTTCGGACGCGGCGGCGGTCACTATAGCGAACGGCGGTCGCGGGACGGAGAGCGGATGCTCGAAGAGTCGCGGCTGGACAGCCGCTCCTACACCGGGGTCGCGGCGTGGCCCGGCCGCAGCCGGAGTCGCGGCTGGACAGCCGCTCCTACACCGGGGT
>CAYWGQ010000009.1:34195-49824 GCA_964457725.1 uncultured Gammaproteobacteria bacterium
CGCAGCCGGAGTCGCGGCTGGACAGCCGCTCCTACACCGGGGTTGCGGCGTGGCCCGGCCGCAGCCGGGTGGAGTCGCGGCTGGACAGCCGCTCCTACCCGGGGTCGCGGCGTGGCCGGGCCGCAGCCGGGTGCTCTCAGTGTTGGGGTGTTGGTAACCTCGACAAGGCTCCGCGCCGACTGAATAATTGAACGGCAGCTTTCTTTTTCGGGGGCACGAGGTCTGCCCGGCGGCCGGTCGGCCGCCGTCGCCGCACGTCCATGCCGATCATGCACAACCAGGAGTGGCGGCAATCGCAGCGAAACGCAGCATAGCGCTAGTCGGCCTGCTCGCCGCAGCCGGAGGCGCGGCGCTGCTCTACAGGCTGCACGGCGGCGATTCCGATCACTGGGCCGTCGTCGAGCGGTACTGCTTCGACTGCCACAACCGGCTCGACATGGCCGGCGGCCGCGCGTTCGACGCACTGTCGCCCGAGCGCATTGCCGAGGACGCCGAGGTCTGGGAAGCCGCGATCCGCAAGCTCCGCGGCGGCCTGATGCCGCCGGCCGGCGGACCGCGCCCCGATGCGGACACCGTCGTGCGGCTCGCCGCCTGGCTCGAGAACGAGATCGACTCCGCGGCCGGCGCCGGCGCGCCGGGGCGCGTATCGCTACGCCGGCTGAACCGCCGCGAGTACGCGAACGCGATCCGCGACCTCCTCGCGCTCGAGATCGACCCGGCGCAATGGCTGCCGGACGACAACGTCGCCGGCCACTTCGACAACAATGCCGACGCCCTGCAGGTCTCGCCGGCTTTCGTCGACCAGTACGTCAATGCGGCTCGAGCGATCGCGCTCGAGGCCGTCGGCAACCTCGAGGCGCCGCCGATCACGGTCACGTACGGCGACCCTGCCAACATGGTGATCTCGCTGCCGCCGCAGGGCGCGCCCGGCACGGGCCGCCAGCAGCATCACCTGCCAGGCATGCCGTTCGGCACGCGCGGCGGCTTCGTCGTCGAGCACAACTTTCCCGCGGACGGCGAGTACGAGCTGACGATCGGCGACATGGCGCTCGCGCGCGAAGTGCCGCGGATGGAGTTCGAGAACGTCGTGATCGCGCTCCTCGACGGCACGGAGTTCTATCGGACGACGATCGGCGGCGAGGCGGATCACAAGGCGATCGATCAGCTGCTCGACCCGGCGGTCGAGGCGATCAACGCGCGGCTCCGCAAGATCCGCTTCTACGCGACCGCGGGGCAGCACCGGCTCGCCGTCACGTTCGTGCACCGCAGCTTCGCGGAGAGCGACGAGCGGATCCGCACGATCGCGCTCGAAGGCGGCCAGGAGCGCATCCAGGCCGCGCACGCGCTCGAGATCCGCGGTCCGCTGTCGGCCACCGGGCTCAGCGACTCGCCGAGCCGCAAGAAGATCTTCGTTTGCCGGCCGGCGGAAGCGTCGGCGGAGCGGCGCTGCGCGATCGAGATCGTCACGAGCCTCGCCGAGCGGGCGTTCCGCCGCCCGGTGACGGACGCCGACCTCGACGCGCTGCTCGCGTTCTACGACGCGGGCGCGCGCACGGGGGGATTCGAGCACGGCGTCCGCGACGCGCTGAGCGCGATCCTCGCGAGCCCGCATTTCATCTACCGCGCCGAAGCCGGCAGTGCCGACGGCGTCGTCGAGCTCGACGATCTCGAGCTCGCGTCACGTCTGTCGTTTTTCCTCTGGAGCAGCGTGCCGGACGAGGAGCTGCTCGAGCTCGCGAACGCCTCGCGACTCCGCGAGCCGAGCGTGCTGACGGCGCAGGTGCAGCGAATGCTCGCCGACCCGCGCGCGCTGTCGCTCGTCGAGGATTTCGCGTTCCAGTGGCTCGACGTGCCGAAGCTCGACGAGATCGTGCCAGACCGGGCCGCGTTCCCGCACGCAAGCGGCCTGCTCGACCCGCGCGACCTGCTGAAGGAGGAGCTCAAGCTCTTCGTCGACAGCGTGCTCCGCAGCGACCGGAGCATCGTGGATCTGCTGACCGCGGACCACACGTTTCTGAACGAGCGGCTCGCGATGCACTACGGCATCGAGACCGTCAAAGGCGCACGCTTCCGCCGCGTGACGCTCGCGGACGAATCCCGCCACGGGCTCCTCGGCAAAGGCGCGATCCTGATGCTGACGGCCTATCCGAACCGCACGTCGCCGGTGCTCCGCGGCGCGTGGATCCTCGAGCGCCTCGTCGGCGCGCCGCCGCCCGCCCCGCCGCCGGACGTGCCCGAGCTCGCCGAGAACCGCAGGGGCGAGCCGCCGCGAACGCTGCGCGAGCGCCTCGAGCAGCACCGCGCGAACCCGACCTGCTTCTCGTGCCACGGGACGATGGATCCTCTCGGCATCGCGCTCGAGAACTTCAACGCGGTCGGCCAGTGGCGCACGCACGATCCGGACACCCGCACGCCGATCGACGCGCCGGGCGAGCTGCCGGACGGCACGGCCGTCGCGGGGCCCGCGGACCTGCGCCGCGCGCTCGTCGCGCGCCCGGAGCAGTTCGTGCAGTCATTTACGGAGAGCCTGCTGACGTTCGCGTTGGGGCGCAGCCTCGACTATCGCGACATGCCGGCGGTGCGGGCGATCGTCCGCCGCGCCGCGAGGGACGACTACACGTTCGAGTCGATCGTGCTCGGGATCGTGTTCAGCGATGCGTTCCGCAAGCGGGAGCCCGCGGGCGGCGTCCTGCAGGCGGCGCTCGACCGAGCGGAGATGTAAGGAGGGAGACCGATGTTCCTGACCCGAAAGCATCTGTCGCGGCGCATGGTGTTGCAAGGCGCGGGCGCCTCGATCGCGCTGCCGCTGCTCGACGCGATGGTGCCCGCCGGCACTGCGCTCGCGCAGACCGCCGCGCAGCCCGGACCGCGGCTCGGGTTCATCTACTTCCCGCACGGCGCACTGCAAGAGGAATGGGAGCCGCGCCGGACCGGACGCGACTTCGACTTCCCGTTCATCCTCGAGCCGCTCGCGCCGCTGAAGGACTACCTGACCGTCGTCAGCGGGCTCCGCAACAAAGCGGCCGAAGGCGGCGTGCCGCATGCGATCGAGCAGGAGACCTGGCTGAATTGCGTGAAGCCGCAGCAGCGCAACGCCGCGACCGGCGTCGGCGTCACCGTCGACCAGATCGCCGCCCGCTACTTGCAGAAGGACACGACGCTGCCGTCGATGGAGCTCTGCGGCGAACCGGGCGGCATGATCTCGTTCCGGACGCCCGACCAGCCGCTGCCGCTCGAAGGCAACCCGCGCAAGGTCTTCTATTCGATGTTCGGCCAGGGCGACACGGCTGAAGAACGCCAGGCGATCCTGCAGACGACCGGCAGCTTGCTCGACTACGTGAAGGAGGCGACGGCGAGCCTGAACCGGAAGCTCGATGCGGCCGACCGGGCGAAGGTGAGCACCTACCTCGATTCGGTGCGCGAGGTAGAGCTGCGCGTGCAGCGGCTGAAGGAGAACAGCGAGGCGCTGGCCGACCTCCCCGAAGCGCCGCTCGGCCCGCCGGAGGAGTTCGGCGAGCTGCTCGATCTGCAGTTCGAGCTGATGGCGCTCGCGTGGCAGACGAACCGGACGAACGTCGCCACGATGAAAATGGTCGAGGAAGCGAGCATGCGGACCTATCCGCACCTCGGCGTCCACGAGGCGTTCCATCCGACCTCGCACTGGGGCGGCTACCCCGAGCGCATCGCGAACCTGCGCCTGATCCAGAACTGGCACACGCAGGTGTTCGCGAAGTTCGCGATGCGCCTGGCCGAGACGCCGGACGGCGACGGCTCCGTGCTCGATCACTCGCTGATCCTGTTCGGCAGCAACATGGCGAACAGCGACGCGCACAACAACGACCCGCTGCCGCAAGCGCTCGTCGGCCGCGGCGGCGGCGTCCGCGGCGGCCAGCACCTGCGCTACCCGCAGGACACGCCGCACGCGAACCTGCTCGTGACGATGCTCGACCGCGTCGGCGTGCCGGCCGAGGAGCTCGAAGGCTTCGCGGACAGCACCGGTCCGTTCGCCGAGGTTTGAGGTGCTTCGCCGGGCGTACCGGACCGCCGTTCTCGCCGGGTTGCCGGCGCTGCTGCTCGCCCGCGGCGCGAGCGGCGACGTGACCGACGTCGACCGCCGCTACGCCGACGGCAGCACGCCGCTCCAGTGGGCCGTCTACGAAGGCAACGTCGACGAGGTCCGGCGCCTGCTCGACGCGGGCGCGGATCCGACGCTCGCGAACGCCTACGGCGCGACGGCGATGGGGCTCGCGGCCGAGGTCGCCGATACGGAGATCCTGCGGCTGCTGCTCGACGCGGGCGCCGACCCGGACTCGCCGAACCCCGAAGGGCAGACGGCCCTGATGGCCGTCGCGAGGACGGGCAACGTCGAGGCGGCGAAGCTCCTGCTCGATCGCGGCGCGACGGTCGATGCGCGCGAGCGCTGGGGCGGGCAGACGGCGCTGATGTGGGCGTCGGCCCGCCGCCATCCCGAGATGATCGAGCTCCTGCTCGCCCACGGCGCCGACGTCGATGCGCGCTCGCTCCACCGCGACTACCAGCGCCGGGTCACCGCCGAAGGACGACCGAAGAACCTCGACAGCGGCGGCTTCACGCCGCTCCTCTACGCCGCGCGGGAGAACTGCATCGCGTGCGTCGACGTGCTCCTCGCGAACGGTGCGGACATCGATCTGCCGGATCCGGACGGCGTGTCCCCGCTGCTCCTCGCGATCATGAACGTGAACTGGGATCTCGCGAAACGCCTGATCGAAGCGGGCGCGGACGTGAACCAGTGGGACATCTACGGCGAAGCGCCGCTGTTCACGGCCGTCAACCTGCGCTCGCGAGTCGACGGCGGCCGCGCGTCGATCGATCCGGTCAACGAGACGACCGGGATCGAGATCGTACGCATGCTGCTCGAGCGAGGCGCCGACCCGAACATGCAGCTCTTCTTCCGTCCGGCGGGCTTGCGCGGGTCGACGAATACGCGCGGCTCGACGCCGCTGATCCGGGCGGCCGCGAACGGCGACCTCGAGGTCGTGCGGCTGCTGCTCGAGCACGGCGCGGATCCGACGCTGTACATGGCCGACCGCCAGACGCCGATCCACGCGGTGCTCGCCGGCCGGGCGTCCGAGCAGGATGCGCTCGAGCTGATCGAGATCCTGCACGAGGCGGGCACCGACGTGAACGTCGTCGCGCTCGTGCATCACCTCGAGGAGGTACGGGGCGGCTCGGCGCTGCACTACGCCGTTCGCAAGCGCTACAAGAAGGTCATCGAGGCGCTCGCCGGCTACGGGATCGACATGGACCTGAAGGACCAGGACGGTCTGACCGCGCTCGATTACACGCAGTCGCGCGGCTTCATGCCGTTCAATACGCTGCAGACGCCGCTCTATCCGGAGGAAGCGGAGCTGCTGCGCTCGCTCGGCGCGACGGTAATGATGGATAAGGACCCGGTGTGGCCCGTGCTCGGGCCGCCGCAGGGCATCTGGCCGGACATCTGGCCGTTGGGGGAGCCGCGAGTGCACGAGCCGATCTATACGCACTCGACCGGCAAGTAGGAACGAACGACGCGAAGACGAGCGACATTACGTCGATCGCGTCGCAAGCTGAATCTCGCGAAGGGGGGGCCAATGCCGTCGACGTCTTCGAAGCGCCGTACCGAGTTTCGTTTTGCAAGACACCGACGCCGGCTCGCGTTCGCCGCCGCGCTGCTCGCCTCATCCTTCGCGTCGCTCGACGCGGCCGCTCAGTGGATCGGCTATCCGACCGCGAACGTGCCCCGCAAGCCCGACGGCTCGGTCGACATGCGCGCGCCGACGCCGCGGATGCCCGACGGCAAGCCGGACCTCTCCGGCATCTGGATCTCGGACCGCACGCCCGAGGGCGAGGAGACGCCGAGCGACGGCTTCAACCTGCCCTCCTCGCGCCAGATGGCGAACATCGGGATCGATTTGCCGGGCGGCAAGCTGCCGTATCAGCCCTGGCTCGTGCCGATCGTCGAGGAGCGCACGGCGAACCAGGCGATCGAAGATCCGCACATCCGCTGCCTCCCGGACAACTTCATCCGCGCGTACGGGCTGCCGCACATGCTGAAGTTCGTTCACACGCCTAGCCTGCTGGTCGTGCTGAACGAGATGAACGCGGGCTACCGCCAGGTATTCATCGACGGACGCCCGCTGCCCGAGGATCCGGCGCCGTCCTGGCAGGGATACTCCTCCGCGAAGTGGTCCGGCGACACGCTCGTGATCGACACGATCGGCGTGCGCGACGACACGTGGATCGACTGGAACGGCAGCGTGATCACGGAAGCGGCGAAGGTGCGCGAGGAGATCCGCCGCCCGGACTACGGGCACCTCGAGGTCCGCATCACCGTCGACGATCCGCGCGCCTACACCGAGCCTTGGACCGTCACGCTCCGCCAGCGTCTCGTCGTCGACGCAGAGCTGATCGACGAGATCTGCCTCGAGAACGAGCAGTTCGTGGAGCGGATGGGGCTCCCGTACTAGCAGCGACCCGCTTGCCTCACTGAACGATTGGATACCGAGTACGCGATATGAGAACGACCCTGAGAACCGCCCTCGCCGCCGCGCTCGCGAGCTTGCTCGCGGCCGCGCTGCCCGCCGCCGCGCATCATTCGTTTCCGGCCCAGTACGACGCCGAGAAGCCGGTCACGCTGACCGGCACGGTCACGAGGGTCGAGTGGACGAATCCGCACATCTTCATCTACATCGACGTGCCGGACGAGGAATCGGGCGAAGTGGTCAACTGGGCGCTCGAGATGGGCGGACCGAACGCGCTACTGCGTCTCGGCTGGAAGCGCGACTCGCTGAAGCCGGGCGACACGATCATCGTCGAGGGCAGCCTCGCGCGGGACGGCAGCCCGCTCGCGAATGCGACGTCGATCGTGATGGCCTCGACGGGTCAGAGGATGCTCGCGGGCTCCAGCAACCCGGACGCGGGCCGCTAGCCGCTCGCCTCCGAGCGAGCCCGAGCCGATGCGCCGTTCCATGCGCGCTCGTCCTGCGTGCGACCGGCTGTCGCGCCGCCGCTTCCTGCAGGGCGCCGTCGCGGCCGTGCCGCTCGGCGGCGCGCTGTCGCTCTGCGGCGCGCTGTCGCCTCGGTCGGCGCGCGCGCAGCCGGCGATCGCCGCGACCGACATGGGCGGGCTCTGGCTCCTGCAGGGCGCCGGCTGCAACGTCGTCGCGATGGCGGGCGACGACGGTGCGCTGCTGATCGACGGGGGCCTCGCCGCGCATGCGGACGCGCTGCTCCGCGCGGTCTACGAGGCGACCGGCACCGACCGGGTCCACACGCTCGTCAACACGCACTGGCATCCGGAGCAGACCGGCGCGAACGAAGCGGTCGGGCGAGCGGGCGGCACGATCCTCGCGCACGAGAAGACCCGGACATACCTCGCCAACCGTGTGCAGTCGGCGCTCTTCGACGGCCGCCTCGAGCCGCTGAGCGAGGCCGGGCGTCCGAATCGCGTCGTGCGTAGCGAAGGCTCGCTCGAGTTCGCGGGCACCCGGGTCGACTACGGCTATCTGCCGGCGGCGCACACCGACGGCGATCTTTACGTGCACTTTCCGGCGCTGAACGTGCTCGCGGCCGGCGGCGTCGTCTCCGGCGAACGCTGGCCCCTTCTCGACTACCGCAACGGCGCGTGGCTCGGCGGACGCGTTCGCGCGCTCCAGCGCCTCGCGGACCTCGTCGACGCCGAGACCCGCATCGTGCCCGCGGACGGCCGCGTGCTCCGGGGCGGCGAGATCGTCCGCCAGCGCGACATCTACCTCGAGCTGTTCGAGACGATGATCGACTATCTCAACATGGGGCTCGGCATCGAGGACGCCGTCGAGCGCAATCCGCTCGAGCGGTACGAGAGCGAGCTCGGCGACGCAGCGGCGTTTCTCGACGGCGCGTACCGCAGCATGCTGATCGCCTACGTCCCGGACTGAGATCCCCGCCGCCGGGCGATCGAGCACCCGCCGCTCGTTCCGCCGCGGTGTCATTGGTGGCTCAGGCCGAGGCAGTGCAGGACCTCGTGTCCGAACGTCAGGGTCCGCGCGGCGTCGACGCCCGCCCCGGTCATCTTCACGACGAAGACGTCGCAGACGTACTCGCCGGTGACCGTATTGCGGCGCAGCGTCGCGAAGCCTTGCAGATCGCCGGTCGCGACCCCGTTGCTCGCGGCCGCCTCGCGGAGCGCGGCGAGGCTCTCGTGCCAGTGAATCCGCAGCGTGACGCGATCGAGCACCTCGACGGTCGAGCTCGGGCGCCAGCGCTCGCCGACCGGCGGCGGCCGTGCGTCCGCGAGCGCAGGAGACACGGCGAGGATCGCAGTGAGCACGAGCGGGAGTGCCTTCGTCATGATCCTTCTCCAACGTGATCCGTGAACGAGGCTCTGTTGTAGTGGTCGGTCGGCCCGCCGATCCGGATGAAACCCCGAGCGGCGCACGACCCGCGTCGGAGAACGGCACGAGCGAGACACGAGCGCGGACCTCGCGCCCCGGCGGTAAACTTCGCGGAGCCGGCGAGAGGAAGCGTCCTTCCCGGGAGGTGACCATTGGAGCGCGCTGATTCGGCGCGACCGGATCTCTGGATCGGTGACTGGCTGGTCGAGCCGAACCTCGCGCGGGTATCGCGAGCCGGCGATGTCCAGCGGCTCACGCCGCGGTCCATGTCGGTCTTGCTCTACCTGGCGAAAGCCGGCGGCACCGTCGTCTCCCGCAACGAGCTCCTCGATGCCGTGTGGCCCGGCATGGCGGTAACGCCCGATGCGCTGTCGCAGTGCCTCGTCGAGCTGCGGAAGGCGTTCGGCGACAGCCCGAAGCGCCCCGGGGTCATCGAGACGATCCCGAAGGTCGGCGTCCGGCTGATCGCGCCGGTCGCGGAAAGGCGCCCGCTGGGCGCCGCTCGGGACCGTGCCGACGGGTCTGCGAGCCGCGGGGCTGCCGCGGACACGAGCCGGCGGAGCCTCGCGGTGCTGCCGTTCGACAACCTGAGCTCCGACGCCGAGAACGCCTACATCGCAGCGGGCATGCAGGAGGAGATCCTGACGAGGCTCGCGAGGCTCGGGAAGCACCTGAGGGTGATCTCGCGGACGTCAGTCCTCCGCTACGCAGCCGCCCGTCCGGCGATCCGCACGATCGCCGAGGACCTCGGCGCCGACGCGATCCTCGAGGGCAGCGTGCGGAGCGCCCGGGACAAGCTGCGCGTCGATACCCGGCTGATCGACGCGGCGACGGACAGCGTCGTCTGGAGCGGCACCTACGACGGCCATCGAGACGACGTGTTGGCGATGCAATCGGCCGTCGCGATGGACGTCGCGCGGGCACTGCGCGTCGGACTGTCCGCCGCGGAGCAAGAGAGCCTCGATCGTGCGCTCACGCGCTCGCCGCGCGCGTACGAGCTCTACGCCCAAGCGAACTACCTGTACTCGAGCGTCTCGCCGAACGAGGCGCTCGCGCGCAGGCTGATGGAGCGCGCGGTCGACGCGGACCCGAGCTTCGCCTCGGCCTTGGGCTGGCTCGCGGCCTACGACGTCCTCGCGCTCGTCAACACGTTCCAGGGCGACGCTGCCGACCCGGCCGAGCGGGAGCGGATCGTCGGCGCCGTGCGCGACCGCGCGCACCGCGCGCTCGCGCTCGACCCGGCGGCGATGTACGCGCACGGCGCGCTCGCGCGGCTCGATTTCCTGCATTGGCGCTGGGGAGAGGCTCTGCGCGCGTTCGATCTGGCACTCGAGGTGTCGCCGAGCGACCTGCACTCGGTCGGCTCCGGCGCGTGGCTGAACGCGCTCGTCGGGCGCCGCGAACGTGCGCTCGAGATCGCCGAGCAAGGGCTGTTGCTGAACCCGCGGATCGGCGACGCGCACCGTTGGCTCGGGATCGTGCACGGCCTCGTCGGCGATCGCGAAGCGGGCGTCCGAGGCCTGCGCACCGCGCACGAGCTCGCGCCGGGCGATCCGTTCTCGTCGGCGTGGCTCGGCTATCTCGAGATCGCGCGCGGCAACCGTCCGGAAGGCATGCGGCTGCTCCGGCTGACGGAGCAGCTGATCGGCGACGGGCGCTCCGTGATCTTCCTCGCGGAGCTCGCGCTCGGCTACAAGCGGGTCGGCTGCGACGCGGACGCACGGCGGTTGTTCGACGAGGTCCAGGCGATCGGCGCCCGCCGTCCGATCGGCTCCGGTTCCGAGGCGATGGCGTTCGCTGCGGTCGGCCGCTACGGCGAGATGCTGCGGGCGCTCGACGCCGCTGCCGAGAGAGTCCGCAACCACGAGATCGACGAAGGCTTCGTCGCGCTGAACAACCTGCGCATGAACATCACGGCCGATCCGGCCCTCGAGGAGCCGCGGGTCCGCGCGGCGCTCGATCGGATCCGCGGCGACTGAAGCCGCCGCTGCTCCGTTCCGGGGCCGAGCTTGGCTCGGCCGCGGCTTGTCGCTATCTTGTCGAGCCACTCCCCTCTGCGAGTCGAAACACGATGCATGGACGTTTGCGTGTCAGCGCTCGGGGTCTGCGTGCGGTGCGCGTCGCTGCCGCCGCGCTGCTGATCGGGTCGTCGCCCGCGGGCCCGGCGAGCGCGTCCGACTTCGAGACGATCGCGAGCATCGCGCGCGAGCGGGCCGCGCGACCGTACCGTGCCCAAGACCCGCAGCCGGCCGAGCTGCGCGACCTGACGTACGACCAGTACCGCGACATCCGTTTCCTGCCCGAGCGGGCGCTCTGGCGCGCGGAGAGCCTGCCGTTCGAGGTGATGTTCTTCCACGTCGGCAGGACGAACGAGCCGATCGAGGTCAACGAGATCGTCGCGAGCCGCGTGCGGCACATCCGCTACGACCGCCGGAGCTTCGACTACGGCAAGAACACGCTGTCGCCCGCGCGGTGGGGCGATCTCGGCTTCGCGGGCTTGCGCGTGCACTACCCGCTGAACACGCCGGCGTACAAGGACGAGCTGATCGTCTTCCTCGGCGCGAGCTACTTCCGCGCGCTCGCGGCCGGCACCCGTTACGGGCTCTCGGCGCGCGGCCTCGCCGTCGACACCGTGGGCGGTCAGGGCGAGGAGTTTCCGCGCTTCGAGGCGTTTTGGCTCGTGCGGCCCGCGCCGGACGCACGGACGCTGCGGCTCTTCGCGCTGCTCGACTCGCCGCGCGTCGCGGGCGCCTACCAGTTCGACGTCGTTCCGGGCGCCGAGACGGTCGTCGAGGTCCGCGCGCGCCTCTACCTGCGCGAGGGCGTCGCGACGCTCGGCCTCGCACCGCTCACGAGCATGTATCAGTTCGGCGAGAATCAGCCGCATGCCGGCGACTTCCGTCCGGAGGTGCACGACTCCGACGGCCTGATGGTCGCGAGCGGCGACGGCGAATGGCTCTGGCGCCCGCTGATCAATCCGCCGCAGGTGCTGACGACCTCGTTCTCGATGCAGGAGCTGCGCGGTTTCGGGCTGATGCAGCGCGACCGGCGCTTCGCGAGCTACGAGGACTCCGAAGCGCGCTACGAGCTGCGGCCGAGCGCGTGGATCGAGCCGGTCGGCGCGTGGGGACCGGGCCGCGTCGAGCTCGTGCAGTACGGCACGCCCGACGAGACGAACGACAACATCGTCGCCTACTGGGTGCCGCAACGGCAGCCCGCGCCGGGCGAGCCGCTCGAGCTCGCCTACCGTCTGCACTGGCAAGGCGCGGACGTGATGGAGCGGCCGCCCGGCGGCTGGGTCACGCAGACGAGGGTCGGCCGCGGCTACGCGGAGCTCGCCGCGGACGAGCAGCAATACATCGTCGATTTCGCCGGCCCCGCGCTCGCGGCGCTGCCGCCCGACGCCGCGGTCGAAGCCGTCGTCACCTCGCCCGCGAACGGCGAGATCGTCGAGTCGAACGCGTACTACGTCGAGCCCGCGGGCGTCTGGCGCGTCATGCTGCGCGTGAAGCAGATCGATCTCACGCAGCCGACGGAGCTCCGCGCGTTCCTGCAGCACGGCAGCGACGTGCTGACCGAGACCTGGAGCTACCTGATGCCGCCGCGCTGAGCCGCGGCGGCACGCACGATCCGGCGCCGACTCCACCCGTCCACGCGGTGGCCGGCCGTCAGCGCATGTACGCTTCCGCCGCGTAGCGCCGCATCATCCGGTGGCTGTGAAACAGCGAGGCGTTGCGCGAGATCGCTCCCTTCATGACCGCGAGCCACCCCGCGCGCTCGCGATAGAGCGGCAGCACGACGCGCTCGAGCTTCGCGTAGAGCGCTCTCGCGTCGTCCGCCGCGGCCATGCCGTCGCCGATCGCCCAGCCGGTCACGCCTTCGATGTGCCCTTCGACCCACCACCCGTCGAGCACGCTGAAGTTCGGCACGCCGTTCAGTGCGGCCTTCATGCCGCTCGTGCCGGAGGCCTCGAGCGGCGGCTGCGGCGTGTTCAGCCACACGTCGCACCCGGCAACCATTGCGAGCGCGGCCTCCATGCCGTAGTTCGGCAAGTACACGACGCGGACCTTGCCCGCGAGCTCGCGCGCGACCGCGTGCAGGCGCTCGATCGCACGCTTTCCGGAAGCGTCCGCCGGGTGCGCCTTGCCGGCGAGCACGATCTGGAACGGCTGCTGCGTCGCGATCCGGACGAGCTCGCCGAGATCGGCGAACAGGAGCTCCGGGCGTTTGTACTGCGTCATCCGCCGCGCATAGCCGAGCAGCGGCAGCTCCGGATCGAGCGCGACGCCGCAGTCGCGGCCGATGCGCTCGATCAGGCTCTGCTTCGCGCGGACGTGCGCGCTCCAGAGCTCCTCCTCCGGGATGCAGCAGTCCGCACGGACGAGCAGCTCGGGCTCGACCTGCCACCCCGGGACGTGGCGGTCGTAGAGTGCGGCGAACGCCGGATGCGCCCACGTGTGCGGATGGATGCCGTTCGTGATCGCGCTGACGCGATAGCCTGGGAACATTCGCCGCGACGTCTCGGCGTGCCGCTTCGCGACGCCGTTCACGTACTCGCTCAGGTTCAGCGCGAGCCGCGTCGTGTTCAGCTCGTTCTCGCCTGCGAACGTGCGCAGCGTGTCGCGATCGACGATGTCGTCCAGCGTCGCGTGCACCAGCGAGTACGGGAACTTGTCGTGCCCCGCTTCGACGGGCGTATGCGTCGTGAACACGCAGCGGTCGCGTACCTCCGGCACGTCGTAGCGCGGCTCGCCGGGCCGAAGCTCCTCGGGCGAGTAGGCGTAGCGCCGCAGCAGCTGCAGCGTCAGCAGCGCCGAGTGCCCTTCGTTCAGATGGTACGTCTCGATCGTGAAGCCGAGCGCCTCGAGCATGCGGACACCGCCGAGCCCGAGGACGATCTCCTGCCGCAAGCGGTAAGCCGCGTCGCCGCCGTAGAGGTGATCCGTGATCGTGCGATCGGGCGGTGCGTTCTCCGGCAGATCCGTGTCGAGCAGGATCACGGGCACGCGCCCGCCGGTGACGCCCTCGTGGACGTAGAGCCAGCCGCCGACCCAGACCCGGCGGCCTTCGATGCCGACCGAGACCTTCGCCGGCAACGGCTCGGCGAACGCGGCCGGGTCCCACGGATCGTCGAGCTCGACCTGTCGCCCGCGGTCGTCGATCTCCTGGCGGAAGTAGCCGTGGCGGCTGACGAGCGTTACGGCGACCAGCGGCAGATCGAGATCGGCCGCGGAGCGGAGCGTGTCGCCCGCGAGCACGCCCAAGCCGCCGCTGTAAGTCGGGATCTCCGAGCGGAGCGCGATCTCCATCGAGAAGTAGCCGACGCGGCGGCTATAGAGGAACGGCGCCAACGCGCCCGCGGTCAGCATCTCGGGGCGCTCCGTGTGGAGGCAACTCTCGCGGCGGCGGACGAAGGCGACATCCTCGTCAGTGCCTCCGCGTCGCGCTCAGCCCGTCGCGGGCTCGTCGGAACGCGTGCCCGGCAGCGACGGCTTGACGAGCAGCACGTCCCCGCGACCCCGCTCGAGCACTTTCTCGGCCGTGCTGCCGATCAAGAGATCCTTCAGCCGCCCCCGGGACAGCGCGCCCATGACGACGACGTCGGCGTCGCCCGCTTCGAGCTTCTGCTCGAGCACCGCGTGCGGCCTGCCGGCGACGATGCTGATGGAGGAGCCGGGCAGCCCCGCGCGCTCGACGAGCTGCCGCACCGCGAGCCGCTCGCCCTCCTCGAGCGTCCTGCGCAGACGCTCGAGCGTCGCGCTGTCGACGTCCGGCGCCGCGCCGAGCTCCGCGAGCGGCACGACGCAATGCAGGACCTCGACGTCCGCGTTGCCGACCTCCGCGAGACTCTTCGCGCACGCGAGGATCGTCTCGTCCAGCTCCGCCGGCTTCGCGTGCGCGTGCGTCGGATCGACCGCCGCGACGATGCGCCGGTACGGAGCGGCGGCCTCGCTCCGAACGAACAGCACCGGCACCGGACAAGTCGCGGCCAGCCGCCAGTCGACATGCGACAGCCCGCCGCGCCGATCGCCGAGCGGCGCCGTGACGACGAGATCGGCCGCCGTCCGAGCAGCGCGGTCCGCAACCGCCCGGTCGAGCGGGTGCGCCCACAGCGCCTCGGCGGTCGCGCGCCGGCCGCGCGCCTCGAGCGCCGCCGCGAGCGCCCGCGCGTCGGTGAGCCGGTCGTCGACCAGCCGGGCACGCAGCGGCTCGTAGATCTCGCGGTTGCCGAAATACCCTTCGAGCGTCGGCTCGTACACCGGGTCGAAGATCTCGATCTCGGTGCCATTCGCCGCGGCCGTCAGCTCGAGCGCGCGCCGCGCCGCGGGCTGCTCGACGTCGGCGGACGCGGGAATCAGCAACACTTTGCGGAACATGTACCGATCCTAGCGGAGCAGCGGGGCCGGGACCAAATCGCATGCGGCACCGGGACTTCCGGGGGCTCCGGGGCCCGCCGGCGCGCGCGACCCGCCCGCCGCCCGGCGCCCTTCACTCGCCCCGGTGACATTGACCGAGTAAGCTCCGCGCCGGGGGGTGAGCGGCCTGACGCTCGCCGGGCCGCTACGATAGGAGAAAGCATTGCCTATGAAGTTCGCTACCCGCATGGCCGCTTCGCGCCGCAAGCCGTTCGTTGCCGCCACTTCCGTCGCCGTCCTCGCCATCGGCTCCGCAGCCTGCGCGCAGCCGATGCCCGACATCGGGTTCGAGAGCGTCGGCCGCGGCCGCCCCCTGCCGGTGGACATCAAGGACGTGCCGCTGGTCGGCGCAACGGAGACGCGGGTCGGGGACGGCGAGTGGCAGTTCATCGGCTCCGCGCGCGACGGCAAGGTGCCGGAGGGCATCGAGCCGCTGCCGGTGGATCTCTTCACGTCGAAGGACTTCTACGCCGATCGGGAGCTCTGGAGCGACCCGCGCTACTTCCGCTGCAACAGCCCGACCGACATCGAGGATCTCTGGACCGGCCGCGGCGGCCGCCCGGCGCCGATCGGACCGAATCCGCCGGAGTCCGCGGCCTGGGGCAACTGCGACGCGGACTATCCCCGCGAGGCGATCGTGAGCCCGTACGGCTTCGCGACCGCCCAGGAGCACTACGAGGCGCTGCTCGAGGAGACCAAGCGCCGCGGCGGCCCGACCGAGCACACGGTCGAGACGCTGCCGTGGGAGTGGACCGGCGTCTACAAGCACCCGGCGCGCCAGCCGGCCAACGAGCACTGGTTCTGGATGCAGCGCAGCCAGATC
>CAYWGQ010000010.1:0-46042 GCA_964457725.1 uncultured Gammaproteobacteria bacterium
GCGAGCTGTACGTGCTGTACCGGGCCGCGGCGCTCCGCTGCAAGGACGCGGGGCTCGAGGTCGTGCGCAGCTACGTGAACAACTACTGCACGTCGCTCGAGATGGCGGGCGCGTCGCTGACGCTGCTCCGGCTCGACGCGGAGCTCGAGGACCTGCTCGCGGCGCCCGCCGACGCGGCCTGGCGCATCTTCTAACCGCCGCGCTGCCGGCGGGCGCCCACCCGCCGAGCGGTGCCTCGAACGCCTGGAGCTCGATTCCGGCTGACCCGAGCCGACGTCCCTTTGCGCGTCGGGCTGCGGGGACCTGTCGGGAGCCGGTGCGCATCGGCCGAAGCACGCGTCCCGCGAGCGCGCGCGTGGGTGGGGGGAGAGGGTCATAGACGTCGAGCTCGTAGCGTTCGATCTCGACGGGACGCTCGTCGATTCGGCGCCGGATCTTTCGCACTGCCTGGGGACCGCGCTCGGCGCGGTCGGGCTGCCGGCGCCGACAGAGACGCAGACGCGCGGCTGGGTCGGCGGCGGCATCGAGCTGCTGCTGAAGCGCGCGCTCGTCCACTCGACCGATCCGGACACCGCCGAAGCGCTGCATCCGGCGGCGCTCGCCGCGTTCACCGCGTGCTACGAGCGCAACCTGTTCGTCCGGAGCCGGCTCTACGACGGCGTCGAGCGAACGCTCACCGCTCTCGGGGAGCGCGGGCTGCCGCTGCACTGCATCACGAACAAACGGCTCGCGTTCGCCGAAGCGTTGCTCGAGCAGGCCGGCATTCGCGCGCGCTTCGCGCTCGTGCTCGGCGGCGACAGCCTGCCGGAGAAGAAGCCGAGCGCGTTGCCGCTCACGACCTCCGCGGCGCACGCGGGCATCCCTGCCGCGCGCGCGCTTCTCGTCGGCGACTCGAACCAGGATCTCCACGCGGCGCGCGCGGCGGGCTTCAGGTTCGCGTGGGTGACGTACGGCTATTGCAAGGCGCTCGACGCCGGCGCCGCGCCGCCCGACCTTCGTCTCGAGCGGCTGGACGAGCTTTTGCCGCACCTGGCCGGGTGAAGGCGATTTCGGCACAATCGCGCGTCATGCGCTCGGTGGCTCTTCTGTTGCTTTGCAGCCTCTGCACGGTCGCGGCCCATGCGGCTCTGCCGCCCGAGATCGAGCGCGTGCTCGCCGGGCACTCGATTCCCGCGGATGCAGTCAGCATCGTCGTGCAGCCGGTCGACTCCGCCGAGCCGATCCTGAGTCACTTGCCAGACGTCGCCCGCAACCCGGCTTCGGTGATGAAGACGGTGACGACGTGGGCAGGCCTCGAGATACTCGGGCCCGCGTATCAGTGGCGAACCGAAGCCTACTTTCTCGGCGACTTCGACGGCAGCAGGCTCGACGGCGACCTCGCGCTCAAAGGCTACGGCGATCCGTACCTGGTCCTCGAGGAGCTCTGGAAGCTGCTCCGCAGCCTGCGGCGCACCGGGCTACAGGAGATCCGCGGCGATCTCGTGCTCGACGACACCTACTTCGACGTCCGCGAGCCGCCTCCCGGCGCATTCGACGGCCAACCTTTCCGCGCCTACAACGTCGTTCCGAACGCGCTGCTCGTGAACTTCAAGACGGTGCTGTTTCAGTTCTACGCGGAGCCTTACTCCCGGCGGGTTCGTGTCGTCACGGAGCCCCCACTGCCGAATTTGCAGATCCGCAACGGCCTATCCCTCGGCGAAGGCGCCTGCCGCGGCTACCAAGCCGGCATCAATCTGCAGATCGCGGGCGCCGACGCGTCGCGGGTCGAGCTGTCGGGCCAGTTTCCGGAGCGCTGCGGCTTCTACGAGCTTTCCCGTGCCGTGCTCGAGCACGACACGTATGCCTACGGGGTGTTCCGCTCTCTCTGGGAAGAGCTCGGGGGACAGCTCCGCGGGCGCTCGCGCAAGGCCGCCGTGCCGGAGGACGCGCGGCCCGCGCTATCGTGGCGCTCGGCGCCGCTCGGCGAGATCGTCCGCAGCATCAACAAGAACAGCAACAACGTGATGACGCGGCAGCTGCTCTACACGATCGGCGCCGAGACGTACGGTGCACCGGGCACCGCGGAGAAAGGCATCGCCGCCGTGCGCGAGTTCCTCGCGAGCCGCGGGTTCGACCTCGACTCGCTCGTGATCGAGAACGGCGCCGGCCTGTCGCGGAACGAGCGGATCTCGGCGGGCCTGCTCGCCGACATGCTCCGCGCTGCTTACCAGAGCCCCTACGCGGCCGAGTTCATCGCCTCGCTGTCGCTCGGCGGTCTCGACGGCACGACGCGGCGGCGCTTCAACGGTCACGCGGAGAACGGCCGGATGCACGTGAAAACCGGCCGACTCGACCACGTCTCGGCGATCGCCGGCTACGTGCACTCAGCCGGCGGCAAGACGCACGTCGTCGTCGTCGCCGCGAACTCCGACGACGTGCATCGCGGACCCGGCGAGGAACTGCAGCACGCCGTGCTGCACTGGCTGCACGAGCACCACTGACGCTCGCGCGCGTGCGGTCTCGCACGCGCTTCGATACCATCGCCGGGAATGCATCGGCGATGAGGCGAACATGAGCACTCGGACGACCCGATCGTCGAGCGCGCGACGCCGAGCGCTCGCGCTCGGCGCGCTCGCCGCAGGCGCGGCGGCCTGCTCCGACGCGCCGGCCCCGGAGACCGCAGCGTCGGCGGAGCCCCCGGCGGGCGCGTTGCCCGCGCCGGCCGGCGGCCCCGACTACCGCTCTTGGGATCAGTATCTCGGCGGCGCGGACTCGGCGCAGTATTCCGCGCTCGCCCAGATCGACAAGCGCAACGTCGCCGAGCTCGAGGTCGCGTGGACCTACCCGACCGGCGAGCGAGGCTCCTATCTGTTCAATCCGCTCGTCGTCGACGGCGTGATGTACGTGCTCGCGAAGGATCGGTCGATCGTCGCGCTCGATGCGGCCACCGGGCGCGAGCTCTGGGTGCGGCCGAACGAGGGCCCGGTCGGCACGCGCGGGATGAATCACTGGCAGAACGACGACGGCTCGGATCGCCGCCTGTTCTACGTGAACGCCGGCATGTTGACCGCGATCGACGCGCGCACCGGCCAGACGATCGAGTCGTTCGGCGACGGCGGCCGCGTCGACCTGCGCGGCGGCCTCGAGGGCGACACGAACGCGATCCGCGCGCTCCAGACGAGCAACCCCGGCCGCGTGTTCGAGAACCTGATCATCATGTCGCTGCCGGCGAGCGGCATCGGCTACGCGTCCGCCCCGGCCGACATCCATGCGTACGACGTCCTCACCGGCGAGCTGCGCTGGATCTTCCACACGGTGCCGAGGCCGGGCGAGCTCGGCGCGGACACTTGGCCGGCGGACGACCCGCGGCGCTTCGGCGGCGTGCACAACTGGAGCGAATCCACGGTCGACGTGGAGCGCGGAATCCTGTACGTCCCGACCGGAACGGCGCGCTACGACTTCTACGGCGCGAACCGGCCGGGCGACAATCTGTTCGGCAACACTCTGCTCGCGCTCGACGCGCGAACCGGCGAGCGGCTGTGGCACTTCCAGACGATCCATCACGACCTCTGGGACTACGATCTGCCGGTCGCGCCGAAGCTCCTGACCGTGCGGCACGGCGGCCGCGAGATCGCGGCGGTCGCGCAGGCGTCGAAGCAGGGCTATCTCTACGTGTTCGATCGAGTGACCGGCGAGCCCCTCTGGCCCGTCGAGGACCGGCCGGTGCCGGCATCGGACGCACCGGGCGAGCACGCATCGCCGACGCAGCCGATCCCGACCGCTCCGCCGCCGTTCGCGCGGCTGACGTTCACCGAAGCCGACATCAACCCGTACATCCCGGAGGAGGATCGCGAAAAAGTCCGCGAGATCTTGCGCACGTACCGCAACGAGGGCCTGTACACCCCGCCGAGCCTGCGCGGCACGGTGATGATGCCGGGCCACAACGGCGGCGCGAACTGGGGCAGCGTCGCGGTCGATCCGTTTGCGGGAAGGCTGTTCGTGGTCTCGAAGGAGCTGCCGACGACCGCGCTGCTGCGCGAAGCAGGCGGCGGACCGCAGGGTGCAGCCGGCGCGGCGACGCAGCCTCCGCCGAACGCCGACGACGACTTCGTGCCGTACACCGTGCCGATCGATTTCATGCTGCAGAGCAACGGCCTCTCCGCGATCGGACCGCCGTGGTCGCAGCTGACCGCGTACGATCTGAACACGGGCACGATCATGTGGCAGGTGCCGAACGGCGAGGTGTCGTTTCTCGCCGAGCGCGGCATCCGCAACACCGGCAGCCACGCACCGCGCGGCGGGCCGGTCGTGACCGCGGGGGGCGTGCTCTTCGTCGGCACGTCGTCGGACCGCAAGTTCCGGGCACGCGACGTCGACACGGGCGAGGTGCTCTGGGAATACGACCTGCCTGCCGCGACCGAGGGCGTGCCGGCCGTGTACGAGGTCGACGGGCGCCAGTACGTGACAATCGCGGTCGGCGGCAACGGCCTGTTCTCGCATGCGCTGGATCTGCCGGAGCCCGGTCCGGGTCGATACATGACGTTCGCGCTGCCGGAGCGGTGATTCGGCCGAGGGCCGGCGCGCGGCAGCGCGCGGCCGGTCAGTCGCCGCGCATGCGCGCGTACAGCGCGTCGTAGAGCGCCAGGCGCTCGGCGGACGGTAGGCGTTCCGTCGCCGGCGCCGCATCGAGAATGATCGCCCGATCCGCGGCGCCGCGCGCATGCGCGGGCCAAGGGGGCAAGCCCTCCCCGTTCGGATCGCCGCTGCGCGCGAAGTTGACCCAGTACGACGACATCTGCTCGGCGACGCGGCGATCGCTCGCGGAGGCGGCCGCGAGCTCCGGGATGCTGCGGTCCGGGAAGAGCGGCAGCTCGCCGAGATTCGCGAACACGTAGGGCACCTCCGATGCGTGCGCCGCCGGCAACGGCGGCTGTCCCGCCGGCGCCGGCGGATTCTGCGTGAAGTAGTACAACCACGCGCGCTTGCCGCGGTCGAGCTGGTAGTCGGCATAGAGCCGCATGTGCCAGAACGTGCCGTCGCTGAACGCCTCGGCCGCGGAGCGGGCGCTCTCGGCATCGCTCGCGTGCGGATAGAGAGCGAGGAAGTCGTCCGCGAGCTCGCCCCACCGCGACCGGGCTTGCTGCTCGAACTCGGCCGCCGTCGGGCCGCCCTGGAAGAACGACTCGTCCTTGTTCGAGCCGACGAGCACGTCGACCGCGTTCTGGCGGCCGTCGGCGAACACGTCCGAAGGATCCTCGGGAATGATCCAGCCGTCGACGATCATGCCGGCGCTGCGAAACTTCCCCGTGACCTCCTCGGCGGGAAGCGCGCGCAGAGCGGCCGCGCTCTGCGCGATCCCGCCCTCCTCGGCCGCCTGCGCGCCGATCTCTTCGGCTTGCGCCCGCGTCCGCATCGACGGCGCCGGCCCCAGACCCATCCAAGCGCCGCTTTGCGAGATCGCGCGGTGAAACAGCCCGCGCGCCGCAGGCGAGCCGACGAGCGCGGCGATTGCCATCGCGCCGGCGGATTGACCGAAGACGGTGACGTTGTCCGGATCGCCGCCGAACGCGGCGATGTTGCGCGCAACCCAGCGGAGCGACTCGAGCATGTCCATCAGCCCGTAGTTGCCGGATGCGCCGTGCTCCGAGTCAGCCGTGAGCGCCGGATGCGCGAAGAAGCCGAACGGCCCCAAGCGGTAGTTCATCGTGACGACGACGGCGCCCTTCCTCGCGAGCGCCGTGCCGTCGTAGAGCGGCACCGAGCCCGCGCCCTCGGTGAACGCGCCGCCGAAGAAGTACACCATGACCGGGAGACGCTCGGCCGCGGAGTCGGCCGGCGTCCAGACGTTCAGGTAGAGGCAGTCCTCGCTCATCGGCGGGGAATCGGGCAGCACCGCGATGTTGAGCCGGCCCTGACCGGGCGGCTGGATGCAGATGTCACCGAACTCCGTGGCCTGGCGGACCCCGTCCCACGGCGGAACGGCCTGCGGCGCGCGCCAGCGCAGCGCGCCGACCGGCGGTGCCGCGAACGGGATGCCCTTGAAGACGCGCACTCCGTCGCCTGCGTCGACGCCCGCGCCGAGCAGACCGGAATCGAGCCGTATCGGCGTCGCGAGCTCGGCAGCGGCGCTCGCCGCGGCGAGCAGCGCGGCCGCGAGCGCCGCGACGCGGTGCGTCACTCGCCGCCCTCTTCCGCCTGCCGCGCGCGGTCGATCCGCGAGGTGACGATGAAGTTGCGGATTGCGGTGTTGTCCTCGTGGCAGGCGTACTCGAAGAACTCGTAGCCGGGATCGCGCTTCATCGGATAGGCGGCCGTCCAATCGCTCGTCAGCACCTCCGGGTCGTGCACGGTCATCTCGTATTGGATCGTGTCCTCGTCGATTCGCGTCAGCCGCTCGACGATCCGCATGTTTTCGGTCGTCGGCGTGTCGCCTCGGGGCGAGCCCGGGATGCCGACGTTGGTCATGCCGCCGACGCCGTTGAAGTTCGTCGTCTCGATCACGAGCGTATCGCCCTCGAAGCGGCCGCGCGGCTCGCCCATCCACTGCTTGATCGCCGGATCGAGCGGCTCGCGATCGATCGGCACGATGCGCGCTTCGTGAATCATCTCGAGACGGATCACGACGTAGCCAGGCGTCTGGTGGATCTGGATGCCGTTGTTGTAGTTGAACGGGAACATCGACGGCGGCAACCCGCGCGTGATGCAACGGTCCCAGGTATCGAAGTCGGTCGGGCTGTCCCAATACGTGCGGCTCCAGGACGAGCCCATCGAGGCTGCGAGCGTCTTGCCGCGCTCCGTGAGCTCCGGGAAGCGGCCGTTCTCGGGATAGACGAGCAGCGAGGTCAGCCGCTGCGGCTCGGTCGCCTCGGCCCAGTGCCCCATGCCCATCTTGTTGCTGCTGATCTCCTCCTCGTAGCGCTCGTTGCGGCCGCGGAGCTGCTCGACGCGCGCCGCGAACTCCTCGTCCGTCAGCTCGCGGCGGTTGCCGTATTCCTCGGGACGCTGGAACGGCACGCCGATCAGATGGTGGATCGGCCACATGCCGCGCAAATCCGGATCGCCCCAGGGCGTCCGCGGCAGGCCGTTCGCCGTCGTGCCGGCCGCGGCCGCACTCTCCGCGCCGGTCTGATCCGGATCCGCGCAAGCGGACAGCGCGAGCGCACCCGCGGTCGCGCCGAGAGCGACGAGAGCTCGGTGCATCATCGAGACCTCCATCGAGAAGCGCCCGGAGCGGCGAGCACACCCAAGTCACCGGACACGAGATTGTCGGCTGTCCGGGGCGAGTATACGTGCTCGCCGACAGCACGGTCGAGTCGCCCGCCATTCGCGATGATCCTACTGTTGGGATCGATACGGCATCGGGTGTATGGTTGTCGTGCACAACGACACGAACACGACGCATGCGCTCGTCCCTGCCCGCTGTCGCCGCGATCGCCGCGGCGGTGCTGATCTCGGCCTCGCCGTCGGCCGCGCAGCCGGCTGCGCAGCCGGCGGGAGACTGGCGCACGATCAACCTCGATCTCGCGGCGACGCGCTACTCGCCGCTCGCGCAGATCACCCCGGCGAACGTCGCCCGGCTCGAGCGAGCGTGGAGTCATCCGCTCCGCGGCAACTCGACCGCCGTGCCGATCGCGATCGACGGCATCCTGTACCTGCCGAGCCGCGACCGCGTGATCGCGCTCGACGGCGAAACCGGCACGCTCGTCTGGGAGTACGTGCTTCCGGGCGGCAGAAGCAGCGCGGCCCGGCCCGAGCGTGACGGCCGGCCGCATCGTGCTGATCGGCGCGACGAACGATCAGCGGCTGCGCGCGTTCGACGCGCGAAACGGCGCGGAGCTCTGGAGCGCCTCGCTGCCGAGCAACGCGAACGCCGTTCCGATGACTTACGCCGGCCGCAGCGGCAAGCAGCACGTCGCGATCGTCGCCGGGGACACCGTGCTCGCGTACGCGCTACGATAATCGGCCGCCGAGCTCCGGCGGCCGAGCGCCGCCGGACGAGCCGACATCTAGACGCATTGAGGGCAAAGGGGGCTTTGCATGCGCAACGGATCGAAAGGCACGCTTACGGCGCTCGCGGCGCTCGCCGCGGTCATGCCCGCCGTGGTTTGCGGTCAAGCCGCGCCGGTTCCCGAGCGCATCGGCGGGGAGCCGAATCTGAACGGCGTCTGGCAAGCGCTGAACACCGCGCACTGGAATCTCGAGGCGCACTCCGCGCAGGCGCTCGAGGACTTCTGGGAGCTCGGCGCGATCGCCGCGATCCCCGCAGGGCAGAGCGTGATCACGGGCGACGGCAAGATCCCCTATCTGCCCGAAGCGCTCGCGAAGCGCGACGAGAACCGCGCAGGCTGGCCCGGGACCGATCCCGAGACGTACTGCTACCTGCCGGGCATTCCGCGCGCGACGTACATGCCGCATGCGTTTCAGATCTTCCAGGCCGGCGACGGCGACGACATCCTGTTCGTGTACGAGTACGCGAGCACGAACCGGCTGGTCGAGATGGACGAGCACAAGGAGCCGCCGGTCGATACCTGGATGGGCCAATCGAACGGCCGCTGGGAAGGCGACACGCTCGTGATCGAGACGACTGGCTTCAACGGCATGACCTGGCTCGACCGCGCAGGCAATCACCACAGCCCCGCGCTGAAGGTCACCGAGCGAATCACGCGCATCAGCGACAATCACCTGCAGTACGAAGCGACGCTCGAGGATCCGAACACTTATTCCCGGCCGTGGACGATCAGCATGCCTCTGTACAGGCGGATCGAGCCGAATGCGCAGCTCCTCGAGTTCAAATGCGTGCCGTTCGCGGAGGAGCTGCTGTACAAGGACCTGGAACTGCCCGATCAGGAATAGGTCTTAAGCTTTAGGCCATCCGGCAGGGCCTGGCGAGCGAACGGCGAGTTACGGAAACGTGTTTTCGGTCGAAGGGCGGCTCGGACCGCCGGTTGAGGGAGAGCAACGATGCGGACGAATTGGTTGAGCTTCGTCGCCGGAGCCGCGCTGTCGGCAGCAGCACTGCCGTCGCTCGCGCATCACTCTTTCGCGGCGGAATTCGACGCCAACAGGCCGGTGACGCTCGAAGGCACCGTGAAGGAGTTTCGCTGGGTCAACCCGCACTCCTGGCTGCACATCAACGTCGAGCGTGAGGACGGCACGATCGAGGAGTGGGCCGTCGAGGGCGGCGCGCCGAGCGCGCTCTTGCGCCGCGGCTGGAATCGCAACTCGCTGCCGGCCGGCACGAAGGTGACCGTGACGGGCTTTCAGGCCAAGGACGGCTCGCTCCGCGCGAACGCGCGGGACATCACGTTCCCGGACGGGCGCCAGCTCTTCATCGGCTCGAGCGGCATCGGCGCGCCGGACGAGCGTCCGGAATAGGAGTATCGACGCCCGCGGGCCGGCAGCGCTGGCCGCGGCTAACCCGCCGGCGCAAGGCCCGCGGGCGAAGGGCCGCCGGTCGCCCAGTCGAGCAGCTCGACCGTATGCACGATCGGCACGGGCGTGCGCCCGGCGAGCTGCACGATGCAGCCGATGTTGCCCGCCGCGACGCAAGCCACGTCGAGCTTCGCGATGTTCGCGGCTTTCCGCGCGCCGAGCTCGGCTGCGATCTCGGGCTGTAGCAGGTTGTACGTTCCCGCCGATCCGCAGCAGAGATGCCCTTCCGCGATCTCCCGGACCGTGTAGCCGGCCTGCTCGAGCAGCGCGCGCGGCGGCCGCTCGACCCGCTGACCGTGCTGGAGCGAGCACGCCGAGTGATACGCGACCGCGAGGCCGGGAGGTGCGACGAGCGGCGGCAAGCCGAGCTCGAGCAGCACCTCGGTGACGTCGCGTGCCTTCGCGCTCGCGCTCGCGGCGTCCGCCGAGAGCGCGCCATCGGCGCGGAGCAGGAAACCGTAGTCCTTCAGCTGCGTGCCGCAGCCCGAAGCGTTCGCAACGACCGCATCGATGCCGCCGTCGCGCTCGGCGGAGCGCAGCCGCGCGAGTAGCGCCTCGGCTTGACTGCGCCCATCGCCCTCGCGCCCCATGTGGTGCACGAGCGCACCGCAGCAGCCTCCGAGCGTCACGACCTCCGCCCCCGCGCGCGTCAGCAACCTGATCGTCGCGGCGTTGATCTGCGGTGCGAGCACCGGCTGCACACAGCCGGCGAGAAGCGCGACGCGCATGCGGCGCGGTCGCTCCGTGCGAAACACCGCGCCGTCGCGCACCGCAGCGTCGGAGCGTGGCACCCGCCGCGGCGCGAGCTCGAGCACCGCGCGCAGCCTTCGCGGCAGCAGTCCGGCAGCCGAGCGCGCGAGCGAGGCGGCCCGGAGCGCGAGTCGGAACCGCCCGGTGTGCGGCAGCACGCGCGCGAGCGCGAACCGTAGCGCGCGATCGGCCGCGGGTCTGCGATACGTACGCTCGACGTGCGCGCGCGCGTGGTCGATCAGATGCTGGTAATGCACCCCCGACGGGCAAGTCGTCATGCAGGCGAGGCAGGACAGGCAGCGGTCCAAGTGCCGAACGACCTCGGCGGTCGCGGGCCGGCCGTTCTCGAGCATGTCCTTCGCGAGATAGATTCGCCCGCGGGGGCTGTCGAGCTCGTCGCCGAGCAAAACGTACGTCGGGCACGTCGCAGTGCAGAATCCGCAGTGGACGCACTTGCGGAGGATTTCCTCGCTCGCGGCGATGGCGGGATCGCAGCGCTGCTCGGCCGTGAATCGCGTTTGCATCGTCGTTCGGTCAGTCCATGCGGCCGGGGTTGAGCTTGCCGTCCGGATCGAACGCGGCCTTCACGCGCTCGGCAACCGCGCGGAGCGCCGCCGGCTGCGGCGGAAACACGGCAGCGGTCGCGCGCACCTCGGGCGGCGCTTTGATCAGCGTCGCATGCCCGGGAACGGCCGCGCTGCGCACCGTCTCGACCGCGGCCGTGCGATACGCGGCCCAGATCAAACCGCCGCCCCAGTCGAGCAAGAACCGCTCCGGCTCGAGCGCGGCGACGATGCGCGCCGCGTCGGCCGACGGCACCGAAATCCGCCAAACGATCGGCCACTCGGCGAGCGGCTCCGCAGCGGCGACCGCCCGCCACAGCTGCTGCGACGCTTCGTCCGCGAGCAGCTCGACGTCCGCGGCGGGAAGCAGCGCACGCAGGCGCTCCGCCCGCGCCCGCACCGACGCCGCGAAGCCCTCGACCCTTAGCAGCGCGCCGCGTTCCGGCAGATACGCGGCTGCCGACACCTCGCAAGCGGAGCCGAGCGCGGCGGCCAAGACGGTCATCCCCTCTTCCAGGCTCCGCACCGCGACGACGAGGGTGCACTCGGTCTCCGCGGCCGGCACGACGCGCAGCGTGACCTCGCTCAGCACTGCGAGCGTTCCCCAGGAGCCTGCGAGGAGCTTCGGCAGATCGTAGCCCGTCACGTTCTTCACGACTCGCCCGCCCGCCGCGAAGCGCTCGCCGCGGCCGTTCACGGCGCGGAGGCCGAGCAAATGATCGCGCGCCGCGCCTGCCGCGAGCCGCCGCGAGCCGGAAACGTTCGACGCGCAGACACCGCCGATCGTCGGCTCGGCGGCCGATCCGAGCAGCGCGGCGTAGCGCGGCGGCTCGAACGCGAGGCGCTGCCGCCGCTCGGCGAGGAGCCGCTCGATCTCGCCGAGCGGCGTCGCCGCGCGCGCGGTCAGCACGAGCTCGGCGGGCTCGTAGTCGACGACGCCCGTGAGCGCTGCGAGCTCGAGCGGCGCGCCCCGCTGCGGTCGGCCGATCGAGCGCTTCGATCCGCCGCCGAGCACCTCGAACGGCCCCCGCTGCGCACGGAGAATCTCCGCGAGATCCGCCTCGTCGCGCGGTGCGAGCGCACGCGATCGCTCCGCAGCCACCGCGAACTCTTGCTCGGTCATCGTCATCAAAACCGCGGCAGCGACGGGAAGCGCTCGGCGCCGCTGTGCACGTGCTCGTGACCGCGCTCGGCGCAGCGGTGCAGCGCAGGGAAGACCTTGCCCGGATTCAAGCGCAGCGCTGGGTCGAACGCACGCTTGATGCGGTGTTGCACCTCGAGATCGGCCGCGTCGAGCTGATAAGGCATCAAGTCGCGCTTCTCGAGCCCGACGCCGTGCTCGCCGGTCAGCACGCCGCCGACGTCGACGCACAGCTTCAAAATCTCCGCCCCGAACGCTTCCGCGCGCTCGAGCTCGCCCGGCTCGTTCGCGTCGTACAGGATCAGCGGGTGCAAGTTGCCGTCCCCCGCGTGGAAGACGTTCGCGACGCGGAGCCCGTAGCGGCCCGACATCGCGCCGATCTCGCGCAGCACGCGGGGCAGCTCTCGGCGCGGGATCGTGCCGTCCATGCACAGGTAATCGGGGCTCAACCTGCCGACGGCCGGAAACGCGGCCTTGCGGCCGGTCCAGAACGCGAGCCGCTCCTGCTCGCTCGTCGACGCGCGAATGCCGAGCGCGCCGTGGCGCGAGGCGATGGAGCCGACGCGGGCGACGAGCTCGTCGACCTCGACCTCCGGGCCGTCGAGCTCGACGATCAGGAGCGCTTCGACGTCGAGCGGATAACCGACGCCGACGAACGCCTCCGCGGCATGAATCGCCGGGCGGTCCATCATCTCCATGCCGGCCGGCACGATCCCTTCGCCGATGATCGACGCGACGCACGCGCCGGCCTGCTCGACGCTCGGGAAGCCGACGAGAAGCGCCCGCGCGCTTTCCGGACGGCGCAGGATCCTGACGGTGACCTCGGTCACGATACCGATCAGCCCCTCCGAGCCGACGACGAGACCGAGCCAATCGTAATGACCGCTGTCGAGATGCTTGCCGCCGAGCCTGACGACGTCGCCCTCGGCCGTCACGAGCTCGACGCCGAGCACGTTGTTCGTGGTGAGGCCGTACTTCAGGCAGTGCACTCCGCCCGAGTTCTCGGCGACGTTGCCCCCGATCGTGCACGCGATCTGGCTCGAAGGATCCGGCGCATAGTAAAAACCCTTATCGGCCACCGCATGGGTGATCGCGAGATTTGTGACGCCGCACTGCGCGACGACGCAGCGGTTCGCATAGTCTATGTCGAGTATCCGGTTGAACTTGCCGAGCGCGACGACGATCGCGTCCGCCGCCGGTATCGCTCCCCCGGACAACGACGTGCCCGCACCGCGCGGCACGATCCGCAGGCCTTCTTCGTGCGCGAAGCGCAAGATTGCGGCGACCTCAGCGGTCGTGCTCGGTAACACGACGGCGAGCGGACGTTGACGATACGCGGTTAGCGCGTCGGTCTCGTAAGCCGCGAGCCGCAGATCTTCTGCGACGACGGCCTCGGGCGCGACGAGCTTGCGAAGCGAGCGCACGACGGCGTCGCGCCGTGCGAGGACGCCCGGATCGGGCGCGGGCATGCAGATCATGCGGCGGATTGTCGCCGTTCGGGGACAAGTTGTCATGTAGTCGTGAGCTTCGTAGATTGCCGTCACGCAGCTCGTCCAGCGCCGGCTGCGTAAGTGCTGTTAAAGGGCAAATCCGTCGAAAGGCGGAGACGCAAAACCACCGATCTACCGGACCGCAAGGTCCAACGACAGCGGGGTTGCCAGCGAAGTGAGTCGGATTGCGCATCGAGCGCTCGCTCTTCTCGCGCGGTGCATCGACACCGCCCGGCTTTGCCGTCTAGCTCCCGTAGTCGATCGGTCGGCACGCGTCCAGGCGTTCCAACCCGTGAAAGTGTGGGGGCTACAGGATGGTGTTCGATTGTCGAGGGACTCGACTCGCGTTCGTATTGAGTGTCTGCCTCGGAGCGGCAGCATGTGGAGGAGACGACGGCCCGTCCGGCACGGCACCGGCAGCCAATAACCCGACACCGCCGCCGTCGAGCGGCGGAACGAGCGGCGGCAAGGCCGCGAACTCGGCGCCGACGATCAGCGGCAAACCCCTCGTGCAGGTCGTCCAGGAGACGCCCTACTCCTTCCAACCGGTCGCAACCGATCCCGACGGCGACCCGCTCACCTTCAAGGTCGTCAATCTTCCGCCCTGGGCTTCCTTCAGCGACAAGAACGGTCGGCTGCAAGGCACGCCGTCCGCCGCCGACATCGGCGTGTATCCCGGCATCGTGATCACCGTCAGCGACGGTCAGGCGGAGAGCGCGCTCGACGCGTTCGACATCACCGTCACCTCGGTAGGCAGCGGCTCGGCCGTCTTGAGCTGGCTCCCGCCGACCGAGAACGAGGACGGCACCCCGTTGACGGACCTCGCCGGTTACAAGCTCTATTGGGGCACGTCTTCCGGCAAGTACGACGGCTCGGTCACGATCGACAACCCGGGTGTGACGACCTACGTGCTCGACAACCTCGCACCCGCCACGTACTACTTCGTCGCGACCGCGTACAACGCGGAAGGCGCGGAGAGCGAGCCGTCGAACGAGGCCGTCGGCACCGTCCTCTGACGGAGCCGATCCGGCACCTTATATATTATTGTTTCTCGAACCGCCGGACGGGCCCCTCGTCCGGCGGCGCTCGACCGGGCAGATGGCGCTCGAGATCCTCCTCGTCGAGCCCCTCGATCTCGACGATCTTCTGCCGGGACTCGTAGCCGCTGATAACGCGCACGTGGTGCCGCGGTGCACCGACGATCTCCGCGAGCAGGCTCTCGACGGCCGCATTCGCCCGGCCGCCGTCGGGCAGCTCGGCTACCCGAAGCTTCAGCACCCCGCGGACCCAACCGACCACCTCGTCGCCGCAGGCGCCGGCGCGGACATCCAGCGGTATCCGCACCGCCGCTCTCGGCGCCAATCGTGTCGCCATGTCGACTACCTCCATCGGCCGTCGCTCCTCGCGCGGCCTGCTTTCATCCTGGTTGCTGTGCCGCTTCGTCGCGGCGGGAAGCCGGTGTGCGTCACCGGTCATCGTCTATGATCGTCACGGTCATCCGTGTAATCGCCTGTCTTATGGCCGGCCGGCGGGATTCCAACCCCTCCCGCAGGCTCACGTAGAACACCTCGGGGTCTTCGATCACCGAGTCGTTCGTGATCGGGACATAGATCGTGCGGCTCGCCTCGCCAGGCGCGAACGTCTCGATCACCGCCCCGAGATCCGCGTAGTCCTCGCCGGCGACCGCCGTGCCGTCGCTCGTCCACCAAGCGATCGACAGTTCCCCTCCGGCCGGGTTCGTCCGCCGGATCTCGAGCGCGACGGCGCTTGCGCCCTCGGACACGACCGCCTCGCCGCGCACGAACGTCGCCGTGCCGGGCTCCTCGGCCCCGGCGCGCGGACCCGCCGCGGCGGCGCGCACTCGCGCGGCCCGGGCAGGCGCTGCCGGCACCGCAGGGGTCGAAGCTCCGGGCTCCGGCTCGTCGGTGCGGCCGACGGTCGTCGCCGCCCCCTCCGGCCCGGCCGCGCCGCCGCGGACCACCGCCTCGGGCGCGGCCGCTCGGCCGTCGTCGGCCCGCGCCGCCTCGGGCTCGGCGGCGGCCGGCTCCTCGCGCTCCGCCTCGCCCCGCGCAGGCCCGGCGTCCGCCGGCAAAGCCGGCTCCGCCGTCGGGGCCGGCACCGCGCCCGGCGGCGCGGCAGGCTCGGCGCTCTCGTTCTCGGTCTCGCGCGCATCCCGCAAGCGCGCCTCGTAGACGGCGCGAAGGTCCGCAACCCGCGCTGCAATCTCGGTTTGCCCCCGCTCCACGAGCCCTTCGACCGGTCCGAGCATGCGGTCGATCGACTCCGGCGCTGCGCCCGCCCACCCGACGAGCCGCTCGGGCTCGAGCCACTCGAGCAGCCGCTCCCGCTCGAGCGCCGCCGCGCCGATACCGAACGCGACGGCGCCGAGCACGGCGGCGCGGCCGAGGTTTCGGCGCGCCTCCCGGGGCACGGCGAAGCGGGACCGGCTGAGATCGACGCCGAGCCCGGCGAGCAGGGTACGGACGCTTCGCGGACGGCGCTCACGCGGCGCGAGGCTGTCGCGCAGCGCTCGCCATTGCGCGCGTGTCAGGCCTTCGGGTCGACGCGGCTCGTACTCTCGCTCGGGGCCCGACGGCGCGTGATAGCCGCCGACCGGTGCGCGACCGCCGAGCAGCTCGTAGGCGAGGCAGCCGAGCCCGAACACGTCGTCCCGCGTGTCGAGCGTGAACGGCGGGCTCCTGAGCAGGCACGTCGGCGCGAACGATAGCTTCACGTCGCGGATGCTCGAGACGATCACGTTCTCCGGCCGCACGTCCCCGTGCACGACGCCGTGCGCATGCGCATGATCGAGCGCGGCGCCGACGGCGCGAAGCACGGCGAGTGCGTCGCGGCGGTGGAGCTCGTCGGGACGCAGGTTGTCGAGGACGGTTGCGAGCGTTTCGCCCTCGACGAGCTCGAGCACGAAGAACCAGATGTCGCCGTCCCGCTCGAGGCCGAGCACTTCGACGATCGCGGGATGCCGCAGCGCCCGAATCCGGTCGAAGTCCCGACGAACCGCGGCGGTGAGGCGCTCGTTCGCGGCGACCTCACTCGGCAGCACGAGCAACGCGACCCGGGCACGCGGACCGTGTCGATCGAAAGCGCGGTAGACGACGCCGAGACGGCCGTGCTCGAGCCGTTCCTCGAGCACGTAACGGCCACCGAGCGCCGTGCCCGGTCCGAGCACTCCGCTGCCACCGACTGGCCATTCCGCCCGATTAGGATTCCACATATCGCTTCTATCGTTTGCGGACCCACGCACCCGCACGGCGCCGCGGCCGCGGTCCCACTCCGCACCCGGCGCCGACTCGACGGACAGGAGCAAGTTGCGTGCCATGCGTGCGGGAACGAGCGTGGGTGGCATGCAACTTGCTCGGCCGCTCGAGCGCGATACCGCAGCGAGGTGACGGTTGAGAGAACGAAACTCGAGCCCGCTCGAAGGCAACGGCCGCAGCCGCCATGCGGCGCACGAGACGGAGCTCGTGACACGCCTCGAGCGCTTGAACCGCGAGCTGGCGGAAGCGAACGAGGTGCTTGCCAGGCGCGTGGCAGCGCTCGAGCGCACCGCGCTCGTAGATCCGCTGACCGGTCTCGGCAACCGGCGCCGCTTCGAGGCGGCGCTCGGCGCAGAGCTGCGGCGTGCATTCCGGACGGGTGCACCGCTGACGCTCCTCGTGTGCGACGTCGACGCGATGCGCCGGTTCAACGAGCGTCACGGACACGCCGCGGGCGACGCGCTGCTCGCCGAGCTCGGCCGCGCGGCGCGACGCACGTGCCGGCGCGGCGGCGACCAGGCGATGCGCTACGACGGGGACGAGCTCGCGGTGCTCCTCTGCGGTGCCGGCCGCGCGGAGGCGAGCGCCTTCGCGACGCGACTCCTGCGCGAGACGCAAAGCGCCCCGGCGACGCTCAGCGTCGGCGGCGCTACGTTCACGGGCGCGGGTTTCTGCTCCCCGAAGCTCCTCGCCGAGCAGGCGCACGACGCGCTCGAGCGCGCTCGGCGTGCCGGCGGCGGCTGCGCGCATCTCGTCACCTTCCGCGAGCGCTGACGGGCCTCGTCAGCGCTCCGCCGTGCGGCGCGGAGCCTCCGTGCCGCGCTCGCGGCCCGGCACCGGATCCTTCGCCACGGCTTCGACGAGGTTGGCGACCCGGTACTCCTTCAGCTGCCGTGCATGCGTGAAGATGATGAGCTCGCCGAGCAGCCCGAGCGCAAAGAGCTGGACGCCGAGCACGATGAACAGACAGGCGAGCAGCAACGCCGGACGATCGGCGAGCGGCTGGCCGAGCAGGAGCCGCTGCGCGATCAGCACCGCCGCGGCGACGCCGCCGATCGCAAACGTCGCGCTGCCCAACGTGCCGAAGAACCGCAGCGGCTTCTTCGTGAAGCGCACGAGGAAGAACACGGTCAGCACGTCGAGCACGCGGTGCAGGTACTCGCGCAACCGGTAGCGGCCGCGAAACGCGTCGTGCGGCGACTGCGCGACGTCGACCTCGAGGACGCGGAAGCCCTGTCGGTTCGCGAGCACCGGCAGCAATCGATGCTGATCGCCGTACAGGTCGATCTCGTCGATCACCTGCCGATTCAGCACGCGGACGGAGCAACCGAGGTCACGGAAGCGCTCGCCGGTGATCAGCCTCAACAGGCGGTGGAACGCTTCCCGCCGCAGACGCTCGAGCGCGTTGCCGCGGCGCGGCCAGCGTCGGGCGACCACCATGTCGGCCTCCTTGCTCGCCGTCAACAACTTCGGGAGCTCGTCGCTGCGCACCTGGAAGTACGCGGGCAGCGTCATCAGCTTCGTGCCGCGTGCCGCCGCGAAGGCAGTCATCAACGTGGTCGCCTCGCCGAACGCCTTCGCCAGCTCGAGGATCCGTACGCGCTCGGGCGGCTCGTCGAGCGCGAGGAGCGCCTCGCGGACCGCGGCACGCGAGCCGTCGAGGACATAGATCATCTCGTACGAGACGCCGCAGGCATCGAGCCCGCGGCGGTACTCGGCGTGCAGCGCCGCGAGATCGTCGGTGCGCTCGCCGACCGGTATCACGACGGAAAGCTCGAGCGGCTGCTTGGCGGTAATCGGTGTCTCTGCCATGGTTGAACCTTTCGGCGGTGATGTCGATATCAGTTCAGTCGTCTCGCAGTCGCGGCCGCCCGCGCCGTCTCGGCCGCCGTCAGCATCGCGAAGCGCTCGACACGGTCGTCGCCGGTTCGATAGATCAGCTCCGCGAACATGCCTGCCATCATCAGGAAGAACGCGAGCGCGCCGAGCAATACGCCCACTCCGGCGATCGGCGTCGAGAATTCTTCGCCGTTTGCGAGCGTGCGGTAGACGCTCGTGCCGATGCATCCGGCCGACATAGCGAGCGCCGGAAGCGCGAGGAGCACGAACCATTGGAGCGGCCGCGCCGCGAAGCCGACGATCGTCTTTACCGTCAGCAGATCGAGCAGCACGCGATAGATCCGCGACAAACCGTACTTCGACTGGCCGAACCGGCGCGGGTGATGGCGCACCTTGATCTGCGCGATCCGCGGCCCTGCGAGCGACGCCATTGCCGGTATGAAACGATGCAGCTCCGAGTAGAGCGGAATCGCCTTGATGACGTCCGCCCTGTAAGCCTTCAGCGAGCAGCCGTTGTCCTTGACGGGCACGCCCGTCACCTTCGCGATCAGCCAGTTCGCGATCCGCGAAGGCACCTTGCGAGTCCAGAGCTTGTCCTTGCGGTCGTGGCGCCAGCCGATGACCATGTCGTAGCCCTCGTCGAGCTTCGCGAGAAACAACGGGATATCGCGAGGGTCGTTCTGCAGGTCGCCGTCCATCGTGACGAGGATCCGACCGCGGGCGTGCTCGATCCCGGCCGCCATCGCGGGCGTCTGCCCGTAGTTGCGCCGGAGGCGCAGCACGCGCACGCTCGGCATCCGCGGCACGAGGCTCGACGCGGCTTCGAACGTTCCGTCCGTGCTGCCGTCGTCGACGAGCAGCACCTCGTGCTCGAGCCCCGTCTCCGCGAGCACCGCGACGATGGCCTCGGCCAGAGGCTCGACGTTGGCCCGCTCGTTGTAGAGCGGCACGATGACCGAAATCTCCATCGCGCCGCTCACGGTGCGCCCGTCGCCTCGGGCGGCATCGCCGGCTCGGCCGCTCGGCCGGCCTGCCGGACGACGCGCTCGAACAGCGCCTCGTAGCGCCGCGCGCAGCGGCCGATGAAGAACTGCTCGGCGAGCTCGCGATTCCTGTCGCCGATCGCTTGCCGCCGCTCCGGCGACGCGAGCAGCTCGCGACAGCGGCCGACGAAGCCGTCGAGATCGTTCAGCGCCAGAACGAAACCGGTGCGGCCGTCCTCGAGGAAGTCGCGCTGACCGCCGTGGTCGTAGCAGACGATCGGCAGCCCCGCCGCCATCGCCTCGAGGAACACGAGGCCGAACCCCTCGTGCTGGCTCGTCGACACGTAGACGTCCGCGCTCGCGAGGATGCCGTGCTTCTCGCGATCGTCGACCTCGCCCGCGAAGCGAACCTGGCCCGTGACGCCGAGCGCGGCCGCCCGCGCCTCGAGCGCGGGCAGCTCCGGCCCGGAGCCGACGACCGCGAGCCTGACGCGGGAATCGCCGAGCGCGGCGACGACCTCGAGCAGCTGCTCGACGGCCTTCCGCGCGACGAGGCGCCCGACGGTCGCGAGCACCACGTCCTCGTCCCGGAAACCGTGCGCCGCCCGGTCTCGAGCGACCGCCGGCGGCCGCTCGATGCCGAGCGGAATGATCTCGGGCTCGATCTCCGGCGCGTACCAACGCCGCAGATTGTCGGCCGTGTTGCGCGATTGCGCGACGACCGCGTCCGCGGCCCGAGCGATGCGCCGAACGCACGCGCGCAACGCCGCGTGCCGGTGCGCCGAAAGCTTCTTGCTCGGATCGTACAGGTCGCCGCCGTGCACCGAGAGCACGTTCGGTATGCCGGCGCGGCGTGCAAGGTACTGTCCGACGGGGCCGCTCGGCAGCGCGAAATGCGTGTTGATCACGTCGAAGCGCCCGCGCCGCACCAGCTCGCGCCCCCGCCACGAGCCAATCGCGACGTACGCGGCCAACGACGGCAGGCTCGCCGCGGCGCGGGCGCGGCGGAACAAGACGGGCACACGCAGCACGCGCACGCCCTCCTCGATCGATTCTTCCGGCAGATCGAAAGCCCGCGAGGTCAGCACCGTCACCGCGTGCGAGCGGGCCAGCTCGCGCGCGAGCGCGGCGTTGACGACCCCTCCGCCGCCGCCGAGCGGCGGATACTCGTAGTTGCAGAAGAGCAGGCGCATCGGCTTTCGGCAGCCTCCTTGTTGTTGTAGTGCCACGCGGCACCACACTGCCGCTCGCGGAAGCATTCAGGATGCATGCCAAGCGGGGCCCGATGAGAAGCCGTGCGCGCAGCAGAAAGCCCGCACCGCAAAATTTGGAAACCGCTTGAAAAGGTTGAGGGGCGTTGCGCGCGGAAAACTGCGAAGATTGAGTCGCACCGACGAGGAGGTAAACGACATGTCCACGCGATCCAGCGACGCCGCCGGCGACCATGCAGGCGCACGCGTTCACGCCATCGACGACATCCGCTACCGCCAGCTCGCCGCGCGGCTCGAGCCGTTCGACTCGTACTGGCAGGCTCCGGCCGACGTCGAGAAGGGCTATACGTCGTTTCGCCGCTACTACGAAGCGAACTATTTGCCTCATCTGCCGGAGGACAAGAGCGCGCGAATCCTGATCGTGAGCTGCGGCCCCGGCTACCTCGTCGACACGCTGCTGCGACACGGCTACTCGAACGTCGTCGGCATCGACTCAGATTCCGCAAAGGTGGCCCACGCCGCCGCGCGCGGGCTACCGTGCTCGACGAGCAAGGCGTTCCCGTATCTGGCGGAGCAACGCGACGCTTTCGACGTGATCATTCCGGAGCAGGAGCTCAACCACCTGACGCTCGACGAGCAGATCGAGTTCTTGCGCCTCTGCAAGCGGGCGCTTCGTCCGGGCGGTCTGCTGATCGCCTACGGCTTGAACGGCGCGAACCCGCTCGTAGGCGTGGAGAACCTGACGCACAACATCGATCACTTCAACGTGTTCACGGAGTACAGCTTGCGGCAGATTCTCGAGCTCGGAGGGTTCGCGGACGTTCGAGTGATGCCGCTGAAAATCTACGTCTTCTGGAAAAATCCGCTGAACTATGTCGGCCTCGCCGTCACCGGCGCGGCCGAGCTCGCGTTTCGGGCGTTCTACAAGCTGTACGGGAAGGACGTGAAGATACTGTCGAAGAAGGTTGCAGCCGTCTGCCGCAAGCACGCCGAGGCGTAATCGGTAACCGTGCTCAGAGGAAGCCCTGCGCGCGGTACCACCCCGCCGTCTCGGCCGTTCCCTGGCTGAACTCCTTCTCGGGCTCGAAGCCGAGCAGCCGGCGGGCCTTCTCGAGCGAGAAGTAGAAGCGCTTCACGAAGAAATCGAGCCGCCGCCGGTGCCACGGCGGCTGCACGCCGATCGGCTTCAACGCCTTCTCGAGCGAGACGGCCGCGAGCCAGAATGGGGTCAACGGCAGATCGACGCTTCGCAGCTCGCCGCCGACCGCCGCCGCGACGAGCTCGACGTAGCGGCGGGTCGCGATGACCTCGCTGCCGGCAAGCACGAACGTCTGCCCTTCCGCCGCGTCGCGCGTCGCTGCCAGCCAGAGCCCCTCGATCAGGTCGTCGACATAGATGGGCTGATGCTCGTTGCGGCCGCCGCCGATCATCGGGAAGGTGCCCCTCGCGACCGCGCGGAAGAGCTTGAGCAGCCGATGGTCGCCCGGCCCGTACGTCTCCGAGATCCGGATGATCGTGACGGGGAGCCGGCTCGAGAACGACTGCACTACGCTCTCCGCCGCGAGCTTCGTCACCGCGTAGATGTTGTCGGGATGCGTCGCCGAGCGCTCGTCGAGCGGCGCGTTTCGCGCGGAGCCGTAGACGCCGATCGTGCTGCCGTGCACGAAACGGGGCGTACCGGATGCGACGCAGGCTTCGAGCAGGTTGCGCGTACCCTGGACGTTCACCGCATAGAAGTGACTGTCCGGCAGATGAGATTCGTGCTGAGCCGCCGCGAGATGGAACACGATGTCGCGATCGGCGACGAGTTCCGCGAGCAGCTCGCGGTCGTCGAGCAGCCCGATTCTCACGGTCGCGCCCGACTCCTCGAGCACGCGCCGCCGCGCCGTCTCGATAGCCGTTCGCTCCGCGCCGAACGCGACGACGTCGTGCCCCGCGGCCGCCGCTCTCTCGGCGAGCCGAGAGCCGATAAAACCGGTGGCGCCCGTCACGAGCAGTTTCATGTCAGCCTGGCGGCGGTGCGGCGCCCCCGGCGGCCGCGATGCGTTCCGGTTCGAGCTCCCGCAACGAGCGCTCCGGCTCCTCGTGCAGACGAGCCGGCGTGCCGGTCAACGGCGCCCCGAGAGCGAAGCGTCGCTCGACGTCCGCGAGCTCCTCCGCGCGCGTACGAGCATCCCAACCGAGCTCGGCCGCAGCCAGCATCGCCGCTTCCTCGAGGGCGCGGCGGCCCGGATGCGCGCCGGTTGCGAGGTCAGTGCGTCTGAAGACGACGTCGGCCAGGCGCACGGCCATCTCCTCCCTGATCGCGTGGACGACCTCCGCGCGAAGGGTCGTCGACCCGCTCAGGCACCCGCCGCCGATCGCGCTTTCCTGGGCGAGTCGAGTCACCGAGGAATGGCGGGTACCGTAATTGTGCGCGAGCCCTTCGATCGAGCGGCGATCGAGCCCGCTCGGCGCCGCCCGGGCGACCTCGCCGAGCAGCGCCCGAAACGAGTCGAAGTCGCCGCCCGGCAACGGCGTCCGCGCGGTCGGCGCACGGGGGCGGGGCCGGCCGAGCTTGCGGCAGACGAGATCGATCGCGCTCGCCGCGTCGGCCCTCGCCATCGTGTAGCGGACCCCAATCAGCGTCACGAGATTGCGCACCGAGTGCTCCCGCTCGTGATCGATCACGTAAGATCGTTTCCCGTAGCGGAGGTGCACGGCCTGCGGATCGTTCTCCCCGAACGGCACGAGCCCGGCGTTCCACATGCAGACGTCGTCGAGCGAAAGCTCGAGCCCGGGCAGCGCACCGTTCAGCTCGGTGACGAACTCGCGCAGCTCGTCGGCCCTGACCGCGACCTCGTCCGCGCCCCGGAGCCACACCTTGTGCCAGACGCCGCAGAGCGTCCATTGGCGCCACGGCACGAGGAACAGGTGCCGGGCGGAGCGTGCGACGAGCGCATCCGGATCCTTCGTCCGTCCCTGCACCGCGAGAGCATACGGGTGCGGAAACTTCCGTCGGACGAGGAAGCACGCGTCCCGCGAGTAAGTCCCCTGCACCGTCCTGTCCAGGTTGTCCGCGACGAGCTCTCGAGCCCACGGCCCGGCCGCGTTCACGACGACGCGCGCCCGCACGTCCGCCGTCTCCCCGGTCAGCTCGTCGCGCACCGCGGCGCCGACGACCGTATCGCCGGAGCGCAGCAACCGCACGGCTCGTGCATGGTTCACCGCGAGCGCACCCTCCTCCACCGCCGCCGTGACGATCGCGAGCACGAGACGCGTCGGGTTGTACATCTGCGCGTCGCAGAAGACCGCCGCGCCGCTCAAGCCTCGCCGTTCGACCTGCGGGAACAGCTCCTGCACGCGGCCCGCACCGAGGAAGCGCGTCAGCGGTATCCGGCGGTCGCGACCGCGCACGCCGACGTTCCGGTCGGCCGTCAGCGCGTCGTAGAGCAGCATCCCGGCGCCGAGAAGCGCCTTCCCCTCCCGCCCGCGGCCGTAGGTCGGGACGACGATCGGCAGCGGCGCGACCAGATGCGGTGCCGTTGCGAGCAACGCCGTTCGCTCTTGGCACGACGCTCGCAAGCGGGAAATGTCACCGTGTTGGAGGTAACGGATACCGCCGTGAACGATCTTGAAGGAATTGGCCGAAGTGCCGGCACCGAAGTCAGTGCGTTCGACCAGCGCCACGGACAAACCCCGCAGCGCCGCGTCTCTGGCGGCGGCAGCGCCGAAGGCGCCGCCGCCGAGGACGAGCACGTCGAACTCTTGATTCGCAAGCGCTGCGAACTCTCTCTTCATCGGCAAGCATTCCAAGATTTGGGAAATAACACTTCTTTTTCAATCCGTCGCGCCGTCAGCAAACGCGCTCCGACACTCTGCTAAAGTCGAAAGCGATCCACTCATTACGGACCATCAACGGGAAATCACTCAGGCACCATGATTTCATCAACGCAGAGACAGATTCGGTCGGCTCCCCGTGGCATAGCGCTCGGCTGTGTCGTGGCTTGGTTGCTGTACTTGTCGCCAATCGGCGTCATCGCACAGCAAGAAGCAGACCAAAGGGGCCTCGATCGCGGTTACGAGATCCAGCCGGGCGATCTGCTGCACATTTCGGTGTGGAAGGAGGAGGGTCTCGACCAAGAAGTGCTCGTGCGGCCGGACGGCGGCCTCTCGTTTCCGTTGGCCGGGGATCTGAACGCCGTCTCGAAGACGGTCGAGGAGCTGCGCCAGGAGATCACGGATCGACTTGCCCGGTTCATCCCGAATCTGGTCGTCACCGTCGCGGTCCGGCAGATCAACGGCAACAAGATCTACGTGATCGGACAAGTGAACAGCCCCGGAGAGTTCGTCATGAACCCGCAGCTCGACGTGATGCAGGCGCTCAGCGTCGCCGGCGGCATGACCGCATTCGCCTCTGCGAACGACATCTTCGTGCTGCGGCGGCGGGATGGCAGGCAAGTTGCATTGCCGTTCCGGTTCCAGGACGTCGTCCGCGGCCGCAACCTCGAGCAAAACATCGTCCTAGAAAGCGGCGACGTCGTCGTCGTGCCCTAAAGGTCGCCGGGAGACCCCATGGCAGAACACCAACTAGAAAGAGAGACGGGTTTCAAGGATTACTGGGGCGTGCTGCGCAGGCGCGCCGGGCTCTTCACTGGGGTTGCCCTGCCGATCCTGACGATCGGCTTGCTGCTCGCGTTCGGTCTCACGCCGGTTTATCAGTCCGAGGGCGTCCTGCTCGTCGAGCAGTCGGAGGTCCCCGAGTATCTGGTGCGCTCGGCCGTTCCGGAAGCCGCCGGCGAGCGGGTCCGCGGGATCACGCAGCGGGTGCTGACCTCGGAGAACCTCCTCCCGATCATCGAGCGCTACGGGCTGTACCCGGAGCACGCCGGCGACCTCGAGCAGGCCGAGCGGGCGATGCGCCGGGCAATCACCATCGGCGCGGAGGACCCGGCCTCGCTTCGCAACCTGATCGGCAACCCCGATAACCCGATCGCGTTTCACGTCCGCTACCGCCATACGGACCCGGTGACGGCGCAGCGGGTCGCGGACGATCTGCTCGAGCTCTATCTGCGCGAGAACCAGCGCGCGCGCCAGGAGCTCGCTGCCGAGACGAGCGCGTTCCTCGCAGCGCAAGCACGCAGGCTCGAGGAAGAGATCGCCGCTCGCGAGGCGGAGCTCGCCCGCTTCAAGCGGGACAATGCCGGCCGCCTGCCCGAGCTCTCGACGATGAATCTGCAGCTCCTCGATCGCACCGAGCGCGACCTCGAGCAGGTCGAGGCGGAGATCCGGATGCTGCGCGAGCAGCAGCAGCTCTACGAGGCGGAGCTCGCCCAGCTCTCTCCGTATACGGTAGTCACCGACGAGCTCGGTAACGCGGTGTTGAGCCCGCGGGACCGCTTGAAGATGCTGCAGCGCTCGTTCGTGCAGCTCTCCGCGACCTACACCCAGGACCACCCGGACGTTCAAAAGACCCGCCGCGAGATCGAAGCGCTGAGCGCGCAGACGGGCCTGCCGGGCATAGACCGGACCATTCTGCAGACGGAGCTGAACTTCAGGCTCGAGGAGCTCGCCGCGGCCGAGGAACGGTACGCGGCCGATCACCCCGACGTCGCACGCCTGCGGACGATCGTCGAGAACCTCCGGGAAGCGATGGCCACCGCGCCGCGTGCGCCGAGCGGCGCCGCCACGGCGGCCGCACCGCCCGACAACCCGCTCTACCTCCAGCGCCAGGCGCAGCTGGCCGGCGCTCGCGCGAACCTGCAGGCCGCAATCGCGCGGCGAGACCAGCTCCGCACGCGGCTCACCGAGCTCGAGCAGCGCCTGACACTCACACCCGAGGTCGAGCGCGAGTACGCGAGCCTCGCTCGCGGCCACGAGCAGCTGCTCCAGCAATACGCCGAGATCGAGCGAAAGCAGCGCGAAGCGGAGATCGCCGTCAACCTCGAAAGCGAGAGCAAAGGCGAGCGATTCACGGTGCTCTCCTCGCCCGGCGTGCCGCGGCTCCCCGTCGAGCCTAATCGCATCGCGATTCTGCTGCTCACCTTCGCGTTCTCCTTCGGCGCAGCCGTCGGCGCCGTCGCGCTCGCAGAGGCGACGGACGGCACGCTGCGCAACGCGCGCGACGTGCAGGACCTGCTCGAGATCCCGCCGCTCGTGATGATTCCGTATATCGATAACGAAAGCGATTTGCGCCGCCGGCGGTGGAAACGCTTCGCCGTCGCGGCCGTCGCCTGCGCCTGGATCGGCGCGACCGCGTTCGTCGTCATGAATCCGGTCTAACACGGAGAGCGCATGGCAAGCATCGAACAAGGACTCGCGAAAGCCCGGGACGCGAAAGCCCGTCCGCGTGACGGGGACATTCCGGAGCTCGTGGTGGCGGCGAGCAACGCGCCGGTGCTCACCGAGTCGCTCACGCGCGTGAAGCTGAACGCCAGGAGCTTGCGGGACAACCGCGTCGTGATCGACGAGGAGTCGCCGGCCAGCTCCGCCTACAAGATGCTGCGCACGCGAGTGCTGCAGCGCATGCGGCGCAACGGCTGGAGCACGCTCGCGGTCACCGGCACGTGCCCGGACGAGGGCAAGACGCTGACCGCGATAAATTTGAGCGTGAGCCTCGCCCGCGACTTGAACACGACCGTGATGCTGGTCGACCTCGACCTGCGCAAACCCGCGATCGCGCGCTACCTCGGCGTCTCCCCGCGCTTCGGCATCGGAGATTACCTGCAAGGCGCAGTCAGCCTCGAGCGAGCCGCCGTTCGCTGCGACCTCGACCGGCTCGGATTCCTGCTGAACGAGCGCTCGTTCCCGAACTCCTCCGAGCTCTTGACCTCGCCGCAGATGGAGGCGCTCGTCGGCCGATTGCGACAGGGCGAAGGCCGCCTCGTGGTGTTCGACTTGCCTCCGCTTCTGGTCACGGACGACATGCTCGCGTTCGGGCCGCTCGTCGATGCGACGCTGCTCGTGCTCTCGCAAGGCAAGACGCGCCAGGCCGATCTGATCGCCGCGAAGGAGCTGTTGCAGGACATGAACATCGTCGGCACGGTGCTGAACCGCTCGACCGAGAACGTCGCCCCCTACTATTACTACTACGGTTACGGCCGCAGCGCTTCCCGCGAGGGCGACGGCGCCGCCTGATCCCGCCGACGCTCCGTCGCTTCCCGCGGCTCGCTCCCGCGGTCGCATTTTCGCAATCGTTTGCAGTTTTTCTCCGTAGCGCGCGATCGCACGCTCGCGCCTCGGTCGCATTCCGGCGACAAGGCTCGCTCCGCGCCGCGTACCTTCCGCCTCGCGACCTTCGCAAAATTTGCGAATCGGCGTCATCGCTCCCGATGTTGCAACGTGCCGAGAAACTGGCATGTCGCTTGCACCTTCGAGCCGCGCGCAGGGCCAAGGAGAAGGGATGCCGACGGGCTACTACAAGGCAGGATTGCTGCTGCTGCTGCTCGGCACGCTTGAAGCGATCGCGGCGCCATTGATCACGGCGTCGACGCTCGTCGCGTCCGCCAGGTTGTTCGACGTCGAGCTGACGCAACCGTACGTGCTGCTCGCGATTCTCGCTGCGCTGCTCTCCTACACGCTCGTCCGTCAAGAGTCGTTGCAACAAGGCATGTTCGTGAGCGGCTGGGCGCTCGCGACGCGGGCGGGCCTGGCATGGCTCGCCGTCGTCGCGCTGCTGCTGTTGATCGGGTATGCGACCAAGGTGTCCTCGACGTACTCGCGCAGCGTGCTCTTCGTATGGTTCGGTGCGACGGCTCCGCTGCTGATGGCCGCGCCGGTCTTCCTGCGCCAGTGCTTCCGCCGACTCGCGGTTGCGTCTGGGAACGCACGCTCGATCGCGATCGCGGGGGTGAACGCAATGAGCCGCGAGCTCGGCCGGATCATCCGCGAGCGCCCCGAGCTCGGGTTGCGTGAGGAGGGCTACTTCGACGATCGCGGCCGTCAGCGCCTCGGCGAGCTGTGCCCGGAGCGCCTTGCCGGCACGCTGAAGGACTTGCCGGCGGCCGTTCGGAACCGTCAGATCGATGTCGTCTTCATCGCCTTGCCCTACCACCTGCCGCGCACTCGGGAGCTGCTCGGCGAGCTGCGCCGCTCGAGCACGTCAGTGTATCTGATCCCCGACATCTCGTTCGTCGACCTGATCCAAGCGCGAGCGGACGACGTGAACGGCGTGCCGATCATTGCGCTCTGCGAAACCCCGTTCCAAGGCTGGCCGGGCTTCAAGAAGCGTGCGACCGACGTCGCGCTCGCGTCGCTGCTGCTGCTTGCCGCCCTGCCGGTGATGCTGATGATCGCGATAGCGATCAAGCTCACGTCCTCCGGCAGCGTGATCTTCAAGCAGCGCCGCTACGGCCTCGACGGCGAGGAGATCGTCGTCTACAAGTTCCGCACGATGACGGTCAGCGAGGACGGCGACCAGGTCAAGCAGGCGACGCGGAACGACGCCCGGGTCACACCCCTCGGGCGCTGGCTCCGCCGCTACTCGCTCGACGAGCTGCCGCAGCTCCTGAACGTATTCCAGGGCCGCATGAGCCTCGTCGGGCCGCGGCCGCACGCCGTTGCGCACAACGAGCAGTACCGCAAGCTCATCCCGGGCTACATGGTGCGGCACAAGGTCGCGCCGGGGATCACGGGTCTCGCGCAGGTGAATGGTTGTCGCGGCGAGACGGCGGATCTAGCCGAGATGCAGCGGCGCATCGACTACGACCTCGACTACCTGCGTCATTGGTCGCTCGCGTTGGACCTGAAGATTCTGCTCAAGACGGCTTTGGTCCTGTTTCGGAGCGAGAAGGCCTACTGAACGAGAAGCGGCGCCCGGAATGCACGCTTCGATTGCGATTTTTGAGAAACCGACGACCCGCAAGACGGCGTGACGCAGTGCGACAGCGTGGCATGTCGCTTGCATAACCGGCGGTACACGTTCGTAGACGGACGAGAGTTGGCTGCATACCACAGAATCGGCATGCTCGTGTTTCTGCTGACCGCCTTCGAGGCGGTAGCGGCGCCGCTGATTGCGACCGGAGCATTGATCGGCTCGACGCAGGTGCTCGGCGTCGACCTCACCGAGCCCTACGTGTTCCTGGCGATATTCTCGGCGTTGCTGTGCTACACGTTCGTGCAGCAGGACTCGGTGCAGCCTCGCGACACGTTGGTCAGCGGCTGGACGGTCGCGACGCGTGTCGGCTTCGCGTGGGTGTCCGTCGTCGCGTTCCTGTTGCTGATCGGCTACGCCACCAACGTCTCGGAGCTTTACTCGCGGCGAGCGCTGTTCCTGTGGTTCGTCGTCACCGCACCGCTGCTGATGGGCACCCCGATACTGCTGCGTCAGTGCTACAGGCGGCTCGCGGCGGCGGCCGGCAACACGCGCACGGCCGTCATCGCCGGCGTCAACCCGATGAGTCGGGAGCTCGCACGCAACATCGCGGTCCGCCCCGAGCTCGGGCTCGAGCATCGCGGCTTCTTCGACGACCGCTGCCCGGAACGGATCGGAGAGCTCGCCGACGTCGACCTCGCCGGGTCGCTGGGCGACGTCGCGGACTACGCAAAGCGCTTCCGGATCGATGTGATCTTCATCGCGTTGCCCTATCACCTCGAGCGCACCAAGAAGCTGTTGAACGACCTCCGCGACACGACCGCGTCGGTGTATCTGATACCGGACATCTCGTTCTTCGGGCTCCTTCAAGCCCGAGCGAATCACTTGCACGGCGTGCCTGTGATCGCGCTCTGCGAGACACCGCTCCCCGGTTGGCGCGGCGTGAAGAAGCGCGCGACCGATATCGTGCTGGCGTCACTGATGCTCGTCGTCGCGGCACCGCTGATGCTCGCGATCGCGGCCGCGATTAGGCTGCAGTCGCCGGGCCCGGTCGTCTGCCGCGAGCGCCGTTATACGCTCGACGGCGAGCCGATCGAGGTGTACCGCTTCCGCACGACCGCCGATTGCGCGGGCGAGCTCGAGGGGCAGACGGCCACTCGGATCGGCCGCTTCCTGAAGCGCTACTCGCTCGACGAGCTGCCGAAGCTCCTGAACGTGCTACAGGGGCGTATGAGCCTCGTCGGTCCGAGACCGCACGCGGTCGCGTGCGACGACGCGTACCGGCAGCTCGTCGACGGCTACCTCGTGAATCACAAGGTCGCGCCCGGCCTGACCGGGCTCGCACAGATTCACGGCTACCTCGACGACGGCCCGGATCCCGAGGCCATCAAGCGACGGCTCGATTACGACCTCGACTACCTGCGTCACTGGTCCCTCGGGCTCGATATCAAGATTCTGGCCAAGACCTTGACGCTGCTCTTCCGCAATCAAAAGGCCTACTAGCACTCGAGTCTTGCGGCAAGGCGAACGTTTATTTTGGGGGGATGTCATGCTCAGCAGAATCACGCACGCAGCCTGCGGGCTTCTCGCCGCCTTCACGGCGCAGACGGCGCTCGCCTGGGAGTTCGTCCCGGACGTGACGTTCGCCGTCGGCGCCGACGACAACCCGCGGCTCGACGAGCCGGACCTGCCCGACACCGGCACCGCCCGCAGTGCCTGGATCGACGCCCGCATCGGCCTCTCGAACGTAACGGAGCGCAGCTCCGTGTTCATCGAGCCGCGGCTGCGTAAGGACTCCTACGCGGACCGGGAGGACGAGGATCTCGAGAGCGACGATGCGTTCCTCACGCTGCGCGCTGAGCGGCGGTCGGCCAGGAACGGCCGCTTCGGGCTGAGGAGTCTCCTCACGCGCGAGAGCATCCTGAGCAGCGAGCTGCTCGAGGCGGTGCCGCTCGATCCGGACGTCACGGATCCGGTGCCGGTCGAAACCGGCGTGCTCGCCGATCCGGAAGAGCATCGCAAGCGCGTGCTGCTCACGCCGTACGTCGAGGCCCCGCTCTCCGAGCGCACGAGCCTGCTCTTCGACGTCCGCTATCAGGACGTCTCGTACTCAGGTCCGCCGCGCAGCGGCCGCACCGACTTCCGCGACACGGGTTTCGCGGCCGGCATCGCCCGCAACGTGAACGACCGCAACCGCGCTGAGGCGCGGCTGATCGTCTCGAGCTTCGAAGCCGACTTCACGAGCAATGAGACGGACTCGGTCGGCGTCGAGGGCGCCTTCATCCGCGAGCTTTCGAGCATCTGGACGTTCTCGCTGACGACCGGCGTGCTGCGCAACGAGATCGACTTCGTCCGCGACGGCCAGCCCGCATCGGACGTCGACACCAGCGCAACCCTCGGCCTCGGCTTCCGCAAGCGCACCGACATCGCTCGGCTCAATCTCGACCTCGAGCGGCTGATCGCGCCGACCGCTTCCGGCTTTCTCGAGACCCGCGATCAGTTCCGCGTCGCGCTGAGCCGGCGGATGACCGAGCGCATCACTGCCGACGTCGGATTCCGGTTGATGGACAGCAAGACGCTCGGCGAGATCGACGCCTTCGATCGGCAGTACGCCCGCGCTTCCTTCGGCATCGTCTGGGCGCTGCGGCCGCAGTGGGCGCTCGAGCTCGGCTTGGATACGATCCGCCAGGAGTTCAGAAACCGCGACAACCGCGATTACGACGCGACGTCGAACCGAGTCCGGATCGGCGTGACCTATCGGGGCCTGTCGCGCACGGACGGCTTCTGAGGCGTCGCTCGGGGCTCAGACTGCGGCCGAAGCTGCGCCCTTCGACTCGTACAGCAGCGGCACGGCGGCCTCGGGCGTGTAGACGGTGAACGTGGCCGTCTCCTGCACGTAGAGTTCGACGTACTCGGCGTCGTGCGCCGTGTACCCGATCGAGAAATCCTGGCCGACGATCAGCTCGAAATCGCCGCCGCGCGTGGACAGCACGACCGCGCCGTCCACGGCGGGTGCCCAGACGATCCGGTCGAGCTGCTGCTTCACGAGGTCCATGATCGGATAGCCGCCGCGGTTCGTCGTCTCGGTCAGCCCCTGGAAGCAGCGCGGCCCGAGCGCGATCGCGTACGGCCCGTCGATGCCCTGCTGCCTCAGCCGCGTCAACGCGGTCGCAACGACGCGCGGATACTTCTCGTAGTCGTCGGTCAGGGGCAGAGCCTGATCGCGGGCACGCTCGATGATCCCTTGAATGCCGCCGGCGGGAAAGCCGTTGAAGATCGCACGATCTTCCGCGAGCGCGGCTTGTCGGGCGGCGTGGGTCACCGGACCGAGGTCGGCGTCCTCCGCTCCGCGTGCGAGCGCCTCGACTTCCGTGCGCGCGAGCCGAAACGGCGCAGTCAGCTCCACCAGCAACCGCGCCTCGCGAACGGCCGCGCGGACCCCTCCGAGCGCCTCGCCGATTCGCCGAACGCGGCCGCTCCCGACGGTCGAGTAGCGGTAGCCGTGCGGTCCGGAGAAATCCACGAGCCGGCGGCCGGCGAGCGTGCGCTTCAAGGTCTGGGCCGCTTCCTGGTCGATCTCGCGCCAGCCACGCTCGTCGATCGGAGCGAGCTCTCGGAACAGGTGGTTCATTCAGGCACCTTGCCGTCGATCGCCGATGCCGAGATCGTCGGCCGGACGGGGCGCGCGCTCCTCTCCTTCGCCTCCCCCTTCGACTTCCTCCTCGATCTCGACGATCGACTTCGTCGTGAAGAGATACGTGCGCAAATGCCGGTCGAAGATCGGGTCGCGCCGCCGCAGCCACTCGAGCACCATCGCCGCGTGCTCCTTCTCCTCGTCGCGGTTGTGGGCGAGAACGGCCTTCAGCTCCTCGTCGTCGGTCGCGTCGACGCGCTGTGCGTACCAGTCGACGGCTTCTAGCTCCTCCATCAGCGAGCGCAGTGCGCGGTGCTGATCGAGCGTCTCGCGCGTGAGCTTCGACTCCGGCTCGTGCAGTCCGGGATAGTCGGACATGGCTCAGCTACGCGACGCGGCGCGGAAGTTTTCTTCCGCGAAGCTCCAGTTGATCAGGTGATCGAGGTACGCGGTCACGTACTTCGCCCGCTGGTTGCGATAGTCGAGGTAGTAGGCGTGCTCCCAGACGTCGCACGTCAGGAGCGGCACGAGCTCGCCGTGGGCGATCGGCGTATCGGCGTCGTGCGTGGAGAGCACGCGCAGCTTGCCGCCGCGCTCGAGCGCGAGCCACGCCCAGCCGGACGCAAAGTGATTCGTCGCGGCCTGTCCGAGCTCGCGCTTCAGCTCCTCGACCGAGCCGAAGTCGCGTGCGATCGCGTCGGCGAGCGGTCCGGCTGGCGGCGACCCGCCGCCGGACGGAGCCATCGACCGCCAGTAGAACGTGTGATTCCAGCTTTGACCCGCGTTGTTGAACAGCGGGCCCTCGCTTTCGCGCACGATCTTCTCGAGCGGCTCGTTTTCCCACGAGGTGCCGGCGATCGCCTGATTCGTCTTGTCGACGTAGGCGCGATGATGCTTGTCGTAGTGAGTCTCGAGGGTCGCGGCGCCGATGTGCGGCTCGAGGGCGTCGTATGAGTACGGCAACGGCGGAAGGGTAATCGGCATCGCGCAGGCCTCCGGGACTCCAAACCTAAGGTCGCGCGAGCCATGCAATGCATATGCCAGAGGCAATGCATGTGCCGAGCGGCACGGTCCGCTAACGATGATCGCGCGTCTCGCGCTCGCTCCATTTGAAGCGCACGTTGCCCTTCTTCGCGGAGCTGACGAGCCAGGCGGAACCGAAGAAGATTGCAAGAACGACCAGGATCGCGAGCCCGGCGTACAAAGCGAGGGGCCAAAGTTCGAGCGTCACTGCCGTCCTCCTCCGCTGCCGGTTCGCCCTGGCGCGATACAAGTTCCATGCCGGCGAAGCGCGGCCGCGCCGCCGAACGGGAAGCTCCGCACGCTCGCAGGCTCCTTCAGCCGAGCCGAATTGCAGTTCTTTGCGGAATTTGGAACCTACGGAAGCCAACCGGCCAAGAGGTCGCGTCCGAGCACCCAGTAGTGCAGCAACGGGCCGAGTATCGCGTGCGAGACCGCGACCGGCGCAAGCCGGCGGTGGCGGCGGTAGCTCGAAACCCAGACGAGGCCGGCGACGGCCGTCGCGGCCATCACCGGGTAGCGGGGGAAGTGCACGGCCGAGAACGCCGCGGCGGTCAGCGCGACCGCCGCGACGACCGGCACGACGTGCAGCAGACGGCCGAGCAAGTAGAACTGAAACACGAACTGCTGCAGCCAAGCCCATGGAAGATAAAGGATGATCGCCGGCAGCAGGTGCCAGTTGCCGAGCCGCCCGGCGGCCTCCCCCGGCGGTGACGCGACCATCGCATACGCGCCAAGCACCCCCGCCGCGACCGCCGTGAAGAGCGCCATCTCCGCCCACGCCCGCGCGAGCGGCGCCGACGACGCGCCGGGGGCGGTCGCCCAAAGGCCCCTGCTCCGCCGCGCATCGAGCGCGATCGCAGCAACCGCCATTCCCGCGAGCAGCGGATCGAGAATGCGCGGGCGACTCGCGAAAACACCGACGTAGAGCGCCGCGAACGCGGCGACGGCGCAAAGCTCGAGCGCGAGCCGTGCGCGGAGCGGCAGCGACGATACGAAGCTCACCCGGGGCACCACGTTTTCACTCGGCGAGGCAGCGCAGCATAGAGCAATCGGCCCGCCGGCTGGAGCGATCCGGGCGAGGACCACGCGCTGGCACGAAAACTGCAGCTCGGACTCATTCGACAAAGAACGGAGCCCATCATGGAATCGATCAAAGCTCCGCTGGTCGCGCCGACTGTGTTGCTGGTCGTCTTTACCTTGGCTGGATGCGCGGGCAACGAGCCTCGATCCACGCCCGACGTGGCGGCCGCGCAAGCGAGCATCGAGCAAGCCGAGCGAGCGAACGCGGAGCAATGGGCGCCGCGAGAGCTCGCCGCCGCGCGGGAAAGCTTGCGCCGGGCCGAGGAAGCGCAGGCCGAAGGCGAGGAAGAGCTCGCCGCCCGGCTGGCGACTCGCGCGGAGCTCGACGCCGAGCTCGCGGCGGCGACGGCGAGGAACAGGGAAGCGCAGAACGCGGTGGAGGAGCTTCGCGCGACGCTCGATACGCTGAGGCGCGAAACCTCTCCGGGTTCGAGCGGCGCGCAGCGGCCATGACGCAACGGATCGAGGAGATGGCGATGGAACGCAATCAACGGGCCGTACCGGCACTGCTCGCGGGCGCGTTGCTCGCGGGTTGCGGCTCGATGCCGCAGCAGAACGACATGCTGGAGCAGGCGCGCTCGCTCGTGCAGACGCTCGAGCGAGAGCCAACGAGCGACCGCGTCGCCCGCGAGCAGCTTGCGGCGGCACGCAACGCGATCGAGCAAGCCGACGCGCAAAGCGGCGAGCGGCGCGGGCAGGAGGACGTGGAGTACCACTCGTACGTCGCTTTGCGTAACGCGCAGATCGCCGAGCAGCTCGTCTCGACCGAGCGCGCGCGCGCCGAGCTCCAAGAGGCCGAGACGGCCCGGACGCGCGTGCTGCTCGAAGCCCGCGAGCGCGAGGCCGAGCTCGCCGGCGCCGAGGCGCGCGAAGCGCGAGCCGCCGCAGATGCCCGCGCGAGCCAGCTCGAGCAGCAGGCGGAGCTCGCCGAGTCCGCACAACAGCGCATAACCGAGCTCGAAGCCGAGCTCGAGTCGCTCCAGGCCGAGCAAACGGAGCGAGGGCTCGTCGTCACGCTCGGCGACGTGCTGTTCGAGACCGACCAGGCGGAGCTGCAGCCGGGCGCCGCGACGATGCTCGATCGTCTCGCAGGGTTCTTGGCGGAGTACCCCGAGCGCCGAATCATCATAGAGGGGCACACGGATTCGACCGGCGCGGCCGAGTACAACGAGCGCCTGTCGGAGCGCCGGGCCGATGCAGTTCGCCGGGCGCTGCTCGAGCGAGGCGTGAGCGGCGATCGCGTCGAGACACGCGGCCTCGGCGAGGAGTACCCGGTTGCAACGAACGATACGTCGGCCGGCAGGCAACTGAATCGCCGTGTCGAGATCGTGATCTCGGACGAAGACGGACGGTTCGAGCAGGAGGCGGAGCGTACGGTTCGCGCGACGCCGAGAGAACGCTGAGGACGGCGTTCCGCACGGCCGGCGGCGATTGCACTGCCGCCGGCCGGTCTTCGCAAGGAAGGATAAGGGTCGCCGCTCGCGAGCGGCGGTGGAGTCGTGTTGTCGGGGGGACTAGCCGTTGAGAGGGATGCGCGCCGTCCAGGTGCAGCCGGTGTCGGGGCCCGCGCTGGTGAGGTTCACGTCACCGCCGTGGCGTACGATCAGGTACTGGCCGATCACGACCCGTAACCCGAGCGCCTTCTGTCGTCGCGGACCTTCGAGCGGCGCGGCGAAAAAGCGCTCGGCCTCGCGCGGCTCGAGCCCGGCTCCGTCGTCCGAGAACCGAATTTCCGCGGCTCCGTTCCGCCGCTCCACCGCGAGCGCGATGCGCCCGCCGCTCGGCGTCGCGGCGAGCGCGTTCTCGAACCAGTACCCGCAGGCCTGCAGCAGACGCTCCGCGTCCGCCTCGACCTCGACCGGCTCCGCAGGCAGCGCGGCCGAGAACGCGACGCCGCGCTCGGCCGCCGCGCGGCGCCAGCCCTCCGCCGCGGGTGTCAGCAGCCGCCCGAGATCCGTGGCTGCGACCTCGAGCTCCATCCCGCCGCCGAGCATGCGTGCGATGTCGTCGAGCTCGCGAATCAATCCTGCTTGCTGCGACAGGTTGCGGCGCATCACCTCCGCGGCCTTGCGCACTTCGGCCGGCTGCTCTGCTTTGAGGGCGAGCAGCTCCAGCCACATCACGCAGACATTCAGCGGACCTCGCAGCTCGTGCGCGAACGAAGCCAGCAGAGCTTCGGCGTCGGCACCCGGCCTGATTTGCTCACCGCTCATGCCGCCCTCCTCCGTCCGCGGCGTGACCCGGCTCGGGTTGCCTCGTGCGACTGTCTTCTATCGGCGACAGTGCCGCAAGCTGCAGTTGACGCATGCGCGACCCCGAGGCAAGGTACGAAAGCATCCTCGGCGAGCTCCTCGCCCATCGTTCCAGAGCTCACGGCTTCTTTTATCTCCTTCAGCGTGGGATTCGTATAATGCACAACGGCGGGAAACAGGTTCTTAGAGATACAACAACCCTACGAGCACGATCAATGGCAAGAGTTTTGTTAGTCGATGACGAGCCCGATTTCGTCGCCTCCGCAGCGGAAATGTTGCGGCTCCACGGACACGACGTTCGCACGGCAGACACTCTGCAAAATGCGCGCCGAGTGCTCGACTCCCAGCCTGCTGACCTCGTGCTGATCGACTTGATGCTGCCGGACGGGAACGGCTTGGAGCTGTTAGAAGAGCTCAACAAGCGGCGCACGGAGGTCGAGCGCGTCGTTCTGATCACCGGTCATCCGGCGATCAAGTCGCAGATCAAGAATTTGAGCGGCCCGTCGGTCTCGTATCTCACGAAGCCGATCGACAGCCGCGACCTGATGGGACTGCTCCGCGAGCTCGAGCAGAGCCAGTACAAGCAGGACGACATCGACCTGCACTTCGGTCTGCTGGTCGGCGAGACGCCGCAGATGCACGAGGTCTACTCGCAGATCAAACGCATCGCGGCGACCGACAGCCCGGTGCTGATTCTCGGCGAGACCGGCACCGGCAAGGAGCTCGTCGCCGAGGCGATTCATCGCGAGAGCAGTCGCACGGGCGATTTCGTCGCGGTGAACTGCGGCTCGTTGTCGCGCGAGCTCGCCGGCAGCGAGCTCTTCGGCCACGAGCGCGGCAGCTTCACAGGGGCGACGCGTCAACATTCCGGCTTCTTCCAGCGTGCGAACGCGGGAACGCTGTTCCTCGACGAGCTGACCGAGATGCCGATCGAGCTGCAGCCGCACTTCCTGCGCGTGCTCGAGACACGCCGAGTGCTGCCGGTCGGCAGCGAGAAAGAGGTGCCGGTCGACACGCGCGTGATCGCGGCGACGAATCGAGTGCCGACGGAGGCGATCTCGAACAAGGCGCTGCGGAAGGATCTGTACTATCGGTTGAGCGTGTTCCCGATCAACCTGCCGCCGCTGCACGCGCGGCGCGCCGACATACCGCTCCTCGTCAACCACTTCCTCGCCGAGCTCGCTCGCCGCTACGGGCCGCAGCGCTGGCTGTCGGAGAAATCGCTTAAGCGGCTCGAGGCGTATCACTGGCCCGGCAACGTGCGTGAGCTTCGCCACGTCATCCACCGTGCGTTCATCCTCTCGGACGGCGACGAGGGAGAGCTCGAGCTGCCGGACCGCTTCGAGAGCCCGTTCGGACAGCAGAGCAAGCTCGAGGGCTTGCAGGTCGGCCGGTCCATCCGGGACATCGAGCGCGAGCTCATCATGCGCACGCTCGCGCACTTCGACGGCGACAAGCGTGCGGCCGCCGAGATTCTCGGCATCAGCTTGAACACGCTGTACAACCGCTTGCACGTTTACGAGCAGGAAAAAGCGTCCTGAGCGCGGCCGGTCGCCGTCGTAGCGGCGACCGGCGCACCCTCCTCGAGCTCGCCTCCGCACGGCGGGCGCGTTCGCGGCGCGACGCCGCGCATCTTCGCCGCGAAGCGGTGTTCCTTCGCAGCTCCGCACGAGTCCCGAACGCACTGCACTCTCTCCGTCCCCTTGGCATGGCGCTTGCACCCTGACGGCTTTCGCCACGGAGGCACGCATGAACTGGGACCGTATCGAAGGGCAGTGGAAGCAGATGAAGGGCCAGGCGAGGCAACGTTGGGGCAAGCTCACCGACGACGATTGGGAGCTGGTCGCCGGCAAGCGCGACGAGCTGATCGGCCGGATACAGGAGCGCTACGGGAAGAACCGCGACGAGGCAGAGCGCGAGGTCGATACCTGGAGCCGAGAGCTCAGCTGAGGCCCAACCTTGATGGAGCGGAAGCCATGAAGAAATCGAGAAGCCGAGCGCAGGCGGCATCCGCCGACTCGGCGAGCGTTCCCGAATCCCTCAGCGCTCCACCCGCGTCGAGCGCGCGGCCGTCCGGCGATGGAACTTCCGGGAAAGACCTGTCGCCCGAGGAACGTTACCGCCTGATCGCGGAAGCGGCGTACCGGCGTGCCGAGGAGCGCGGCTTCGTCGGCGGCGACCCGGTCGCCGACTGGCTCGAAGCGGAGCGCGAAGTCGATGGCGCGACCGGCGGTGCGGACACGCGCCGCGAAGCCGGACGCTCGTGACGCGGCGAACGGCGGCGGCGCAGCGAACGGCCGTTTGAGCGCAGGCGCCGCCGCTAACTGCGGCGGACGTAGTAATCGAGCAAGCGAAGGAGGACGGCGCCGAGCGTGGCGTAACGCTCGGCGCCGGCAATCCGCGGGCCGTCGCTGCGCTCGTCCGGCGCCGCCGCTCGCCTGCCGCCGACCGCGCCGATCACGAAGCCCGCGGCGAACGCCGCGAGCAGGAACTGCGGGGTCGCCGCCTTCGCGCGCGCGACCGCGAGCGCGTGCTCGCGGGCGGCACGCAACGCGGCGCGATCGGTCGCGATCGCCGCCTCGGCTTGCGCCGCGGCGGCCTTGTGCCGGGCGAGCATCTTCACGTCACTCCGGTGTGGCGCCGCCCGCGGGAGCGCGGCCGACGCCGAGCAGCGTTCGCCGAAGCCTCGGTAGCGCGAGGTTCGCAGCGAGACCGACGGCCGAGCGCCACAGCAGGTAGGCGGCGGCCAGCTGCACGGCCGCGAGCAAGGCGGCGGCGAGCTGCCACGGCAGGCCGAGGGCCGCGAGCCCATCGACCGCGAGCACGAGCAGCAGCACCCATGTGCCGAGCAGCGCGACTGCGGCGAGCACGCCGCAAATTAGCATCCCGACGACGCTGAGCGCCGCAAGCCGCGCTTCGGCGGCTGCGAGCTCGCCGACGTGGCGCGCCTGCTCGGTGAACGCGTCGAGCAGCGTGCCGGCCGCGGCGGTCAAGCTCTCGCCGGGTTCGTCCGGGCGCACCTCGAGGGTCGGCGGCGGCTCCCCGAGCGTGCCGGTCGGGGTCGCGGCAGCACTCACCGCCTGAGCAGGCTGCTCAGCACGACGCCGGCGACGAAGGCGATGCCGGCGCTTGCCATCGGATTGCGCTCGACGTAGCTGCGCAGCCGCTCGACGCTCTCGCTCATCCTCTCCTCGAGCTGCTGCTCGGAGCGCCGCGCCGTCTCCGCCGCGCGCGCGGCCGTCTCCCGCACACGCTGCTCGGCTTGGCTCGCGGTAGCGGCCGCCCGGTCGATCGCCTCATGGGCGCGGCCCGCGAGCCGCTCGGTCGTCCCGCCGACCGCCTCGCGGTCGGGCTGTAAAGTGTCGCGATCATTGCCGACTGTGCTCACGTCTGCTCCTCGGTGAAAGCTGCTGGATTCGGGCTTATAGTTGATGCAAGAAACCTGCCATGAGCCGCGGCATGGAACTTGCTGAGCACGACGGAAGGAGGACCGATCGTGGCTGAGATGCTTCAGGCTGCGAGCGCGCTGCACGGCTACACCGTCCGCAACCGCGCGGGCGAGGACGTCGGCGAAATCAAGGATTTCATCCTCGATACCGAGCACGCGGAAGTCCGTTACGCGGTCATCTCGTTCGGCGGCTTCCTGGGCGTCGGCGAGCACCATTTCGCCGTGCCGTTCACGCGGCTCACGCTCGACACGGAAAACGAGTGCTTCGTTGCGGACGTCGACGAGGCCGAGCTCGCAGCGGCTCGCGACCTCGCGGAGCGCTCCGCGGGTCCGCACCGCACCGTGTACCGCTTCCAGGGGATCGACACGCTGCGGCGCGGCCTGCCCTAGCTTCTCGTGCCGCCGACGACGCGCTTCAACCTCGTGCCTGCGGGAATCTCCGCGTCGGGATCCGTGATGCCGTTCAGCACGAGGAGCTCCTCCTCGCGAACCGACGACGGGTAACGGCGAACGAAGTCGGCGAAGCTGATTGCTCGATCGAGCTGCACGACCTCGATTCGCGCGGCTTCGACGCCGAGGCGATCGGGATCCCGTAACGGCGCGAAGCTGCCGATCAGCCCTTCGAGCCCGCGCGCGTAGCCTTCGAAACGCGATTCCGCCGCGTACGCGACCAGCTGATAGACACGGCCCCCGTGCTCGATGTGCGCGACGTAGCCCGCGACCGTGCCCACGCCGTCCGCCGCGGCTCGGAAGCGGCTCACGACGGCTGCATTGCCGTTCAACCGCTCCCGCGAGCTGCCGGCAACGGCGACGTTTTGCTGGCTCGCGAATCGCCGTGCGGCGTCCTCGGCGGAAGCCGCCTGCGTGAGCGTGAGCTGCAACGCGGCGTCGCTCTGCTCGCTGACCGCCGCGACCATGTTCGTCAGGTTCTGCCGCCGCCACTCCTCCGGGACTGCCATCTGGAACGCTAGCTCCGGATGATAGAACATTCCGCCGTCGAAATAGCCTGCGCGGGGATCGTGCCCATACACGAGGCCGTCGATCGTCTCGAGATACGGTTCCCGCCCGACTCGGCCGTCCGTCTGCGGCGCAGGTAGCGCCGCAATCCGCTCCCGTACCGCTTCGATCCGCTCGGGCTCGCTCGGATGACTCGCGAGCCAAGTCGGCAACGGACTCTGGCCCGCGAGCTCGCCGCTCCTGGCAAGACTCACGAACACGTTTTCCATCTCGCTTACCGCATAGCCTTGGTCGAGCATGTAGCGGAAACCGAGCTCGTCCGCCTGCCGCTCGTCCGCGCGCCCATAGCTCAAGAACAGCAGGTTCAGCCCGGCACCCGCGAGATCCCCGAACTGCGCCAGCTCGGGCGACAGCACGATGCCGAGCCCGAGCCCGAGCTGCGCGAGTTGCGCGCGCGACAGCTGCACGACCGAGTGCCGCGCGGTCACGTGACCGATCTCGTGACCGAGGACGGCCGCGAGCTCGGCCTCGGAGCTCATCAGCCCGAGCAGCCCGCGGGTGACGAGGATGAAGCCGCCGGGCAATGCGAACGCGTTCGGCTGCGGGTCGTCCACCGCTTGAAAGCTCCACGGCAGCTCCGGCCGCTCGCTGTCCATCGCGAGCCGCTGCCCGATCGCCTGCACGTACTGCTGCAGGTCCTCGTCGTCGACCGGCGAGAGCGTCTCCATGATCTGCTGGGCCGAGTCCCGGCCGAGCGCGATCTCCTGCTCCTCCGAGATCAGGGCCAGCTGCCGCTCGCCCGTCACGGGGTTGATCGCGCACGCGGCGACGGCAACGAGCGCCGCCGCGATCGCAAACCGATAGGGCCGCTTCGGAATCACGTAATCCCCGGTCCAAGTTCCGTGCCAAGAGCACCTGCCCCGTGCCGCCTCCGCGCCTGCAACCTCCCCGCCCGGTGATCGCCGCGCGGCGGCCGACGTCGATCGGAAGGGCCATCCGTGCGCGACTACCGTTGCCGTCTTGCAGGACTATTCCGGACTCGGCACCACACTCGTCCGGCGCATGAAACGCCGCGCAAGAAAGCTTCATCGCAGCGGGAGGGCCCGGCTGCACATCCGGCTGGCACGCGCCTTGCAGCTCATCGGGGCTGCCCAGGGAGGACATTCGATGAACGAGCACCTCGACGACGAACGACGCGCGCGCGAGCTGTCGCCGTTGACAGACAGCTTGGCGAGCTGCATCCGCTGGCGACTCTGCGACTACGAGGCGATGCTGCGCGGCGAGGTCGAGCTGCTCCTAGACCCTTCGACGATCGCAGCGTCCCGCGCGCACGGTAAGGCCGAAACCCGAGGCGAGCGATAGATGCAAGGACGACCCGAAGCGGGCTTCGAGCCGCAAGTCCAGCGGCCGCAACCCGGCCACGAGCACCGGATGCGCCCGCAACCCGTTTACATTCGCGACGGTTACGTCGGCTCTCAACGCCTGGCGGGCAAGAAGTGCCTGATCACCGGCGGCGACAGCGGCATCGGCCGCGCGATCGCGGTGCATTTCGCGGCGGAAGGGGCGGCGGCGATCGGTATCGTCTATCTCTCCGAGGACGAGGATGCCGCCGAAACCGCCCAGCTCGTCGCGGACCACGGCTCGCGCTGCATCACCCTGCGCGGCGACGTCACCGATCCGACCTTTCCGGCCGCCGCGATCCGCCGGATGATCGAGGCGGCCGGTCCGGGTCTGGACGTGCTCGTGAACAACGCCGCCGCGCAATGGCCTCGGGACAGCGTCGAGGACATCAGCTACGAGCAGCTCGACCGGACGTTCAAGACCAACATCTACGCGTACTTCCTGTTCACCCAGGCGGCGCTGCCCGAGCTCCGCGAGGGCGGCGCGATCATCAATACGACCTCGATCACCGCGTACCGCGGCAGCGGTCACCTGATCGACTACGCGGCGACCAAGGGAGCGATCACCGCGTTCACGCGCAGCTTGGCGGAGTCCCTCGTCGAGCGCGGGATCCGAGTGAATGCGGTCGCGCCGGGGCCGATCTGGACGCCGCTGATTCCGGCGACCTTCCCAGCCGATCGCGTCGCGAGCTTCGGCACGCAGACACCGATGGGACGTGCCGGGCAACCTGCAGAAGTGGCCCCCTGCTACGTCTTCCTCGCCTCAGAGGACGCCTCCTACATCACCGGGCAGACCCTTCATCCGAACGGCGGGGACTTCGTCTCAACCTAGATATCCACCGGTCGGTCATCGCTTCGAATGCATTTTCCTCTGTGGCACATCCGTCGAGCTTCGACACGCAACTATTTGAATTTCCTCTCGTCTAGAAGCCGCTCGACCACGCCGAAATCGCGCGTCCGCAGTATTCCAATTCCTGTAACGGCGCGCTCCACAGACTTATCCACAAGCCGGGGCGCTCAGGCCGGAATTTCCTGCTCCACGGTGCCGTCGGCCGCAAGCACGACCACGGCCGCCCCGACCGGCCGGGCGAGCGCTCGCGCGCGAGCGATGGCCGCTTCGCGGTCCGGGAAGAGCTCTGCTTCGCTCGCGGCGAATCGCCGGATCACCATGAAGCCTCTCGAGACCGGGACGACGAGCTGCGCGGGGGGGCCGTCCTCCGCGCCGTCCGCTTCCTCGGCCACGCTCTCGAGTTGCCGGGCGGCCCGGCAGCGCGCGAGATGCTCCGGGACACCGATCGCCTCGAGCTCCCCACGGAGTTCCTCGAACACCTCTTCGTGCATTCGGTCGGCCATTCGACGCCGCGATGCAAGCGGCGTGCCGCGAGCCCACGCGCATGGCATCGATCTTGCTTTGCGACGCGAAACAGCTTTCGGCCCGGCCGGCCGTCCGGCCGGTGCGACGACTCGACAGGAGAAACGTCCGATGGCGCGACGGCGTTACAGCAGCTGCGCTTACGGCGCGTTCTGCGTGCTGGCTCTAGGCTGCGGACCGGGCGAGCGAACGGCGCCGGCGGATCCCGAGGAGCCGCCCGCGATGCGCGCGCCGCCGGGCACCGAGGACGCGACCGAGCAATCGCTCGAGGCCGGCGAGGCACGCGGAGTGCTGCCCAATGGCTAGCGGCGGAGTCGATCTCGATGCTTTGCTGCAACGAGTCGACCGCGACCTGCGGCGGCTACCGCGCCACGAATGGGACGGCTACCTTTGGCGGCTCTGCAGCCAGCTGGTCGGCTCGGACCGCACGACCGCGGACGAACCGCCCACCGAGCCGAGCCTGACGGACGAGCCCCCTAGCTCCTGACGGCCGCCGAGCCGCTCTGCCGCGCCTCCTTCTGCAGCGTATGCAGCACGTTCTCGAGCTGCTCGGGCGCACAGACGAACGTCACGTACTCGTGCGAGGAGCGAAACAGCGCGAGCATCTCGTTGTGTGCGCAGTAGACGAGGAACGGGAATGCGAACTGCTGCTGCTGGTTGAAACAACGCAGACAGATCTCGGCCGGCACTTGCACCTGGCTTTGACGCGCGATCTTGGTGTCGTGCATCTCCACATCCGCTTCGATGATCGTCGCAGCACTCGGGTCGGCGACGAGGCCTCGGCTCCGGTGCGAAGCGCGTCGGATGCGCTTCGCGGCGAGGCCAATGCGAGCAAATGCCATGCCAGTGCCTGCACGCATGCAAGGCATCCGGTCGGCCGTGGATCGCACGGGCAAAGCGGCTCGGAACGACGGCCGAGACGGTAGTTTTGAGACGGGTTTTTACAAAATGCGGCGCTGGAATGCCGCTCGCTCGGCCGGGTCGCTTACACCGACGGCTGCGACACGTCCCTGCCGTCGAAGCTGAGCACCGTCGCGCGGAGACGCCGCTGGCTCTCGAGCTCGATCTCCGCGGGCTCGCGATCCTCGCGCAGGCCGCGAAACACTGAGCGGCGCAGCATGCCGTCCGCGCTCCATTCGCTGAACTCGACGTCGACCACGAGCACCGGACGCACCCAGTGGGCATGACTCGGCGGCGCCGCTCCGCCCGTCGCCGCCGGCACGAACGGCGAGCGCTCGATCTCGAGTGGACGCAGCAGCTGACCGATGCGGCGGAGGTGCTGGGCCGTGAAGCCCGTCGCGACGCTGCCGAGGTAGCGCAGCTCGCCGTGGCCGGTGTACGCGCCGAGCAGCAAAGAGCCGAACCCCGTCCTTCCTTCGAAGGCGTCGGTGAAACCGCCGACGACGAGCTCGGCCTGCTGCA
>CAYWGQ010000011.1:0-17408 GCA_964457725.1 uncultured Gammaproteobacteria bacterium
CCGCTTCTCGATCGTCAACTTCTGGGCGCTGATCTCGATCTACATGTGGGCGGGCCCTCATCACTTGCAGTACACCGCGCTGCCCGACTGGGTGCAGTCCGTCGGCGCGGCGTTCTCTCTCGTGCTGCTGATGCCGAGCCTCGGCTCCGCGGCCAACGGCCTGATGACGTTCAACGGCGTCTGGGACAAGCTGCGCACGGATCCGGCCGTGAAGTTCATGGTCCTCGCGCTCGTGTTCTACGCGGCGTCGACGTTCGAAGGCTCGATGCTCGCGATCAAGTCCGTGAACTCGCTGTCGCACTACACGGATTGGACCGTCGCGCACGTTCACTCGGGGTCGCTCGGCTGGGTCGCGATGATCACGATCGGCTCGCTGTATGCGATGGCGCCGCGCGCGCTCGGCCGCCCGGCCATGCACTCGCACCGCGCGATGGAGGTTCACTTCTGGATGCACACGGCGGGGCTCTTGCTCTACGTCGTCGCGATGTGGGCCGCGGGGTTGACGGAAGGGTTGATGTGGCGCGCGACGAATCCGGACGGCACGCTCACGTACAGCTTCCTCGCGAGCCTCGTTGCCGTGAAGCCGATGTATTTGATCAGGCTTTTCGGCGGCCTGCTCGTGCTCGGCGGCATGGTCGTGATGGGCTGGAACCTGTGGCACACCGCGGCCGAGGCACGGACGAAGCTGATCAAGGCGATCGACGTGCCGATTCCGCGGCCGGTGGGGCAGCCGCTGCCGGCGCCGGTGCCGTCGAGCTGAGGCGCCCATGAGATACCGGCACTTCGAAGCGATCGAGAAGCACGCGGGCCTCCTCGGCGTGCTGATCGCTTTCATGGTAGCGCTCGGCGGGCTCGCCGAGATCACGCCGCTCTTCATGAAGGCGCACGAGGTCCAGCCCGCACCGGGTGTCGTGCCGTACGATCCGCTGCGGCTCGCGGGCCGCGACGTCTACGTTCGCGAGGGCTGCTATCTGTGCCACTCGCAGATGGTGCGGACGCTGCGCTTCGAAACGCAGCGCTACGGCGACTACTCCGTCGCAGGCGAGTTCGTCTACGACCGCCCGTTCCAGTGGGGCTCGAAGCGCACGGGGCCCGACCTCGCGCGTATCGGCGGCAAGTACTCGGACGCCTGGCACCGCGTTCATTTGCTTGCGCCGCGGGACGTCGTTCCCGATTCGAACATGCCGGGCTACCCGTGGCTCGAGTCGGCGCCGATCGACGCTGCGGACCTGCAGGCGCGGATGCGCGCGTTGCGGCGTCTCGGCACGCCCTACGAGCAAGCCGACATCGACGGCGCGCCCGCGGCGGTCGACGGCAAGAGCGAGCTCGACGCGCTCGTTGCCTATCTCCAGGGGCTCGGCGTGCCGCACGCCGAGACCGCCGCGGCGGAGGGGCCATGAGCGAGCTCTACGGCAACCTCGTCGGCGTGCTGATCGTGCTCCTGATGCTCGTTTTCGTCGGCATCTGGTGCTGGGCGTGGCTGCCGCGTCACGAGAGGACGTTCGACGCCCTCGCCCGGATTCCGATGCAGGAACGCGCGGAGCGCGGCGACGAGCGGAGGCCAGGGCCATGAGCACGTTCTGGTCCGCATGGGTGATGGGCCTGATCGCGCTGAACCTCGGCATCTCGCTCGCGCTCTTCTGGTGGGCGCAGCGAGTCGAGATTCCGACGGCGCCCGACGGCACGAGCGGCCACACGTGGGCGCACGGCGTGCTCCGGGAGGGCGTTCGCCGCCTGCCGCGGTGGTGGGTCGTCTTCTCGGCTGCGATGTTCGTCTGCGCGTTCGTCTACCTCGCGCTGTACCCGGGGTTCGGCGCGTTTCGGGGCGTGCTCGGCTGGACGTCGGAAGCCGAGTGGCGCGAGGACACGGCCGCGAACAGCGCGAAGCTCGAGCCCGTGCTGCGCCAGCTTCGCGCGGCCGGCGTCGCGGAGCTCGCGGCGGACCGCCGGGTCACGGCGCTCGGCCGGCGCGTCTTCCTCGACAACTGCGCCGCGTGCCACGGCCCGGAGGGGCGGGGCAATCAGGCGGTCGGCGCGCCCGATCTGATGGATTCCGACTGGCTCTACGGCGGCGAGCCGGACACGGTGCTCGCGAGCATCCTCGACGGCCGCAGGGGCGTGATGCCGCCGTGGGGCGAAGCGCTGGGCCAGGACGGCCTCGTCGACGTCGTCTCCTACGTGCGGAGCTTGAGCGGCGCGGACGCTCCCGAAGAGTGGATCGAAGCGGGCAAGGCTCGCTACGCGACGCTCTGCGCGGCGTGCCACGGCGTCGACGCGCGCGGCATGGCCGCCCTCGGTGCGCCGAATCTGACCGACCGCGCGTGGCTCTACGGCGGCGACTTCACGAGCGTGCTCGAGTCGATCCGCGACGGCCGGAGCGGCGAGATGCCCGCTTGGCGGGACCGGCTCGACGAGGGCGAAGTGCGCGCGGTCGCGGCCTGGCTCCACGCGACGGGCGAGCGCGTGCGCGCAAAGGAGCGTTGAATGTTCCCGTATCCTGCGCCGGGTCATTACAGCTTGCGAAGCGCGCTGCCGCGCCCGCGGAGCCGCGAGCGCTGGTACCGTTCGCCGATCCTGTGGCTCGGCGCCGCGATGTTCCTCGCGTCCCTGGCCGGCTGCATCGTCACGATCCTGCTCGCGCTCGAGCACGCGGATGCGCCGCTCGCGGTCGAGGGCGAACGGCTGTTGAACGTGCCGACCGCGCCCGCGAAGGGCGTCGCGCCCGCCGGAGACGACCGATGACCTCGGCGCTCGCGAGCGACCGGCGCTTCTGGCAGCGGCCGCAGGCCGCCCGGCACGCGATCCGCGACAAGGGCGAGGGCGTGCGCGAAACGATGCTGCTGCTCGAAGGCGTGCGCTGCGCCGCGTGCGTCCCCGCGATCGAGCGCGCGCTCGATGCGGAGCCCGGCGTCATCGGCGTCCAGGTCAACGCGGCGGCTCGCCGCGCGCGCGTGACCTGGCGCGACGGGCAGACGTCGCTCGCCGACCTGCTCGAAGCGCTCGTGCGCGCCGGTTATCGCGCGTTACCGCTCGACGCGGCAGCGCTCGACGACGTGCGCCGCCGCGAGTCCCACGCGGCCATGAAGCGCCTGATCGTCGCCGGCTTCGGCGCGATGCAGGCGATGATGTATGCAACGGTTCTGTATTTCGGCGGCCACGACTCGCTCGACGTCGCGACCCGGGAGCTGTTCCGCTGGCTCGGCTTCCTGGTCGCGACGCCGGTCGTTTTCTACGCGGCTCGGCCGTTCTTCGCGGGCGCGGTGCGCTCGCTCCGTGCTCGCCGCCCGGGCATGGACGTGCCGGTCGCGCTCGCCGTCGGCGGAATCTATCTCGCGAGCGTCGTCGAGGCGCTGCGCGGCGGCGCGGAGGTCTACTTCGAGTCCGTTTCGATGTTCGTCTTCTTTCTGCTCGTCGGCCGCTTCTTCGAGATGCGTGCACGCCATCGAGCCGGCGATCTCACGGATGCCCTCGCGCGGCTGACGCCGCCGTACGCCGATCGGCGGCTCCCGGACGGCTCGCTCGAGCGCGTCGCGATTCGGGAGCTTCGGGTCGGCGATTGCGTCCACGTCGCGGAGGGCGGCGTGCTGCCCGCCGACGGCGTGCTGCTCGGCGAGCGTTGCGTGCTCGACGAGGCGTTGCTTTCGGGCGAGTCGGCGCCGGTGGCGCGAGCGCGCGGCGATCGGCTCGTCGCCGGCAGCGTGCTGCTCGAAGGTCCGATCGATCTACGCGTCGTCGGCGTCGGTGACGACACCGTGCTCGCCGGGATCGCGGCCCTCGTCGGCCGCGCGCAGGCGGCCCGGCCGCAGCTCGCGCAAGCCGGCGAGCGCGCGGCGTCGGGCTTCGTGATCCGCGTGTTGCTGCTGACGGCGCTGACGGCCGGCGCGTGGAGCTTCTTCGATCCGGGGCGGGCGTTCACCGCCGCGCTCGCCGTGCTCGTCGTCTCCTGCCCCTGCGCGTTCGCGCTCGCGGTGCCGGTCGCGATCGCGCGGGCGCTCGCCGTGCTCGCGACACGCGGCGTCCTCGTCGTGAAACCCGATGCGATACAGGGGCTCGCCGAAGCGACGCACGTCGTCTTCGACAAGACCGGCACGCTGACCGATGCGGCGTTCGCGCTCGATCGAATCGAGATCTACCGCGAGACGACGTCCGGCGAGGCGTTGCGACTCGCCGCGGCCCTCGCGCGCGAGAGCCGCCATCCGGTGGCCCGCGCGATCGCGGCGACCGCGGCGGACGGCGTCGTCGAGCCCGCCGCCGACGTCGAAGCGGTACCCGGGCTCGGCGTGCGCGGAACCGTCGGGGGGCGCCCGCTCAAGCTCGGGCGAGCGGGCTGCGCAGGAATACGACGAGGAAGCCGTGCTGCTCGCCGACGAGACCGGCGCAATCGCCGCGTTCACGCCGACCGAGCGCCTCCGGACGGGCGCGCGCGACGCGATCGACGCGCTCGGACGCCAGGGTCTGCGAGTGCTGATCTCGAGCGGCGATGCGGCTGCGAAGGTTCGGGCCGTCGCGGCTCGGCTCGGCGTGACCGACTGGCGCGCACGCCAGCTTCCCGCCGACAAGCTCGCCGCGCTGACCGAGCTCCGCGAGGCCGGCGCGCGCGTGATCGCGGTCGGCGACGGCGTCAACGATGCGCCGGTGCTCGGCGGTGCGGACGTCGCCGTTGCGCTGGCCGAAGGCGCCGAGCTCGCGCAGGCGACGAGCGACATCGTGCTCGCGGGCGCCCGGCTCGGCAACCTTGCGCCGGCGCGCCTGACCGCGCGCGAGACGCTCGACATCTTGCGCCAGAACCAGCGCTGGGCGCTCTGCTATAACCTCGCGGCGATCCCGCTCGCCGCGCTCGGGTTCGTGCCGCCGTGGCTCGCGGCACTCGGCATGTCGATGAGCTCGATGGTCGTCGTTCTGAACGCGATGCGAATCGGGGCCGGTGTCGAGCCGCGGGTGCGCGCCAGACGCGATAGGGCTCCGCGCGCGGCGGTCCCCGCATGAACGTGCTGCTCGTGATGATTCCGCTGTCGCTCGTGCTGCTCGTCGGCGCGGCGGCCGCGTTCTTCTGGGCCGTCGACCACGATCAGTTCGACGACATGGACGCGCCGGCCCTGCTGCCGCTCGACGACCCGCCGGAGTCCTAGCGCGCCGCCGCGCGCAGCGGGATGCCCGATTCGCGGCCGCGCGGCCGCGCGCCGAGCCCGATTCCGACCCGCAGCCCCTGGGCGATACGATGCGCGTAAGCGGTCAGCGACGCGGCGGCCTGCTCGTTCAGCACCTCGTGCGTCGTTTCGTGCCAGAGCTCGAGCCAGCGCTCGAAGTGGGAGTCGTCGATCGGCAGCGGACGGTGCTTCCCGAGCGGGTTGCCGCGATAGCTGCGTGCGCCGAGCGCGACGGACGCCCAAAACGACGTCAGCAGGCGCTTGTGCTCGTCCCAGTCGACGACGACGGCGTTGAATACCGGGCCGAGCTTCGAGTCGCGGCGCACCTGCTCGTAGAAGCGGTCGACCAGCGCCGCAATCGATGACTCCGTCAAGCCGGTGTCGACTCTGGGCATCTTGGTTCCTCTGGAAATGTGTTCGCAGTCGACGGTGAGGCTAGGCGGCCGCCGCCGCATGAGCCTTGATATGGATCAATGCGGTGCGGCGCCTCAGCGCAGGCTGCGGCGCAACGCAGCGACGTCCGGCATGTGCACCTCGTAGTCGCGAATCTCGATCAGGCCTTCGCTCGCGAGCGCGTGCAGCGTGCGCGACAGCGTCTCCGGGGTCGTCGCGAGCTGCGCGGCGATCAGCGCCTTGCGCGCCGGCAACGTGACCCTGGCCTCGCCCGCGGTGCCCTCCGGCACGAGCCCGAGCAGGTAGCTCACGACGCGATAGCGGCTGTTCTGCAGCGTCAACGCCTCGATCTCGTCCCAGTGCGCGTGGATGCGCTCGGTCATCCGCGCGAGCACGGTGCGGCATGCGTCGAAGGACTCTCGCAGGATGTCGAGGTACGCCGCCGACTCGATCGCGACCAGAACGCCGCTTTCGACGCCCTGCGCGTGGACGGGGTAGCGCGGCACTTCCATGAACATGACGCTCTCCGCCCACGTCATCCCGGGACGGATGAAGCGCATGATCTTTTCCTGGCCCTCTGCGGAGACGCGGTAGAGCTTGACGGCGCCTTCCCGCAGCAAGAAGAACTCGCGCGCCGTGTCGCCCTGGCTGAACAGGTGTTGCCCGGCCGCAAACGTGCGCACGTGGGTATGGGGCACGATCCCGGCCCACTGCGCCTCGGTCAGCGGCGCGAACAGATAGTGTCGGCGCAGATCGTCGACCGGTCCTTCTCGCTTGGCGTCCACCGAACGGCTCCGAATCACGCGACCGCGGGGGCGTGCGTTTGATCTGCATCAAGGCGACGGCGCCCGGCCGCGGCTAGCGTCTCCGCATGGGCGACACCCTACTCATCCTGCGCCGCGCGGTCCACGACGGTTTACCGCAGTCGGCGACCGCGGGCGCGGGGGGAGCGCGCCGATGACGATCATTCTGGCGCGCATGCTGCACGTGCTCGGCGTCGTCTGGTGGGTCGGCGGCGTCCTGATGGTCACCGCGACGATCCTGCCCGCACTGAGGCGCTCCGGCCTGTCGGAGGCCGAGCGGCAGCAGGCGTTCAAGCAGATCCGCCGCCGATTCGCGTGGCAGGCCCGCGCCGCGGTGCTCCTCGTCGCGGCGAGCGGCTCATATATGCTCGTCCATCTCGGCGGCCTTTCCAGGCTCGCGCTGCGGTTCGGGTGGTGGATCGACCTGATGATCGTCACCTGGACGATATTCGCGCTGATCCTCTTCGTGCTCGAGCCGCTCGGCATCATGCAAAAGACCGGCCTGATGCGCCGCCCGCGCGCGTTCCTGCTGATGCACGTGTTCCTGACCGGCATCTCGCTCGCGACGGTCGCCGCGTCGGTCCTCGGCGCGCACGGTGCGTTCTACTGAGCCGCCTCGCGCTCCATTGCGACCTCGGCCTCGAGATTGGCGACGTCTCGAAAGATCGATGCGACGGCGAGCGTGCGCCCTCCGCGCTTGTAGCGGAGCAGACAGTCGCGCGCGGCGATGTCCCCGTCGACCTCGATCTCGTCCCAGCCCGCCGCGTGGCCAACGTAGTTGATGGGCACGTCGTAGTGCTGGCTCCAGAAAAACGGCACGGCCGTGAACTTCTCGCGACCGCCGAGCATGTTGAGCGCGGCAGTTTGTCCTTGGCGTTGCGCCAGCACCCAGTGCTCGACGCGGATGCGCTCGCCCGTGTGCGGATCCGGCCAGCGCGCGATGTCGCCGGCGGCGAAGACGCCCGGCAAGCTCGTTTCCAGGTACTCGTTCACGAGGACGCCGCGCTCGACGGCCGCGCCAGCGCGCTCGGCCAGCACGGTACGCGGCCGCACGCCGATCCCGGCAACGACCAGATCCGCCACGAGCACGCCGCCGCCGCTCAGCTGCACCTGCTGTCCGTCGATGGCGGTCGCTTGCTCCTGCAGGTGGAACACGACGCCGTGCTCCTCGTGCAGCGAGCGCACGAAGTCGCCGATCTCGGGCCCGAGGATCCGCTCCATCGGCCGCCGGTCGGGCGCGACGACGTGCACTTCGAGCCCGCGCGTCCGCAGCGACGCCGCGACCTCGAGGCCGATGAAGCTCGCGCCCATCACGACGGCCCGGCGTGCGGCTTCGGCCCGCGCGATGATCTCGCGGCAGTCGGCGAGCGAGCGCAGCGTGCGGACGTGAGGCTGCTCGGCGCCCGGGATCGTCAAGCGGACGGGCTCGGCGCCGGTTGCGAGCAGGAGGCGGTCGTACGGTAGCCTGCTCGAGTCGGCCAGCACGACCTCGCGCGACTTCGCGTCGATCTCGACCACCTCCGCGCCGAGGCGAAGATCGATGCCGTTCTTCGCGTAGAACTTCGCGGTGCGCAGCGGCAACCAGCTCTCGGGCGCCGTGCCCGCGAGGTAATCCTTCGAGAGATTGGGCCGGTCGACGGGCAGCGCGTCGTCGGCGCTGACCATCGCGATGCCGCCTTGGTACCCCTCGCGCCGCAGGCGCTCAGCCGCGGCGAAGGCGGCGGCGCCGCCGCCGACGATGACGACCTTCGCGGGCACCGCGTCCGAAGCCGGAAGCTGCGGCCGCTTCCGAGCGGCGATCTTCTCGCGGACGAAGATCCTGCCGTCGCGCTGCTCGACCGCCCAGCACGAGAGCGGACTGAACGCGGGCGCTCGCAGCGCTTCGCCGGTGCGCAGGTCGAAGCACGCGTGATGCCAAGGGCAACGCACGGTGTCTCTGACCACGAGGCCCTCGGCGAGCGGGCCGTGGTAATGCGTGCACAACGCGTCGACCGCAAACAGCTCGGCGCCACGGCGCACGACCAGCACGCTCGCGTCGCCCACGTGGCCCACGACGCTGCTGCCGTCGGCGATCTCCTCGAGCGGATAGCCCGCGGTCAAATCGATTCCACTGCTGCGATCCTGATCCATGGCATCCCTCGTGCGGCCTTTCCCCGTGGATCGAGCTTGGCACTCGCATCCGACGTTACAACCGACAAATATCGACCACAACCATCGGTGCCGCCGATCGATGTATGAGCCACAGGAATGGAGAGTGTGCCGGTAGGTACAACTGCGTATGGCGGCCCGTGTGGACGGCGCCTAGCGTGCATCGGGATACGTGAAACTGCGGATATCCAGCGCCACCGTTCCGCATGAGCACGACACGCTTTCGCACGACCGTAACACGCGCCGATTGGATCGCCGCCGCGGTTGCCGTGCTGCTCGCGGTCGTCGTCGTGCTCGGAGTGCGGTTGGCGCTCGCGCAAATCGATCTGCAGCTCCGGCGGCAAACGACCGAGTCGCTGCGCAGCGTGGTGGCGACTACCCGGGCCGGCATCGCGCTATGGCGCGAGGGCATCGAAGCGGAGATCGCGGTCCTCGCGCAAAGCCCCGAGCTCGTGGCCGCCGTCGAAACGCTGCTCGAGCAGTCGTCGAGGGCTTCGGCCGAGCAATCGACTTTCGCGCGACTGCAGCCGCCGCCGAGCGCGATCGTCCATGCCTATCAGTCCAAGGGGTTTGCAGTCGTTCGACCGGACGGGCCTTGGATCGCGCGCTTCCCTCCGAACGGCTTGGAGGACGGCCAGGCAGTCGACCATGACTTGATCGAAGCCGCGCTCGACGGCGAGATCACGGTTCGCTTGTCGAGCGCCGCAGGCGAGCAGGTGCAGACGATGCTCGTCGCAGTCGCGCCGGTCCGGGACCGAATACACCGAATCATCGCGGCTCTCGTTCTCTACCTCGATCCGATGCCCGGGCTCACGGACATGACGCGTCTCGGCCGTCCGGGAACGACCGGCGAGACGTACGTGTTCGATCGGGACGGCCGGATACTGACGAGCAGCCGCTTCAGGAACCCGGACGGGAGCCCGAGCGGCAGCTCGGACTCCTTCGATTCCCGAGCGCTCTCCGGCGCTCTGCGCTCGGCGGATCCCGTGCGCTTCGAAAGGCTCGTCGCCGGCACATCGGCCTCGCAGATCCGCGTGAACCCGGAGGGTTATCTCGATTACCGGAGCGTCGACGTTCTCGGGGCATGGTCGTGGTTACCGGAGCTCGACATCGGGATCGCCGCCGAGATCGACAGCAGCGAGGCTCTCGGTCCGTTCCGGAGCATCCGCACGCTGACGTTGTCGATGCTCGCAGTCGTAGGCGCTAGCTTCCTGGCCCTGCTTGCGGTGCTCGTCAGCCGCGGGCGCGCTCATGCGCGTGCGGCGGCGCTGCTGGAGGCCGCCCAGGCGCGCTCGGAGATCCTAGCGATGGTGTCGCACGACCTGCGCGCGCCGCTGCACAACGTGCTGCTGTGCTCGGAAGTGATAGCGGTCGACGCCGGCGGACGAGCAGCGAGCACGGCCGCCGCTTCGATCAAGCGCTCGGCGCTCGGCATGAGCAGGCTCATCGCCGATCTGTCGGACGTCTCGGAGATCAAGGCGGGCCGGCTTCAGATCGAAAGGCGCGCATGCGAGGTCCGCGCCCTGCTCGAAGACGTTCGGACCACGTTCGCGCAGGACGCGACCGCGCGCGGAATCGAGCTCGAGATCGACTGTCCGCCGGATGCGGGAGACATCGCCGCGGATGCCGGGCGGCTCGCGCAGGTGCTGATCAATCTCGTCGGCAACGCTGTAAAGTTCACGCCCGCGGGCGGGACCGTGACTGTAGGCGCAACGCCGCTCGCGGCCGAGGTCCGCTTCGAGGTCCGGGATACCGGCGCCGGCATCGCACAGGACGAGCTGCCGCACGTCTTCGAGCGGTTCTGGAGGGCCACCGGCAGCGCCACGAAGCCGGGCAGAGGCCTCGGTCTGTACATCGCGAAGAAGCTCGTGGAAGCGCACGGCGGGCGCATCTCGGTGCAGCGCGGCGACCGAACCGGAACGATCTTCGTCTTCACGATTCCGCGCTGAAGCCTCGCGCCGGTAGGTGCAACTGCGCGGCTTGCGAAATCCGCCGCGCGGCGGTGCCGGCGTTACCGCGACAGCACCAGCACGTGGCTGACGCTGCCCGCGAGCAGCAGTGCCGTGGCTACGATCACGGCCGGGAAGAGCTTGCGGCTCGCGTGACGCCTGCCCACCAGCCACGCCACCGCCACTGCGAGGGCCGGCCAGAATGCGTTGACGAGGATCGAGCTCGCCAAGCCGATCAGCCGATATTCGTCCATGCCCGCCGCACCGGCCGCTTCCGACGCCGCCAGTCGATCGAGGGCTACCACGGGCCGGAGTCGGTCGCCGCGCACTGTCCGGTGGACGACGAGGAGCAGCGGGCATGATCGGTCCCCCTCGGGCGATCTTGACAGTCTACCGACATTGATGTCAGATATACTGACATGAAAGCGAAGCGCCAGCCTTCCGCGTACGAAAGCCCGCTCCGGCGCGAGCAGAAGGAGGCGACGCGCCAGCGCATCCTGGATGCGGCGGGGCGGCTGATGGCCGACAAGGGCCTCGCGGAGCTGTCGTTCGCGGCGATCGCGGCCGAGGCGGGGGTAAAGGAACGGACGGTCTACCGGCACTTCCCGAGCAAGAGCGCGTTGCTCGAAGGGCTCTGGGACTGGTATCAACGGCGCGTGCACTACGGCGAGATCGCCGAGACCGAGGCGGAGCTGGTCGCGAAGCCGCTCAGCACGTTTCCCGGCTTCGACGAGAACGAGCAGCTCGCTCGGGCGCTTTGGACGAGCCCGCAAGGCCGGGAGTTTCGCCTGAGCAACGTCGAGGCGCGGAAGGCCGGCATCAAGAAGGCCATCGCGGATGCAACGCGCGGCTTGCCGCCGCGGCAAGCCCGCTGGATCGCCGCGGTCGTCCACGTGCTGTATTCCGGGGCCGCCTGGTCGACGATGAAGGACTACTGGGGACTGTCCGGCGCCGAGGCCGGCAAGGCGTCCGCAATGGCGATCGAGCTGCTGCTGAACGCCGTGCGCGAGAACGTTCCGCCGGCCTCGAAGTACAAGAAGAGGTGAACGGCCATGCTGTTCCATGCCTCCATCCCGGCCGACGAGCCCGAGCGCGTCGCGAGGGCCATCGCGGCGCTGTGGCGCGGCCGCGTATATCCGTTTCCGCCGTACCCGGGCGCGTACATCGCATGTGCGGGCGACGAGCGCGGCACCGTGATCGACGTCGTGCCGCGGGCGCTCGAGCACGTGCCGGCGGCCGGCTGCTTCGCCGTGCGCACGAGTGCTGGGGCGTCCGAGTACTCCGCGGCCCATCTCGCGATCGGCACGCGCGTCGGCAAGGACGAGATCCTCGAGCTCGCCGCGCGGGAAGGCTGGCTAGCTCAATATTCTGACCGCGGCGGCCTGTTCGGCGTCGTCGAGCTCTGGGTCGAGAACAAGTTTCTGCTCGAGCTGCTGCCCGAAGAGGAGCAGCGGCGGTACACCGAGATGCTGGGCCCGGCGCGGCTCGACGCGTCGCTCGGCAACCTTTCACGTTGAGAGGTGATAGCGATGTCGTCGGAAGTCCTGCCTGCCGCGCCGTCCCTCGGCACTCGACCGGAACGCGCTCCGCCGCACACTGCGGCGGCGAGACGTGAGCGAGTCTTCTTCTGCAGCATGGCGATCGCGTGCGCGCTGATCGTGCTGCTCGGATTCTCGCGCACGTACTACTTCAACGACTGGATGCCGGTGCCGTTCGCGCTCACGCCGCTGCTGCATCTGCACGGCGCCGTGTTCAGCGCGTGGATGATGCTGATGATCGCGCAAACCGCGCTCGTCGCCGCGCACCGCATCGATCTGCATCGGCGGCTCGGCATCGCGGGCGCGGCGATCGCGGCCGCGATGATCGTGCTCGGGCCCGTCGTTGCCGTCACTCGGACCGCGGAGGGAGTGATCGCCGATCACGGCGCGCCGCCGCTGGTATTCCTGGCCGTGCCGCTGATCGGCATCGCGGTTTTCGGCGTGCTCGTCGGCGCGGCGCTCCATTTCCGGCGCCGCGCGCCGGGCGCGCACAAGCGGCTGATGCTGCTCGCGACGTTGGAAGTCGCGACGGCCGGCACGGCGCGCTTGCCGGTCGTTGCATCCTGGGGGCCGGTCGGCTTCTTCGCCGTGACCGACGTGCTGGTGCTCGCGCTCGCGGCGTACGATCTCGCGACTTCGCGGCGGCTGCATCCCGCGACGCTGTGGGGCGGGCTGCTCTTCGTCCTGTCGCAGCCGCTGCGTATGCTGATCGGGGCCAGCGAGCCGTGGCTCGCGTTCGCCGGCTGGCTCACCGCCTGATCGCGGCCGGCGTCGGTTCGAATCAGTGCGTCATCATGTACACGGCGATGTTCACGGCGACCCGCAGGCCGAGGTTTGCCGCCTCCGCCGGATAGCGAGGATCGTCCGCCCACTGCCACGAGTCGGGCGTATCGTTGTTGAACCCGATCAGCACCATCAGCCGACCGTCGTCGTCTTCGATGCCGCGCCAATGCGGGACACGACCGTCGCTGAGCCAGCCGCCGCCGCCCCAGAGCAGCGAGCCCATGTGCGGTAGCTGAGTCGTGGACAGCTCGGACGTGTCGTAAACGATGTGAAAGACGGGGTGATCGAGCGGCAGGTCGATGATCGGGCGGTCCGGGAAGACACGTTTCATGCCCTCGGTGAAGCCGAGCCAGTCGCGCGAGCCGAAGAAGCTGTCGGCATAGAGGAATCCGCCGCGCAGCAGATACTCGCGGAGCTTCGCGACCTGCTCGTCGGTCAGGTTCCAGTTCCCCGCGAGGCCCACGATCAGGAACGGCCAGTAGAACGCATCGTCGCCGTCGTCGAGATTCACCGGCTGCTCGACGGAGCGGACGTCGATCTGGGTGAAGCGCCGCAAGAGCGCCGCGAGCGTGCGGTCGCCTTTCGGGTAATCGACGGTCCAGCTCGTTCCGCCGTATAGCCAGCCTCGGCCGCCCCCGGGATACATCAGCCTGCCGACGACGAGCTCGCCGGGAACGCCGTAGTCGGCCGGCAGAGCGGCTGCGGCGTCGGGGCCCTCGAAAGGCAGGTATTCGCGAAACTCGCGTTGGGCATTCGAGATCCCGGGGATCGCTAGGCTCAGGACCGCCAGCAACCAGAAACGCCGTCGATTCATGGCCGATAGTCTAGTGCGTGTCGGCCGGCCGGCACACGTTGCCGCGCCTGTTCGCCGCTCCGGCACGACACAGGGCGTGCGCGCAGTGCCGCGCTCCAGATCCCTCAATCGAGCACGACGCGGTACAGGTTTCGCTGCATCGACGTCTTCACGTATGCGTACGTGGACGGATCGAGTCCTGGACTCACGAACTCCATGTCGAGGACGACGGCGCCCGGGATCAGCGTGTGGTCGTGTGCGGAACGGATTCCGCCGGACGGTATCTGCGGCGCGCTCGCGCCGGGCTCCACGGGTAGCGCGAGCGTCTCTTTCTCTCCGGGCGGCGTGACGTAGAGCCATCGCCCGTCTGGTGCCCATTGCGCATAGCAGCCGCCGCACAATTCGACCGGAGTGCCGCCGCCGTCGACCGAAAACAGAAACGATCCTCCGCCCTGAAGTATTGCCACGGCCGAGCGCCCATCCGGCGAGACGGTTTGCAGCGTTGCGATCGGGAACGGGACCGCGTGCCCCGTGGATCCATCCGCGCCGATCCAGCGAAGCCGGTTCAATGTGCCCTCGCTCTCGCGGAAGAGTACGCGGCCGTCTACGCCGAACTGCGGTGTCGCGACGTCGCCGGCGACGATGCGACGCGGTGCGGAGGTCTTGTCCGTGCGTGCGCGCCAGATCTCGACGGTGCCGTCGGTGCGTTCGGTCGAGAACACGACCTCCGCGCCGTCCGCGGACACGTCGTACTCGCTCACCGGCAGCTCGGTGACGGCTTCGCTGCGCCCGGTCGCGAGCTCCGTTCGCCACAGCGTGAACCCAGGGGCCGAAGGCTCACGGCGGTACGGATAGTAGAGGTAGCGGCCGTCGCGCGAGAACGACGGCGCCGACGCCCAGCCGAGCGAGCCCGCCAGGCTCAGCCACCACGCCACGCTACCCTGGGCCGATAGCGGCCGTTCGCCAGCCGCGTCGCGCAGCCAGAGCTCGCTGCGCCTGAGACCGAGCGACGTGATCAGCGAGCGTCCGTCCGGATCGACCGCGACTCCTTGCGCCTCGGCCGGCCCGAACGTGAGCTGCTCCGGCTTGCCGTTGGGAAAGCGTTGCCGCCATAGCTGCCCCTGCCCGTCGATCCCTGCGGTGAAGTACATCCACGCTCCGTCGGGAGACCATCCTGCCGCGGTGCACGGCTCGGCGGGGCCCACTTCGCGCCCCGGCGAGCTGCCGTCGACCGGCACAAGCCGGCACGGCAGCCAGTTCGGATGGTGATCCATCTCGATGACCAAAGCCCAACGGCCATCCGGCGACGGGTAAGAGAAGTGCGCCATCCCGCGTTGATGCGCCGGCCAGTACACGTCGTGCTCGTCGGTTCTGGCCGGCGCCGCCGCGACGATCCCCATGTGGATGCTGCCGCGTTGCGCCGAGAAGAGGAGGCGTCCATCCGAGAGCCACGTCAAGCCGGATGCGTTTTGCAAGAAGAGCTGCGGGTCACCGCCGAGCGTTGGAACTTTGTACGTGTTCCACCCCGACGGCTCCGCAACCGAATAAATGACGTGGGCGCCGTCCGGGCGAACGCTCGTGCCGCTCTGGGAAGCGAACGTCCAGGCGAACCCGCCGTTTGCGCCGCCCGACGTGCAAGAAGCCGTGCAGCAAGGCGCTCGAGGCGCACTACCAGGCCGCGCTGCAGGCGATCCCGAACGGCAGGGCGAAGGACGTCGGACGCATGATCGGCGCGGCCTGCGCGGCGGCGAACCTCGCGAAGCGCGCCGACGACGGCCACGACCGCGCCGGTCCTCCGTTCAGTGCGGAGCCAGTCTATGTTCCGGGGAACGACGTCGGCGACTACCAGTTCACGCCGTCGTTCGACACGATCGGCTTCGCGGCCGGGCCCGCCTGGGGCGACGTCACGCCGTTCGGGATCAAGCTCGCGAAGCATCGCACACGTCCGCCGCTGCAGCTCCGCTCGCTGCCGTACGCCGCGGACTTCAACTACACGAAGGCGATCGGCCGCGTCGACAGCACGCTCAGGACGGCCGAGCAGAGCGAGATCGCGCAGTTCTGGTACGAGCTCTCGCCGAGCGGCTGGAACCGAATCGCGAACGTCGTGATCGACCTGAAGGACGTCGAGCCGTGGGACGCGGCACGGATCTTGACGCTCGTGAACTTCGCTCTGGCCGACGGCTACATCGCCGGGTTCGACGCGAAGTACCAGTACGCCTTTTGGCGGCCGATCACCGCGATTCGCGCCGCCGGGAGCGACGGCAATCCGTTCACGCACCCGGACCCGGACTGGAGCTCCCTCTGCGAGAGCCCGCCGGTGCCCGATCACCCGTCGACGCACACGATACTCGGTGCCGCAGCCGCCGAGGTGGCGATCAGCTACTTCGGCGATCGCACGGCCTTCGCAACCACCAGTGCGAGCTTGCCCGGCGTAACACGGCGCTACAAGAGCTTCACACACGCGGCCGTGGAGAACGGCCTGTCCCGGATTTACTGCGGCATCCACTTCGTCAACGCGGTGACCGAGGGCTATCGCGCCGGCGAGTCGATCGGCCGCGAGATCGCGAAGCTGCTGCCGCCGGTGAAGCCGGGGAAGAGGAACTAGGCGTTTGGTGAGGCGCTCGAGTCAGGTTCGACGGTCGTCGGGCGGCGGGCATCGCGCAGCCGTTCGCCGGCGGCTGCGCGCGCCCGAGCGACGATCGCCTCGAGACGCGGCCGATGCGAGCCCGCCCAATACACGCGACCGCACTCACGGCAGCGCCGAAAGTCGTCGGTGGCCGCTCTGACTCGTCGGGGCACCAACGGTGCGGCATCCTCGGCCGCGATCGGCGCGATCATGCCGTTGCATTCCAGGCAGCGCGTGAAAGGCTCGAGGCGGTCACCGAGCTGCAATCCACGGACGACCTCGTCGAGCTGCTCGAGCGGGTCGGTCGAGCGCAGCCAGTAGCCGTGCGTCACGCGCTTGTGCCGGAGAATGCCGCGGTCGCGAGTGAGGATGACGCGGCGCTCGCGCACGCTCGACTCGATGATCTGCTCGTCGCTCAGGTCGTTGCGCCACACGGCGTCGAAGCCCACGAGTCGAAGATAACGCGCGAGCGTGCCCAAGTGCACGTCGAGCACGAAGCGCGGCACGCGCAAAGGCTTCGGCCGCAAGCGCGTTGCCGGCGAGATGTCGAGGCGCTCGAACATCGGATAGACCGCCACGCGCTCGCCGCCTTCGAGCCGGTGTCCGAATCCGACGGAGCGCCCGTTCACGAGGATCATATCGACCTCCGTGTGCGGGACGCCGAGGGCTTCGATCGTGTCCTTCACGGACGGGGTGCCGGTGAACGTGTGCGTGAACGCGTGCCCGCGCTGCGCCGCCGGCAAGAAGTCGTTCAGCTCCGCGTAGAAGCGGAACTCCGCCGAATGCTCCACGGCAGCGTGCGGGTCGCGCGAGGTGTCGTCAGTCACCGGGGCCTCGTTCGACCGGTAGGTACGGGGATCGCACTTCTCGCTCTGCTCGCGGGCGCCGCCGACGCGCAGCCGGTCAGACCGACGCTCGACGTAACACGGCTCCGAGTCGAGTTAACGTGGGCCGAGTCGGAAGCCGAAGTGCGTACCGCGAGAGGGCGGCTCGGAAACCGCGCGATGGTCGGCCCCCGATCCGTGGCCGCGAGCTCGGCTTCTCCGTGCTCGTGAAACGCGGCGACGAATACATCTGCCGCATCGTGACGCTCAAGCCAAGGGACGTGGACGACCGGCGCACCGCGACGCTCGGTCATGAGCTGCTCCACTGCCTGTTCGGAGAGTACCACGAATGATGCCGAATCCGCGTGAGCACCCGAGCGGGCTCACAGCATCTTTGCCGAATC
>CAYWGQ010000011.1:17508-44327 GCA_964457725.1 uncultured Gammaproteobacteria bacterium
ATCTTTGCCGAATCGAGCTGCGCGACGCGGAGCGCACGCCACTCAGACCTTCGCGAGAAAGTCCTCGACGAGCGTTGCGCACTCGTCCGGCTTGTCGAGCCATGGCAGGTGCCCGGCGTCCGCGAGTCGCACGAGACGGGCGTTCGGCAGCCGGTCGGCGATCGCGGTCGCGACCGGTTGCGGCGGGTCGACGCGGTCCTCCTCTCCCCAGATCAGCAGCGTCGGCGTCGGCAGCCGTTCGAGCTCCGGGTGCAGCGCGAGCGTCGTGCGGTCGGGACGCAGGCTTCGCCAGATCGAGCGCCAGCTTTCCTCGCTGCCGGGTAGCGCTAGCGCCGCATCGAGCAGCTCGACCAGATCGCCGGGAACGCGGTTCGGATCGGCCACCAAGCGGGCGAGGCCGGCTCGGCCCGGCTGCCTGGATCCTCGAACGATCGCCTCGATCGCTTCTGCAGGCAGCGGCTCGAACCCCGCGCTCGCCGCCGGACCGCCGGCGAGCACGAGCTTCTCGACCCGATGCGGATGGGCGAGCGCGAAGCACAGCGCGAAATAGCCGCCCATCGAGTTGCCGACGATCGACGCCCGTTCGACGTCGAGCGCATCGAGTACCTCTTCGACGAACAGCGCGCCGTGCGCTCGGAGGTCGACGCCGTCGTACAGGAACGGATCGGTCAGACCGCAGCCCGGACGATCGGGCACGATCAGACGTCGGCCGGCCAAGCGCGTCATCAACGGCAACCACTGCGCACCGACGCCGTTGCCGCCGTGGACGAGCAACAACGGCGGTCCGCTGCCCGCCTCGACGACGTGTGCGCGGAGGCTCGACGACGGCAGCAACACGTCGCGTTCCGAGCACTGCAACCCGGAGCCGGCGAGAAGCGCCCGTTGCAGGCGTGCGTAACGTTCCGCGGCGGATCGCTCGCCGTCTTGCGCCCCTGTCTTTCCGATATGCGCCCCGACGCTCGCGAGCAGGATGCCTTTCAAGATTGCTCGTCTGCGCGGCATCGCATGCTCCTCGGCAGAGCTTCGTCGCTCGAAAAGCTCCGGAACGGCTTCTTCCCGACTCGTCCGTCCCCTGATTCCGCCGGCGGCGGCGAAAGATCCGCTGGCGGAGTCATCGCGAAACGCTCAGGTCCTCGAGGAACCGCGCCGCGATCTCCGGATCGCACGGCTCTGCTTCGCTCGAGATCGAAAGCTCGGGACGGTGCTCCCACACGCTCGAGAAGGACACGGGCTCCGCCAGATACTCCGGATCCTCGAGCGTGAAGCTGTACTCGATATGGCGGCGGTCCGCCGCAAGCGCGAGGCGCTCGACCATGCGCTTCCCGGCGCCGGAAGGGACGCCGAAGCCGATGCCGGCCGGATCCGGCGCGAATCCTCGCGTATCGATGACGAGCGCATCGCCTTCCCAGTGACCGAGCGAATAGCCGAGCAACGACGGCTCGACGTCGTCCGGATGCCGCGCCTCATTCAGGTGCACCGTGCGCACCTGTCGAACGCCCAAGGAGTCGATCGTGATCGTGACCTCGCGCTCGCCGATCTCGATCGCGCGCAGCACTTGCAACACCATGTACGTCGGCCCGCCGCTCCACTCGCAGCTGGCCGTAGCCCGCGCGACGGCTCGCGGGTCCGCTTGCGCCGCGCGGGCGGCCGCCGTCAGCGGCCAGGTCGGGACCGTCGTCGCGAGCCGGATGAAATCGCTCGATCGCGGCGCCCAAAGCCCGGCGAGGCTTTGTGCCGGCTCGAGGGTCACTTCTGCGGCGGCGCCGGGGTTCATCGCATAGACGGAGCCGTCGTCGAGCGTGACGCTGCTGCCGATCATCTTGCCGGCCGGATCGCGGCGGTGCGGGGAACCGGTGACGACGACATGCGTGCCCGGCGCGAGATGCTCCCGCTGCAGGCCCGTGGTCTGGACCGTAGCGATGCCGGCGAGCTCGACCTCCCTCAGCTGCGGGCGCCCGTCCTCGCCGGTCGTCTCGAGGACCAGGTAGGAGTGCGGGTTCTTCCACTCGAGCCTCGCGACCGTCCCGTCGACGACGATCCTCCGGCTCATGTCGAAGGCGGCGGGGCTGTGGTGCGCGTGTGAGATCGCCGCGCACAGCGGCAGCGCCGCACAGGTCAGGGTAGCACCAGCCGGATCATGGTTCCTCCTTCCGCACCGGCACGGCCGTCTACTCTTGCAGGAACCGCCGTGCCGTCTCCACGTCGCAAGCGACCTCCGACGGCTCGACATCCGGGCGATGATCCCAGAGCGCGCTCACGACGAAGGGCTCCGCGAGATACACCGGATCAGCCACCTCGAGCTCATAGCGGAGCTGACGTCGGTCCTCGGTCAAGGCCAGCCGCTCGAGCATGTGCTTGCCGTGGCTCGACGGCACGCCCGGCAGGATGCCGAAGTGATGCGGCGCGAACGCGACGGTGTCGATCACGAGGGTCTCGCCCTCCCACCAGCCGATCGAATGACCCTGCACCGTGGGCTCGATTTCATCCGGATGCGCGGTCATCCCGAGGTGCACCGTGCGCAGAGTGTCGACGCCCTCGGCGTCGAAGCCCACGAGCACTCGGTCGTCCGCGAGCTCGATCGTACGCAGGAAGGGCAGGATCGTCAGAGGCGGTGCCGGAACGGGCGTGCAATCGGTGGTCCAGGCCACCGGTCCCTGGGCGGCCGCCCGAGCCGCGCGACCGGCTTCGGTCAGCGGCGGAGTCTCGCTCCGCAAGCGCGTCAGGAAGCCGGTGAAATCGTCGATGTTGGGCACCCACTTCCCCGCGATGCCGTCCGCGACTGCCGCAACCGGTCGCGGCTTGCTGCTGCGGCCTTCGGCGTTCAATGGACGGATCGTGCCGTCCGCCATCGTGACGTCGAGGCCGAGCACGGTCCGCCCTCGCGGTGTTCCGGGCCGAGGCGCAAGGCGTGATGACCGAGGAGGTGCGATCGAGCTCGGTCTGCTGCTGCTGCCCCACATCCGGCGGGCGGTGACGATCTCGAACCTTCTGGATGCGCGCACGGTCGAGCGCGACTGGATGGCCGGGGCGCTCGACGGGCTCAGCCAGGGCGTAGTGCTGGCGGACGATCGCGGCGTCGTCCTGCACGCCAACCGCGCGGGCGAGGCGATGCTGAAAGCGGGCGCGCCGCTCGAGATCGCGGAGGGTGTTTTGCGCGCCGCTTCGCACGCCGCTGATGGCGAGCTCAGCAGGGCGTTGTCGCTCGCCGGGCGCGATGCAGCGTCCATCGGCAGCACCGGAACGACGATCCGCCTCACGGGCCCCGAGACTCCGCCCGTGTTCGCTCACGTGCTGCCGGTGATGGGTGGCCGGCGACTCCCTGGAACGCGCTCGGGTGCGGCCGCCGCCATCTTCATCGACACTGCAACCGACTGCCGCGGCGGGGCCGATGCGTTGGCGGCGGCGCACGGGCTGACCGAAGCGGAGCGCCGCGTGCTCGCGAGCCTCGTCGCCGGCCGCACGCTGTTCGAGACGGCCGACGATCCCGGCATCGCGCGAACCACCGTGCGGACTCACTTGAGCCGCATCTTCGCGAAAACCTGCGTATCGCGGCAGACCGACCTGGTCCGGCTGACGCTGCAGGCGGCGCCGGGCAGCTACAAGCCCGCACGACCGTGAGCTCCCTTCAACGGCGGATCGCTGGAGGCATATGTGCACTATGTGCGGGCGCTCGCTTCTTATCGGGCCTCCGGCGGGATCGGCGAGTCGCTGAAGCCGGTTACCGACGACGCGTTCACTCGACGCTGACGACCGTCGCCTGGCGTACGCCGAGCTTCCACACGCCGTCGACGCGCTTCCAGACGTCGGTGAACCGACGGCGAACGATTTTGCCCGCGTTCGGCGCATTCTCCGTCGGATGGACGATCTGCTCGCCCATCACGACGACCAGCCCGTCTCGCACGCCGGCGAACTCGACCTTCGTCACGTTGCGTTCCGGCCCGTACGCGATCTCGCCGGCGCCGAGACCTGCGAGCACGTCGTCCCGGCCGACGACCCGGTCGATCGGGGCGTTGACGATCAAGTCATCCGCTAGATGGGCCGCGAAGACCGAAGAATCGCCGACATCGATGCGAGCGCTGGCACGTACCATCGCTTCGATCACCGCTGCGATTCGTGGATCGTCCCGCGACGGTTCGAAGACCGTTGCTTCGACGTCGAGCTGCGCCCGCCGGGCGAGCAACCGGCGCAGCGCCGTCATGAGCTCGGGCGTTCTGGTCACGGCCCTCGTGTCCGCCGGGCCGAAGCCGTGCGTCGCGCCTTCGACGATGACCAGCTCGACCTCCGGCCGCACGCGCTTCAGCTCCCGCATCCCGAGCGGCAGCACATCTCGAGCGCGGCGCCGCCGCCGTGGACAAGGACCACGGGCTCTCCGATGCCGTGCTCCACATACCGGATCGTCACGCCGTCGGAGTCGAAGTACCGGTCCTTCGCAACGGCGCCGACCGGCAGGGCCAAGAGACCGAGCAACGCTATCCGCGCGGATCGTGCCGATTTCCTCATGACGCGCTCCATCACGTTCGGGTGCCGACAAAATGGAGCAGCGGCCGTGATGTTGCCTCGATCGAATGTGAAATTTCGTGACGCGTCGGCGTCCGCTCAGCGCAGCAGCCAGCCCGCGAACGCCTGCCATGCGTCGCTCCGTCCGAGGACCCGAGCGAGCGGGCGGCCGGCGACGATCAGCACGCCGGCCGCGATCTCGAAACGATACACCCGCCGCCCGGAGAAGAAGTCGTAGCAGGGTCCCGAGAGCGCGAGCGCCGCGAGCAACGCGAAGCAGGCGACGAAGGCCGAGGCGGGCGGTTGGCTGCCCGGCGTGGCGATGCCGACGGCGAACGGCAGGCGGCTGATCGCCGCCCATAGCAAGCTCACGGTCGCGAGGACCATCAGCCGCTTGTGCTGCTCCGGGCGTCGCCTGAGCCAGAGCGCCGCGCTCGCGAACGCGCCGAACAGCGACGTGTCGACGATTCCGAGTGTCAGGAATCCGACCACGCCGTCCGGCGCGCCGGCGGGGTTCCAGCCGGCGCGCGCGGTCTCGATCGACGTTGCGAGGCCGACGACGACCACGAGCGGCACGAGCGCGGCGGCGGCATACCCGAGCCGCCGATGGAGATCGCGCCGGTCCGCCGCGATCAGAGACGTCTGCGCCAGCAACAGCACGAACCAAGCGGCGAAGGTTGCGGCGTGCACGTGGACGAGCGGCGTCGCCGCGTCGACGCCCGTGAGCCGCGCGTAGTAGCGTTCCGTGAAGCCGGCCAGCACGAGCGCCGAGCAGACGAGGGCCATGCCGAGGTAATACCGGTTGCCGCGCCGTGCGGACGGTGAGCGCACTTCGTCGAACGTGGTTGCCATGATCGCGTCGCCTCTGCTGCCGCAAGAGTCGCGGCGAGAGTGCTGGCCAGGGCGACGCGCGCGGAAGTACGATACCGAGACGCGGCCGTACGTACCTCGGCGCTTCAACGACTTGCACGCGGCCGCGCAACGCCCGAGCGATGGATCACGCGGCTCCGTCCGAAGACGCCATTCGTGGCGAGCTCGACAAGGTGCTCGCGAGCAGCGCTTTTCGCGGCGCGAACCGCGCGCGCAGCCTGCTGCGGTTCGTCGTCGAGGCGGCGCTCGACGGCCGCGCACGCGAGCTGAAGGAATACACGCTCGGCGCGGAGGCGCTCGGTCGAGGCGAAGCGTTCGACCCTAGGCTCGATCCGATCGTTCGCGTGGAAACCTCTCGCCTTCGAGGCCGGCTCGATCGCTACTACGCGAGCGAAGGGACGGCCGATCCGGTCGTCATCGAGGTGCCGAAAGGGACTTACGTGCCGCGGTTCGTGTCGAGAGACGTCGCGACGGGGCACGTCCCGCGGCCCGGCAGCGAAGCGCCGCCCGCGCTGCACGCTGGCGGCGCGCGTCGGTCGCGCGACGGCGCGTGGGTCGCAATCGCGATCGGGCTCGTGGTCGCGATTGCGTTGTCGTACTCGTTCTCCGCGGCCCGGCAGGACTCGCCGAGCTCGGCGCCTCGGCTGCTGCGGCTCGAGGCCGCGCTCGGCGCACCCGGCGTCCTGCCGGCGCAGGTCGGCAGCAATCTCGCGCTCTCGCGCGACGGCAGCCTGCTCGCGTTCGCGCTGCTCGGCGACGACGGCCGCACGCGGCTCTACGTGCGCCGCTTGGATGCGCTGGACGCGATCGAGCTCGAGGGGACGGTCGGCGCCTACGGTCCGTTCTTCTCACCGGACGGCCGGTGGGTCGGGTTCTGGGCGGACGGCCGGCTGAAGAAGACGCTCGCAGCCGGCGGCGCGTCGCCGATCGCGCTGCGCACGGCGCCGGATTTCCTCGGCGCGACGTGGGGCGACGACGACACGATTCTTGCGACGCTCGACCGGACCGGTGCGCTTTGGCGCGTCTCGGCCGTCGACGGCGCTGCGGAGCCCGTGTCCGGCTTCGCTGCAGCGCTCGGGGTGCCGCGGTGGCCGCAACTGCTGCCGGGCGACCACGCCGTGCTCGTCACGGTGGGGCGGGGCGAGGACTCGGCTATCGAGGCCGTGCGGCTCGCGGACGGCGAGCGGCGCACGTTGGTGCGGGCCGCCACGTACGGCCGGTATCTCGCGAGCGGCCACCTCGTGTACGTGGACCGCGGGACGGTGTTCGCCGTGCCGTTCGATGCCGAGCGGCTCGAGATCCGGGGCGCGCCGGTGCCGGTGCTCACCGACGTCGCGCACGAGCCGGTGTTCGGCTTCGCGCAGCTCGCCGCGGCGGACGACGGAACGCTCGTCTACCTACGGAGCGTCGGGAGCGGCTTGTCGACCATTCGCTGGTTGGACGGCGGTGACGCCTCGCGGCCGTTGCTCGATGAGCCGGGGCGCTATCAGTGGCCGCGCGTGTCGCCCGACGGGACGCGGCTCGTCTACGGCCTCCTCGAAGGCGGCGATTTCGATCTCTGGACGATGGATCTCGCGACCGGTGCGAGGACGCGCGTCACCGGCAGCGGCGATCAGAGCTCGGCGCTCTGGTCGGGCGACTCGCGGTACTTGATCTACTCGGCCGACGGGGCGGCGTTGCTCGCACAGCGCGCCGACGGCGGCGGCGTTCCGCAACGGCTGCTGTCCGGCGCGGCCGCGGGTTGGTCGCTCGCGCCGGACGGCAAACGCGTGGCCTATTACGCGTGGAGCGCCGAGACGAGCTTCGACCTCTGGACTCTGCCGATCGAGAGCGGCCCGGACGGCATCCGCGCGGGCACGCCCGAGGCGCTGCTCGCGACTCGCGCTTTCGAGACGTATCCGGCGTTCTCGCCGGACGGCCGGTGGCTCTCGTACTGCTCGAACGAATCGGGCGCATGGGAGGTGTACGTGCGCCCGTTCCCGAACGGCGACGAGCGCGTGCAGGTATCGGCGGGAGGCGGGTGCATCTCGGCGTGGTCGCGCACCGAGCCGCGGCTCTTCTACCGGACCGTGGACCAGCGGTTGATGTCGCTGCGCTATCGCGTCGACGGCGGTACCTTCACGCCGGAGCAGCCGCTCGCGTGGTCGTCGCTCCGCCTTGCCGACACCGGCGTGCTCGCGAACTTCGACGTCGCCGCGGACTCGAGCGTCGTCGCGCTCGTTGCAGACGGCGCGCAGCCGCCGCACGATCGGGTGACGATCGTCGCCAACTTCTTCGAGGAGCTTCGCCGGACGGTTCCGATCACCGGTCCGCTCCCGAGTCGTTAGCTCCTGTGCATTGCCTCCCGCGGCGCGTCGATCGCGCGCTGGCTCGCCGCCTCGGGCGTCGTGGAGGAGCCGCTGGTTTCGCCGAGCGCGGTCGTCACTCGGCGTGCGGCTCCGCCGCATCCGGCGCCTGCGCCGCGGCGGAGCGCGCCTCCTCCTCGACCTTCGCTGCGAGCGCGAGCGTGATCACATACTCGCGCACGGCCGCGGAGTCCTCTCGCGTCAGCGCCGCCGCGAACGACGCCATGCCGTTCGCGGTCCGCGCGCCGTCGAGCACGATCGCGTCGAACAGCGCCTGGTCGTGCAGCGCCGGCGAGTAGCGCAGGTCCGGGAACGTGCCGATGCGGTTGCCGTGGCACTGCACGCAGTTCTGCCCGTAGAGCGCGGCGCCGCGCGCGATGACCTCGGGCGCCGCCGTGCTCGGCGGCGGATCGAGCACCGGCGCGACGTACTCGAGCTTCGGCGGCAGCTCGGCCGTGCCGCCGAGCTTGAACGCGAGCACGCGGGAGTAGTTCGGCTGGTAATAGGGTTGCAGGCCGCGGCCCGCGGTAACCGCGATGTACTGCTCGCCGTCGACCGAGTAGCTGATCGGACCGGCCGCGACGCCCGTCTGCGCATCGAAGCCCCAGAGCCGCTCGCCGGTCGCCGCGTGATACGCGAAGAATTCGCCTTCGCCGCCGCCGGCGAACACGAGGTCGCCGGCCGTCGCGAGCGTGCCGCCGTTGCCGGTCTCGCGCGGATCGACGAAGCGCCAGCGGGGCGCGCGCGCGACCGGATCCCAACCGAGCAGGGCGCCGCGATCGGCGAAGAGCTCCGCCTCGAACGCGGCGACGGCCGCCTCGTCGGCCGCCGTCGACGCGCGGATCACGCCGGTGTTCGTGCCGACCGGCGTCGGCGTGAAGCTCGGGTCGCTCGCATAGAGCTGCGCGCTGTGGCGGCTGCCGAAGTAAACGAGGCCGGTCCTCGGGCTGAACGACATCGGCTGCCAGTTGTGGGCGCCGCGGCCGGTCGGCGTCACGATCGCGGGCTCGCCCGTGTCGTCGTAGCGGGACGCCGCGTTCTCGACCGGGCGGCCCGTCTCGAGATCGACGTGCGTCGCCCAGGTCACCGGCACGAACGGGTCGGCCGAGATCAGTTTGCCGGTCGCGGCGTCGAGCACGTAGAAGAAGCCGTTCTTCGGCGCCTGCATCACGACGCGTCGGCGGCCTTGCGGGTAGTCGAGGTCCGCGACGACGATCGGCTGCGTCGCGGTGAAGTCCCAGGTCTCGCCTGGCGCCGTCTGGTAGTGCCAGACGTACGAGCCGTCGTCCGGATCGAGCGCGACGATCGACGCGAGGAACAGATTGTCGCCGCCGCCGGGGCTGCGCAGCGACCGGTTCCACGGGCTGCCGTTGCCGACGCCGACGAAGACGAGATCCGTGACCGGGTCGTAGACGATCGCATCCCAGACGGTGCCGCCGCCGCCGAGCTTCCACCACTCGCCGTTCCACGTGCGCGCGGCCATCTCCATCGCTTCGTTCTCGAAGCCGTCCGCCGGGTTGCCGGGCACCGTGTAGAAGCGCCACGCGAGCTCGCCGGTCTCCGCGTCGTACGCGGAGACGTAGCCGCGCACGCCGAACTCGCCGCCCGAGTTGCCGACCAGCACGCGGCCTTTGACGACGCGCACCGCGCCGGTGATCGAGTAACGTTCCGCGCGGTCGATCGTGTAGACCTCCCAGACGACGTCACCGGTTGCGGCATCGAGCGCGACGAGCCGGCCGTCGAGCGTGCCGACGAAGATCTTGCCGTTCCACGCGGCGACGCCGCGATTGACGACGCCGCAGCAGACGTTCACGGCCCACTCGCGCGGCACTTGTGGATCGTAGCGCCACAGCTGCTCGCCGGTCGCCGCGTCGAACGCGAAGACGTTGCTCCACGAGGAGCTCACGTACATGACGCCGTCGACGACGATCGGCGTGGCCTCCTGGCCCCGATTGAGCGGGATGTCCGCGTACCACGCGAGGCCGAGACCGCCGACGTTCCCGGTGCTTATCTCCGTCAGCGGGCTGTAGCGCTGCTCGTCGTACGTGCGGCCGTACGACATCCACTGGCCGGGCTCGGAGTCGGCGGCGAGCAGCCGTGCCTCGTCGACCGCGGCGGGACGAGGAGGCGTCGGTTGGTCGGACGAGTCCGGCGCACACGCGCCGAGCCACGCGGCCGCGAACGCCGCGGCGAGCGAATGACCGTAACGCATCGAATCCCCCCGAATCCCGCTGGGACAATTCTACCGTTGGTCACTCTGCGATCCGTAGGGTAGCGGCGATGCGGCCGACCACTTCGTCCATCGAGAACGCCACGCGCTCGCGTTCGCACTCGGTTCTGCTCGGCTCGTCGTAGTTGCCGCACTGCGGCGCGCGCGAGCTGAACCTCAGAAAGACGACGTCGTCTCCGACCGGGATCGCGTACGCGTACAGCGTATAGATGCTGCCGGCCGCGCCCTCGGTCACGCGGGTGACGCAGTAGGTCTCGCCGTTCACGGTCACCGGGTCCGTACGCCCCGCTCGCGCCGTCTCGTCGCCGGCGGCCACGCATTCGATCGGGCCGGCGTCGACGGCGACCGACGGCGGCCAGTCCACCAATCGGATGTACGACGTCTCGAGCTCGCGCGGATAGCGAAATGAAACGCCGGACGCGCCGTCGTCGAAAGTCTCCCAATCGTCGGGCACGCGCTCGACGGCAGCAGGCGATGCGTCCGGTCTCGTCGGCGTCGGCCTCGAGCCCGAGCCGGCGCGGTCGGAGCTCGGATCGCAGCCCGCGCAGGATAGGGCGCCCGCGCCGAGAAGCGCGACGAGGCGTGCGTGCAAGACGATGCCGTGACGGGACACCGCTGCATGAGATCACGTCGGCGGGGACATGCTCAACCGCCGGCACGCAAAGCGCCGGAGTCGTGCGCCGCCGCGCATAGTGGACGCTCGCGTAACGCGGTCTCACGCGGACGGTGGTGGCGACAAGCGACCGGTCGCTTCCGCTCGCGGCGAGCCGGAACACCTCGGCGCGATCGATTCCCGGGGGGGGAGGGACGTGATGCACTGCGAGGTGCCCTCGAGTCGCAACCGGTCGCCCGCCGCCGATTCGCGCAATCTAGCGGCGGTTGCCCGCGCCCCGGAAATGGTCTTTGGTTATCCGCACACGCCGGCAGAGCATGTGACCTCGCCGTTATCGATCGGCCTTGCCGGCGCGCCTGCGACGACGGAGGCCGACCGCCCGCGAACGAGCGCGTAACCTGCGCGTGACTTACGAAGCCGCGGACACCGTCAAGCCGGCAGCGCCGCGCGGTTCGCAGCGAGAAACTCGCGCACGGACTGCGGCCGCTTGCCCGTCAACCGTTCCACCGCGTCGCTCTCGACGTCGAAGTTGCCGGCGCGAACGTTGCGATCCGTGCCGACGACGATCGGAATCACGAACGGCGGCAACCCCGCGGCCGCGAGCCCTTTCTCGAGCTCCTCGTCCGACACCGGCACCACCTCGATGGGTTTGCCGGTGATCTCCGAGGCGATCCGCGCGATCTCCGGCACCGTCAGGAGCTCCGGGCCCGTGATGTTCAGGCGCTCGTTCGCGCCGCCCGACGAAGCGAGCGCGGCCGCCGCCGCGCGCGCGACGTCCTCGCGCGCGACGTACGAGATTCGGCCGTTGCCGGCCGCGGAATACCACTTGCCGGTGGCGAGCGGCGCCGCCAGCGTCCCGAGCAGCCCCTCGGCATACCAGCTCACGCGGAGGATCGTGAACTCGAGCCCGCTCTGCTCGATCGCGCGCTCCGTCTCGAGATGATCCGGCGCGAACGGAATGAACGAGCGGTCGGGATTCAGCATCGACGTGTACAGGATTCGCTTCACGCCGGCGCGCTTCGCGGCCGCGACGGCTGCCTTGTGCTGCTCGATTCGAAGGCCCGGCACGTCGATCCGGTCCGTCGAGATCACGAGCACGCGGTCGGCGCCCGCGAACGCCGCGTCGAGCGACGCCGGATCGCCGAAGTCCGCTTTCCGCACCTCGATTCCGGATAGATCCGCAAGCTTGTCCGGCGTGCGCGTCGCGGCGATCAGGTTGTTCGCGCCCTTCGCCGCGAGCAGCTCGACGACGCGCCGGCCTAGATGGCCGCTCGCGCCCGTGACGACCAGCTTCGAGTGCAGAAAGTCGGGCATCGGCGCTCTCCCGTGCGGAATGGAAGCCCGAAGTATAGAGGTAGCTGCCCCTCGCGGACGGGCGTCCCCGGCTGCGGCTTCCCGAACCCGTCCGTTCGGCAAGAACGGGCAGATTTACCGTTCCTGGAATCGTCGAAATCCGCCGTGCCCGATCGACCAACGAAGGGCAGTCCACTAGCTACCTACCGATGAGGAGACCGTCATGGGCTATATCGAGGGATTCGTTGCCGCGGTGCCTGCCAAGAACAAGGAGGCCTATCGCCGGCATGCGGCTGATGCCGTGCCGCTGTTCAAGCAGTTCGGCGCCACGCGGATGGTCGAGGCGTGGGGCGACGACGTGCCCGACGGCAAGGTGACCGATTTCAAAGGCGCGGTGAAAGCCGATCCGGACGAGGTCGTCGTCTTCTCGTGGCTCGAGTATCCCGACAAGGCGACGCGCGACAAGGCCAACGAACGGATCATGACCGATCCCGCGATGCGGGAGGCGGCCAAGACCATGCCGTTCGACGCCCGACGAATGATCTTCGGCGGCTTTGCGGCCTTGAACGACGATGGCGGCGGGACGAAGCCGGGCTACGTCGACGGCTTTCTCGCCCCGGTGCCGGCCGGGAAGAAGGACGCGTATCGCGAGATGGTGAGGCGGCACGCGAAGGTCTTGCTCGAATGCGGCGCCGCGCGCGTCGTCGACGCGTGGGGCGACGACGTGCCCGACGGCAAGGTCACCGATTACAAAGGCGCCGTGAAGGCGAGCGGCGACGAGAACGTGGCCTTCTCGTGGATCGAGTGGCCGTCGAAGGACGTGCGCGACGCGGGCTGGCAAAAGGCGATGGCCGATCCGCGGATGAAGGACGTGACGATGCCGTTCGACGGGCAGCGGGTGATCTACGGCGGCTTCGCGCCGATCGTCGACGAGTAGCGGCGTTCAGGCGGCGAGGCGCGCGGCGATCCATGCGGCGGCCGCGAGCACGCGCGCGTCGTCGCCGGGCCGGCCGACGACTTGCAGCCCGACCGGCAAGCCGTTCGGCCCGAGACCGGCCGGCACGTTCACGCACGGCGCGTGCAACAGCGTCCAGAGTCGGTTCATCACGGGACTCCCGGTCGAGCCGAGCCCCGCGGGCGCCTCGCCCGGCGTGCTCGGCGTGAGCAGCACGTCGCGATCGCCGAGCGCGTCGGCGAATGCGGCGCGGCACTCGCGCGCCGCCGCGAGCGCGCGCTCGTAGCGCTCCGCCCGAATCGCCGCGCCCTCGTCGAGCAGCGCGCGCAGCCGCGGCGTCAGCAGCGCACCGTGCTCGCGGCGCTCCGGTGCGAGCCCGCGCGCGAGCTCGTAGGCGAAGACGTCGTGGTTCGGCTCGCGCAGCGCCGCGAACGCGGGCGGCAGCTCGAGCGGTGCGATCGCCCCGCCCGCCGCGGCGAGCGTGCGCTCGGCCTGCTCGAGCCCCGCGTGCACTTCCGGCTGCGCTTCCGGCCACTCGTGCGTCCGGCAGATCCCGATTCGGAGCGCCGACTCGACCGCGGGTAACGCGAGGAGCTCACGACGCGCGCCGATCGCGCCGACGAAGAGCGCTGCGTCCTCGACCGTGCGCGCGAGCACGCCGATCGTGTCGAGACTCTCGGCGCCGAGCTTCATGCCCGCGCGGTCGATCAGTCCGAACGTCGGCTTGTAGCCGACGATGCCGCAAAAGCTCGCCGGCCGGATCACCGAGCCGAGCGTCTGTGTGCCTAGCGCGAGCGGCACCATGCGGTCCGCGACCGCCGCGGCGGATCCGCTCGACGAGCCGCCCGGCGTGTGCGCACGGTTCCAGGGGTTCACCGTCGGCGGCGGCGCGAACGTCGCGAACTCCGTCGTGACGGTCTTGCCGAGCGGGATCGCGCCCGCGGCGCGCGCGGCAGCGACGCACGCGGCGTCGGCGCTCGCCCGCCGGCCGCGGTAGATCGGCGAGCCGCACTCGGTCGGCAGCCCCGCGACGTCGATGATGTCCTTCACGCCGAACGGCAGCCCGTGCAGCGGACCCCTGACGGGGCCGCGGTCGAGCGCGTCCGCAATTTGCCGCGCGCCGTCGGCGTCGACGAACGTCCATGCCCGAATGTCGGGCTCGCGGTGCTCGATCCGCTCGAGGTGCGCCTCGAGCGCGGCGCGCGCCGTCAGGTCGCCGCCGCGGATCGCGGCCGCGAGCGCAGTCGCGGAGAGAGTGGTCGGATCCTGCTTCGGCATCGGCAGATCATAGGCCGCGCAACTCGCGGCGGCCACGAGCGGCCGTGCTATCGTTCCGGGCACGAGAACAAAGCCTGGTTCCGGGACAGGGGGGAAAGCCATGTCACGACCGACTTGCGGGCCGATCGCCGCGCTGCTCGCCGTGCCGTTTCTCGCCGCGGCGGCCCTCGCGGCGCCGAGCGTCTATCCGACCGGCACGACGATCTACGATCCCGCGAGAGCATGGAACGGCTACACCGTCTTCGTGTTGCCGGAGACCGGCGCGGTGCTGATCGACATGAACGGGGAGGAGCGCAGGCGTTGGGACCAGTTCGCCGGCCTCGGCGGCGGGCCGGTCCGCATGCTGCCGGAAGGTCACGTCGTCGGCGCGATCGGCACACGGCCGCCGCATCAGGAATCGCTCGCGGTCGCACAGTACGACTGGGCAAACGAGCTCGTCTGGCAGTTCGATCGCGCGGAACGCGTGACGACCCGCGACGGCGCGGCCGTCTGGTCCGCGCGGCAGCATCACGACTGGCAGCGCGCGGATTTCCCGGCCGGCTACTATTCGCCGGCGTTCACGCCGACGACCGGTCCCGCCCGCACGCTGATCCTCGCGCACAAGAATCTCGATAACCCAGCGGTTAGCAAGCATCGGCTCGAGGATGACTGGCTCTACGAGGTGTCGCCCGACGGCGAGATCGTCTGGCAATGGCACGCGAACGAGCACGTCGACGAGCTCGGCTTCTCCGCGGAGGCGCGGGCCGCGATCCGCGAGCACGCGGCGTTCAGCCAGGCGCGCGGCAGCAGCGACTGGTTGCACATCAACTCGGCGACGTGGCTCGGGCCGAACCGCTGGTACGACGCGGGCGACGGGCGCTTCCATCCGGACAACGTGATCGTGAGCGCCCGTAACGCCAACCTGATCGCGATCGTCGCGCGAAGCGGCGAGGTCGTCTGGCGGCTCGGGCCCGACTATCGCGAGACCGAGGCGACGCGCGCGATCGGCCAGATCATCGGTCAGCACCATGCGCACCTGATACCCGAAGGCCTGCCCGGCGCCGGCAACCTGCTCGTGTTCGACAACGGCGGCACGGGCGGCTACGGCTTCACGACGCCGGTCGCACCGAACGGCGTCGACGGAGTCCGCCGGCACTTCTCGCGCGTGCTCGAGATCGATCCGGTCACGCTCGAAAAGGTGTGGGAGTACTCCGTCGGCGGCCAGGAGAGCTATCGGTTCTTCAGCCACTACGTCAGCGCGGCGCAGCGGCTGCCGAACGGCAACACGCTGATCACCGAGGGCGCGGACGGCAGGCTGTTCGAGGTGACGACCGAAGGCGAGATCGTCTGGGAGTACGTGAGCCCGTACTTCGGCGAGAACGCCCGCGGCACGAACCGCGTGTATCGAGCCTACCGGCTGCCGTACGACTGGGTGCCGCAGCTGCCTGAACCCGAGGAGCGGGCGGTCGTGCCGCCCGACGTCCGGGAGTTTCGGATCCCGCCGCAGTAGAGGTTGTCTTCGCCGTCGGCGCGCAGGACTGGTTCTTTATCCAGTCTTCCGACATCATACCGCCATGAGCGTCGAATGCGAGCCGCGGCGGCCGAAGGTTGCCTTCGGCGAGAGTCTGAATGCCGAGCAGCGGAGCGCCGCGACGTACGGCGGCGCGGGCCCGTTTGGTTTCACGGCCGGGCCGCTTCTGATCATCGCCGGCGCGGGCACCGGCAAGACCGCGACGCTCGCGCACCGCGTCGCGCATCTGCTCGGCAGCGGCGTGCCGGCCGAGCGGATCCTGCTCCTGACGTTCACGCGCCGCGCCGCGGAGGAGATGACGCGGCGCGCGGAGCGGATCGCGCACGCGGCGCTCGCGCTCGACGGCCGCGCGCAAGCGACGCGGGGCCTCTGGTCGGGCACGTTCCACGCGATCGGCAACCGGCTGCTCAGGGAGCACGCGTGGAACGTCGGCCTCGAGCCGTCGTTCTCGGTGCTCGATCGCGGCGACGCGGCCGACCTGCTCGACATCGTCCGGCACGAGCTCGGCTTCTCGACGGCGGAGAAGCGCTTCCCGCGCAAGGACACGTGCCTCGCGATCTACTCGCAGCGCGTGAACGGGCGCAAGAGCCTCGAGCGGACGCTCGAGGAGAGCTTCCCGTGGTGTCTCGACTGGACGGACGAGCTGACGCGCCTCTTCCGCCGTTACGTCGAGGTGAAGCACGAGCAGCAGCTCCTCGACTACGACGATCTGCTGCTCTATTGGCATCTGCTGATGCAGGAGCCGCGGCTCGCAAAGGACATCGGCGGGCGCTTCGATCACGTGCTGATCGACGAATATCAGGACACGAACGCGCTGCAGGCCGAGATCGTGCACGCGTTGAAGCCGGACGGCTCGGGGCTCTGCGCGGTCGGCGACGACGCCCAGGCGATCTACTCGTTTCGGGGCGCGACGGTCGAGAACATCTTGACGTTTCCCGAGCGGTTCGCGCCCGCGGCGCACGTCGTCAAGCTCGAGCGCAACTATCGCTCGGTGCAGCCGATACTCGATGCTGCGAACGCGCTGATGGCTGAAGCGAGCCGCCAATATCGCAAGGCGTTGCGCTCGGAGCGCGGCGCCGGCCGCAAGCCGCGCTACGTGACGGTCGCGGACGATCGTGCGCAGGCGCTCTACGTCGTCGAGCAGGTGCTCGCCGCGCGCGAGGAGGGCACGCCGCTCCGCCGGCAGGCGGTGCTGATCCGAAGCTCGCATCACAGCGACGCACTCGAGCTCGAGCTCGTGCGGCGCAACATCCCGTACGTGAAGTACGGTGGGCTCAAGTTTCTCGAGGCGGCGCACGTGAAGGACGTGCTCGCGCTGCTCCGCTGGGCCGAGAACCCGCGCCATCGGCTCGCCGGCTTCCGCGCACTGAAGCTCTTGCCGGGCGTCGGTGCGGCGACCGCGGACCGGTGCCTGAAGGTCTTCGAGGCGAGCGGTTACTCGTGGCCGGTGCTGGCGGCCTATCGGATGCCGGCCGCGGCGGCCGGGGAGTGGCGCGGGCTCGTCGAGCTCGTAACCGCGCTCGCGGCCGCGCGCGAGTGGGCCGGGCAGCTCGCGCGCGTGCGCGCGTGGTACGAGCCGCAGCTCGAGCGCCTGTACGATGCCGCGCAGGTACGCGCCGCCGACCTCGAGCAGCTCGAGCGGTTGTCCGCGCAGTACGCGACGCGCGAGCGGTTCATCACCGAGCTCACGCTCGATCCGCCGCAGGCCGCCGGGGACCACGCGGGCGATCCGCTGCTCGACGAGGACTATCTGGTGCTGTCCACGGTGCATTCGGCGAAAGGGCAGGAGTGGGACCGTGTGTTCGTGCTGAACGTCGCGGACGGCAACTTCCCGAACGAGCACGCGACGGGGCGGCCGGAGGCGATCGAGGAGGAGCGGCGGCTCCTGTACGTTGCGATGACGCGGGCGAAGCAGTCGCTCGATCTGATCGCGCCGCTCAAGTACTACGTTACGCAGCAGAGCCCGGCCGGCGACGCGCACGTCTACGGCGCGCGCAGCCGCTTCCTGACGGAGGCCGTGCTCCGGCACTTCGAGCTCGCCGGGCCGCCGGCCGCGGACGCGCAGGCGCCCGCCGGGCGCGCGACCGAGCGCGTCCACGTCGACGCGGCCGCGGCCCTCCGCGCAATGTGGGAATGACCGCCCCCGCGCCGACGCGGCCGCGGCCCTCCGCGCGATGCGGGCATGACCGCCCGCGCCGGGCGTAGGAGCGGCTGTCCAGCCGCGACTCTTTCGTCGGCCGCCGCACGGCCGCGGCAACGGCCGGCCGGACGAAGAGTCGCGGCTGACAGCCGCTCCTACACGGGCGGCCGCGGATTTGCATGTCCGCCCGGCGGAGGGCGAGCGATGCGGACCGAGCGAGAGAAGATGGTTGCAGGCGAGCCGTACGATCCGCTCGATACGGAGCTCGTCGCGGCCCGAGCGCGAGCGCGAGACCTGTGCCAGGCGTTGAATGCGATGCGCGAGGCACAGGAGCAAGAGCGCCGGCGGATCCTGCGCGAGCTCTTCGGCGCGGGCGGCGACTCCGTCTGGATGCAGCCGCCGTTCTATTGCGATTACGGCACGAACATCGAGCTCGGCGAGCGCGTGTTCTTCAACTTCAACTGCGTCGTGCTCGACGTCTGCCCGGTGCGGATCGGCAGCTTCACGCTCCTCGGTCCCGGCGCGCAGGTGCTGACGCCGCTGCATTCGCTCGACGCCGCGCTCCGCCGGAAGCAGGAATTCGGCAAGCCGGTCGAGATCGGCTCGGACGTCTGGATCGGCGCCGCGGCGCTGATCCTGCCGGGCGTGCGCATCGGCTCGGGATCCGTGATCGGCGCCGGCAGCGTCGTGACGCGCGACGTTCCGGAAGGCGTGCTCGCGGCCGGCAACCCGTGCCGCGTGCTCCGCGAGATCACGAAGTAGCCGCCGGTTACCGCCGCTCGCCGCGCAGCCACGCGCCGGCACGCGACGTCCAGAGATAGAACAGCGGGATGAAGAGCACCGCGATGAACGTCGCGGCGAGCATCCCGCCGATCACGCCGGTACCGATCGAGTGCCGGCTCGCGGCGCCGGCGCCGGTGCTGATCGCGAGCGGCACGACACCCAGGATGAACGCGAGCGAGGTCATCACGATCGGCCGGAAGCGCAGCCGCGCGGCCTCGATCGCCGCGTCGACGCGGCTCATGCCGTCGCGGTGCATGTGCGCCGCGAACTCGACGATCAGGATCGCGTTCTTCGCGGCGAGGCCGACGAGCGTCACGAGGCCGATCTGCAGGTACAGATCGTTGTAGAGCCCCCGGAGCCACACGGCCATGAACGCGCCGAAGACGGCGAACGGCACCGCGAGGATCACCGCGAACGGCAGCGTCACCCGCTCGTACTGCGCCGCGAGGATCAGGAACACCATCAGCACCGCGAGCGCGAAGATCGCCGCGGTGTTCTGGCCGCTCGTCTTCTCCTGAAACGAGATGCCGGACCACGCGAGCGCGAAGCCTTCGGGCAGATGCTCGGCCGCGAGCGCCTCCATGATCTCGAGCGCCTGGCCGGAGCTGTAGCCCGGCGCCGGCTCGCCCGAGAGCCGCGCCGACGGGAACAGGTTGAAGCGCTCGAGCACGTCTGGGCCGGTCACGTTCTTCACGTTCGCGATCGCGGTCAGCGGGAGCATCGAGCCGTTCGCCGAGCGCACGTACACGTCGCGCAGGTCCTCCGGATGCTCGCGGTACTTCGCCTCCGATTGCAGCTGCACACGGTACACGCGTCCGTCGCGGTTGAAGTCGTTCACGTAGTACGCGCCGAACGTGCTCTGCAGCGTGACGTTCACGTCGTCGAGGCTCACGCCGAGCAGCTTCGCCTTCTCGAGATCGACCCCGACGTGCACGCGCGGCACCTGCGCGGAATAGGTCGTGCCGACCGCGATCAGCTCCGGCCGCGCGGCCGCGGCCGCGACGAGGCGCTGCGTCGCTTCCTCGAGCGCGGCGTAGTCGTTGCCGGCGCGCATCTGCACGAAGCCCTCGAAGCCGCCGGTGTTCGACATGCCCTCGATCGGCGGCGGCGACAGCGAGAAGATGAACCCGTCCTTGATCGCCATGCCGGCGCCGAAGAATGCGGCCGCGACCTCGTCCGCGCGCATGCCGGGCTCGGTGCGCTCGGCCCAGTCCTTGAGCAGGATGAAGCTGACGCCGGCGTTGCTTCGCTGCGCGTTGCTCTGCACGTCGAAGCCGTGCACGGTGATGTTGTCGAAGTAGGCCGGGTGCGCGAACGCGATCTGATCGAGCTGGTCGAGCGCGGCGCGCGTCCGCTGGAGCGACGCGGCCGGCGGCAGCGCGGCGATCGAGATCACGTAGCCCTGGTCCTCGTTCGGCGCGAGCGCGGTCGGCACGCTCCGCGAGACGAGCCAGGTCGCGGTCAGCATCGCGCCGATCGCGAGCAGGGCGACGAGCGGGTGGCGCAGCACCCAGCCGACGCCGCCCGTGTACGCGCGGGTCACGCGGCGGAACGCGGCATCGAAGTAGCGCAGCGGCCCCTTCGGCTCGAGCTGGCCGGCGCGGAGCAGCCGCGCGCACATCGCGGGCGTCAGCGTCAGCGCGACGAACCCGGAGATCGAGACCGATACCGCGATCGTGATCGCGAACTGGCGGTACATCTCGCCGACGAGGCCGCCGAGGAACGCGACCGGGATGAACACCGCGTTCAGCACGAGCACGATCGCGACGACCGGGCGGCTGACCTCGCGCATCGCGCGGCGCGTCGCCTCGCGGGAGTCGATGTTCTCGGTGCGCATGTGCCGCTCGACGTTCTCGAGCACGACGATCGCGTCGTCGACGACGATGCCGATCGCGAGCACCATGCCGAACAGCGTCAGCGAGTTGATCGAGAAGCCGAGCAGGTACATGCCGGCGAACGTGCCGATCAGGGATACGGGCACGGCGAGCGACGGGATCACGGTCGCGCGCAGGTTGTACAGGAACAGCCACACGACGAAGAAGACGAGGAGCATCGCCTCGAGAAACGTCTTCGCGACCTCCCGCATCGAGACGCGCACGTACTCGCTCGTGTCGTACGGCACGGCCCACGTGAGCCCCTCTGGGAAGCTCGCGGAGAGCTCCTCCATCTTGTCGTACACGGCCTGCGCCGTCTCGAGCGCGTTCGCGTCGGGCGCGAGCTGCACGGCCGCGCCGACCACGGGCCGGCCCTGGCGGGACAGGCCGAAGGAGTAGTCCCGCGCGCCGAGCTCGACGCGGGCGACGTCGCCGAGCCGGACGACCGCGCCGCCGGGCCCGGTCTTCAGCACGATGCGCTCGAACTGCTCGGGATCCGAGAGCCGCGCCTGCGTCGTGACCGTCAGCGTCAAGTCGACGCGCTCGGTCATCGGCTCGTCGCCGAGCCGGCCGGCCGCCGACTGCGCGTTCTGCTCGCGGATCGCCGCGGCGACGTCGGACGGCGTGAGCCCGAGCTCCGCGAGCCGGTCCGGCTCGAGCCACACCCGGATCGAGTAGTCGCGCGCGCCGAACACCTGCACGTTGCCGACGCCCGGGACGCGGCGGATCTCGTCGAGCACGTTCACGGTCGCGTAGTTCGAGATGAAGAGCTCGTCGTAGCGGCCGTCGGGGGAATCGAGCGTCAGGATCTGGAGAAAGGTCGGCAGCGTCTTCGCGACCGTCACGCCTTGGCGGCGCACCTCCTCGGGCAGCAGCTGGAGCGCGCTCTGAACGCGGTTCTGCACGTTGATCACGGCGATGTCCGCGTCCGTGCCGACCGCGAACGTGATCGCGATCTCGAGCGAGCCGCTCGACGAGCTCGCGGAGCGCAGGTACAGCATGTTCTCGACGCCGTTCAACGCCTGCTCGAGCGGTGCGGCCACCGTCTCGGCGACGACGTCCGCGCTTGCGCCGGGATACACCGTCGTCACGCTCACCTGCGGCGGCGTGATGTCCGGGTACATCGCGACCGGCAGCGAGCGAAACGCGGCGAGCCCCGCGATCACGATGAACGCGGAGACCACCGTCGCGAACAGCGGTCGATCGATGAAGTAGCTCGAGATCACTGCGAGGCGTGCGCGGTGGGCGCGGTGGCTTCCGCCGCGGTAGCGATCGGCGTCGCGTCGACCACGGCGCCGGGCTGCACCTTCAGAATGCCGTCGACGACGATCCGGTCGCCGCTCGCAAGCCCACGGACGACGGCAGCGTCGTTGCCGGCCGTGACGCCGAGCTCGATCGGCTGCGGCGCGACCGCGCCGCCGTCGTCGATCTTCCAGACGTACGGGCCCGCCGCGCCTTGCGCGACCGCTCGCTTCGGAATGACGAGCGCGTCCGCGACGCCGACGCCTTCGATCCGGGCGCGGGCCACTTGGCCGGGCAGGAGCGCGCCGTCCGAGTTGTCGAGGAGCGCGCGCACCTCGACCGTGCCGGTCCGATCGTCGACGCGCGGCGCGATGAACTCGATCTTCGCCCGGTTCGCGGCCGGCACGCCTCTCGCGCCGATGACGCTGACGGAGACCCGGTCCGGTTCCTTCGCGAGCGTCGCACGCAGCAGCTCCGCCTCGGCTTCCGGCACCGCGAAGTCGACGTACAGCCGATCCGCCTGGACGATATAGGTGAGCAGGCTCGATTCGTCGCCCGCGGTGACGAGGCTGCCTTCCGAGCGCACCTCACGGCTCGTCAGGCCACCGATCGGCGCCCGGACGTCGGTATACGACAGCGCGAGCTCGGCGGTGCGAAGCTCCGCCTCCGCCGCCGCGACCGCGGCGAGCGCCTGCTCGTAGGCGGCGATCGCGTTGTCGCGGTCGCGCGGGCTCGCGAGTCCCTGCTCGTGGAGCGGCAGAATTCGGTCGCGCTCACGCTCCGCGTGGCGGAAGTTCGCTTGCTGCACGCCGAGCTGTGCGCGCGCACGCTCGACCTCGGCGCGAAACGGCGCAGGGTCGATGCGGAACAGCACGTCGCCGGCCTTTACGGCGGCGCCTTCCTCGTAGAGCCGCTCGAGCAGAATGCCGGAGACGCGCGCACGCACCTCGACCTCGCGGACACCGCGAAGCTGCGCGGCGTACTCGAGCTCGAGCGGCAGCTCGCGCGGGTGCACCTCGAGGTAGCCCACCGAGACCGGCGGCGGCGCGCCTTGGGGCCCGGCTTCCGTGCAAGCGCCGAGCAGGCCCGCGAGCAGCAGCATGCCGCCGAGGCCTGCGGCCCGCCGTGACTGCTTCCTGTTCTTGTGCACGGCCTACCTCCTTCGCGGGGGCGCGATGATAGCAGAGGAGACTTTTTCGTTGTCACCGCTGCCTTGTCGAGCGGCCGGCGACGAATTCGACGCTGCGACGCTCGAAGAAGCCGCACGGCAAACGCGCGGCTTCAGGGGGGGGCATACGTCGGTGGTCGCGGCGCTATTACGGCGCGCCAAAGGCGCGAGCGCGAGCGGCGCTCAGACGATCTCGGCTTTCTCGATGACGACGTCCTCGAGCGGCACATCCTGGTGCATGCCCTTGCGCCCGGTCGGCACTCCCTTGATGCGATCGACGACGTCCGTGCCGGCGACCACGCGCCCGAACACGCAGTACCCCCAACCCTCTCGCGTCGGCGCGGTGTGGTCGAGGAAACCGTTGTTCGCGACGTTGATGAAGAACTGGGCGGTGGCGGAGTGCGGCTCGGACGTCCGTGCCATCGCGACCGTATACGCCTCGTTCTTCAACGCATTGTCGGCCTCGTTCTCGACGGGCGCGCGGGTCGGCTTCTGCCGCATGCCGGGCTCGAAGCCGCCGCCCTGGATCATGAAGCCGTCGATCACGCGGTGAAACAGCGTGCTGTCGTAGTGGCCGTCACGGACGTACTGGAGGAAGTTCGCGACCGTCAGCGGTGCCCGGGCCTCGTCGAGCTCGAGCGAGATGACACCGTGGTTCGTATGCAGGTTGACCATGTCGGCAATCCGGGGAGGGGGTGGGCGGGGTCGTTATTGTAACGAACGGCGCCCGATCCTTTCCCCGGGGCGCAGGCCGCGTGGCCCGGGCGCCCCGGGTGGCGGCTGTCCGGACGACTCCTTAGGAAGTGGTGCGAAAACCACACAGGACTGAGGTAATTGCATGATTTAAAGCTTAATTTTTCGTTGGGATATGGACACATTTGACCGGACAGGTTAAACAAGAGGGCCATTTTCCCTGGTCATAACGAGGATAGGGATGTTCAAACGATGTCTTAAGGCCGCCGCATGCGCGGCCGGCGTCTCCGCGGTCTCTCTCCCCGCCACGAGTTGGGCGCAGGACACACCGGGCGCCCGCGCGGCGCTCGAGGAGGTCGTCGTCACGGCCCGTCGGCGCGAGGAGTCGCTCCAGGACGTGCCGGTCGCGATCTCGGCGTTCGGCGAGGCCGAGCTCGAGGCGCGCGGCGTCGACGAGCTCGGGCAGCTGAACGCGGTTGCGCCGAACGTCTCGCTGTACGGCGGGATGGCGACGGCGGATTCGCAGGGCAGCTTCCGGATGCGCGGCATCCCGGGTGTCGCCACGTATGTCGACGGCGTCTGGCAATCGACGACGGACGGCATGTTCACCCTCGGTGTGGTCGAGGTCGATCGAATCGAGGTGCTCCGCGGTCCGCAGGGCACGCTGTTCGGCAAGAACGCGGTCGGCGGCGCGATCCAATACGTCACGCGGCTGCCGGCGGACGAGTTCGGCGCCCGGCTGAGCCTGACCGGCGGCTCCTACAATCGGCGCGACAGCTCGATCGCGGTGGACCTGCCGCTCTCCGACACCTTCAAGACCAAGTTCACCGCCGCGAGCCTGTACCGCGAGGGCTTCGTCGACAGCCTGATGGTGAACCGCTCCTGGGGCGACGTGAACGATTCGATGTATCGAGCGGACCTTTTCTGGGAGCCGAGCGAAAAGTTCACCGCACGGGTCGTCGCGGAACGCAGCGAGGTCGATCGTTGGGGTCCGGCGCGCGTGCTGCTCGGCATGGGCGACCCGGTCTACGACCCGGTGACCGACACGAACAGCAACCCGCGCGCGCAGGCGTACGCGAACATCGGCATGCCGCTGACTAACCTGACGCACGCCGCCGGGTATCCGGGCGGCGAGGTCGGCAAGTACCAGAACAAGAGCCTCTGGGAAGGGCGCGGCCTGCGCGTCGATCTCGACCGCTTCACGGTCGACCTGAACTGGTATTTCAGCGACTCGATGCAGCTGCGCTCGATCACGGGCTACCGCGAGCACTACCGCACCGCGCAGACCGACTTCGACGCGACCGAGGCGTTCTTCATCGAGCGCGATTTCCGCGGTGCGGGCAAGCAGCTCACGCAGGAGCTGCAGCTGATCGGCGAAGGGGAGCGCTTCTCGTGGGTCGCCGGCGCGTTCTTCTGGGACGACACGAGCGACACGCGCACGTGGACGTGGGTCGCGCCCGAGTTCCGCGATCCGGCGCTGCAAGCGCAGGCGCTCGCGGGCGGCATGGGCGTGACCGCGCAAGCGGTCGGCGTGCCGCCGGTGACCCTCGACAACCTGAGCCGCGTCGAGACCGACGGCTGGGCGGTGTTCGCGGACGGCACGCTCGATCTGACGGACCGGCTGACGCTGTCGCTCGGCGTGCGCCAGCAGGACGAGGATCTGAAGACCGGCGCGATGCAGCCGGTGATCGCCGCGCCCGAGCTGCCGGGGTCCGACCCGGCCGGCGACGACTTCGCGAACAGCGGCTGGATCAACACGTTCTACGACTCGTTCGATTCGTTCACGTGGCGCGCCGCGCTCCAGTATCAGTTCACGCCGGAGATCATGGGCTACATCGGCTACTCCGAAGGCTTCAGCGCCGGCGGCATCTCGATCCCGAACCTGCCGCAGTATCCGGACGTGCCGACGCAGATCCCGTACGAGCCGGAGACGCTCGAGAATTTCGAGATCGGCTTGCGTGCGGACTGGCTGGACGGGCTCGTGCGCACGAACGTGACCGCGTTCAAGGGCGACTACGACGACATCCAGGTGACGAACTACATCTTCACCCGGTGCGACGGCGCGCCGAACTGCGACGGTCCGCTGACGCAGCTGCCCAACCTGCACCTCACGAACGCCGCGAAGGCGGAAGTGAGCGGCATCGAGGTGGAGAGCACGTTCCTGCCGGGCAACAACTGGCGGATCGACTTCAACGTCGGCCGGCTGAACGCGAAGTACACGGAGGTCGGTGCGGCGGCGGACGCGATCTACGTCGGTGCGCCGTTCGCGCAGGCGCCCGAGTGGACGGCCGCGTTGACGGTGTCGTACAACGCCACGCTCGCGTCGGGCGCGACGCTGACGCCGCGCTTCGACTACACGTGGACGGACGAGTACACGCTGTCGACCGACTACCGCAACCAGAACTTCCAGGATCCGTACGGCCTGCTGAATTTCCGGTTGACGTACGAGGCGCCCGACGGCCGCTGGCAGGCGGCGCTCTTCGGCACCAACCTGACCAACGAGTACTACATGACCTCGGGCTTCTACAGCGAGTCGAACCAGCTGAACTTCGTGTCGCTGGGACGGCCGCGCGAGGTCGGCGCAAGCCTGTCGTTCTCGTTCGAGTGACGTAGAGCCTTCGCTCCGCGAGGAGCACGGCGGCCCCGGAGCGCACCGCGCTCCGGGGCCTTTTTTATCTTGGCTCGCCTGCCGCTGCGCCGATCCGGATCGCGCCGAGCCGGCGCGGATCGCCGGGAAGCTCGGCGTCGCCGGTCGGGTAGCCGCTGCCCGCGAGGAAGTACGCGAGGATGCTCGCGTAGCTGACCGGCGTGAGCCCGCCGGGATTCGCCGGCGGCATCGCGAGGGAGATGTCCTGATAGACGTCGCCGAGCGTGACGCCGGACCACTTCGCGACGAAGTTCGCGCCGGTGTAGTTCTCCGCCGAATGGCACGTCGAGCACTCTTGCCGAAAGATCTGCTCGCCTTGCGCGGCCTGCGCGGCGGTGTAGACGCCGTCCGCGGCCGCCCGCGTCGGCTCGTCGCGGCGAGCGGGCCGCGGCACCGTCCGCGGCTTCTCGTCCGGCAGCGAGAACACCCACAGCACGCCCGAGCCCTGCGGCACGTCGACGCCGACCAGCCGGCCGAGCGTCGTCGTCGGCGCTGCGCGGCCGCCCGAGCCGACGGCGACGTATTGCTTCCCGTCGACCTCGAACGTGACCGGTGCGCCGGACACGTCGCCGTTCAGCCGCGTCTGCCACAGCAGCTCGCCTGTCTCGGCATCGAGCGCGAAGAATTGCCGGTCCGCGGTGCCGCCGAACACGATGCCGCCGGCGGTCGCGAGCGCGGACG
>CAYWGQ010000012.1:0-14060 GCA_964457725.1 uncultured Gammaproteobacteria bacterium
CGAGGCGATCCGGCCGACCTCGGCCGCGCGCACCCCCGAGGAGCTGAAGCCGTATCTCGACCCGAACCAGTACAAGCTCTACGAGCTGATCTGGAAGCGGACGATCGCGAGCCAGATGAACCCGGCCATCTACGACACCGTCGCGGTCGATCTCGCGGCAGCGGGCGGGCCGGCCCGCGGGCGCTCGACGGCAGACATCGCAGCGGCTGCCCGCATCGTGTTTCGCGCGACCGGCTCCGTGCTCGTGAGCCCGGGCTTCATCGCGGTCTATCAGGAAGGGCAGGACGACGCGGTCGAGGAGCAGGATCGCATCCTGCCGGCCGTCAACGAGGGCGACGAGGTCGCGCTCGAGGACGTGCAGAGCGCTCAGCACTTCACGGAGCCGCCGCCGCGCTACTCGGAAGCGACGCTCGTGAAGGCGCTGGAGGAGCTCGGCATCGGCCGGCCGTCGACGTACGCGTCGATCATCTCCACGCTGCGGAATCGCGAGTACGTCGAGATGGAGAATCGCCGCTTCGTGCCGACCGACGTCGGCCGTGTCGTGAACCGCTTTCTAACCGAGCACTTCTCGCAGTACGTCGACTACGACTTCACCGCGCGGATGGAGGATTCGCTCGACGCGGTGTCGCGCGGCGAGCGCGAGTGGGTGCCGCTGCTCGAGGAGTTCTGGGAGCCGTTCAGCGAGCGCGTCAGCCACACGGAGACTTCGGTCACTCGCGAGCAGGCCTCGCAGGCGCGCGTGCTCGGCACGGACCCCGCCAGCGGCCGTCCGGTCAGTGTGCGCATGGGGCGCTACGGCGCGTTCGTGCAGATCGGCACGAAGGACGACGAGGAGAAGCCGAAGTTCGCGGGCCTTCGTCCCGGGCAGAAAATGGACGAGATCACCCTCGAGGCGGCGCTCGACCTGTTCAAGCTGCCGCGCGAGCTCGGGCAAACGCCGGACGGCGAAACCGTGACCGCGAACATCGGCCGCTTCGGCCCGTACGTGCGCTACGGCAACACGTTCGTCTCGATCCGCGGCGAGGACCCGTACACGATCACGCTCGAGCGTGCGCTCGAGCTGATCGAGGAGAAGAAGATCGCGGATGCGAATCGAATCATCCGCGACTTCCCGGAAGCCGGCATCCAGGTGCTGAACGGGCGCTACGGCCCGTACGTCACGAACAAGGCGAAGAACGCGAAGATTCCGAAGGGCACCGATCCGGCGTCGCTGACGCTCGAGGAGTGCGAGGCGCTGCTCGCGGCCGCGCCGGAACGGGCCGCACGCCGCGGCAAGAAGAAGGCCGCGCAAGCGGCGGCACCCGCGGCCGCCGGCGACGGCGCGGCGCCGCTGCGGGCGGCCGCACGCCGCAAGAAGACCGCGACGAAGAAGAAGACTTCGAGCGGCAAGAAGACGACGCGCTCGAAGGCCGCGAAGACCAAGAAGAAGGCGAAAGGCTCCGATCCTTCCGCGGAGCCCGACGGCAACGGCGCGGACTGAGCCGCGATGGCGCGGCCGAGCGTCGTGACCGCCGCGCGGGTCGTGCTCGCGGGCGGCGTCGTCGCATACCCGACGGAAGCGGTCTACGGCATCGGCTGCCTGCCCGACAACCGGCGCGCGCTCGCGCGCGTGCTCGCGATCAAGCGCCGTGCGGCACGGAAGGGCTTCCTGCTGATCGCCGCGAGCGTCGCTCAGATCGAGCGCTTCGCGGTGCTGCCGGAGGAGCCCCGCCGGAGCGAGATCCTCGCAAGCTGGCCCGGCCCCGTCACATGGGTGCTCGAGGCACGGCGCGGCGTGCCGAAAGCGCTGACCGGCGGCCGCCGGACGATCGCGGTGCGCGTGACCGCGCACCCGCTCTCGCAGCGTCTCTGCGAGCGCGTCGGCTCGGCGCTGGTATCGACCAGCGCGAACCTGAGCGGGCGGCCGCCGCTCACGAGCGCGCTCGCCGTCCGCCGCCAGCTCGGCCGCAAGGTCGATTACGTCCTCGCGGGCCCGCTCGGCGGGCTCGACCGTCCGACGACGATTCGCGACGGCGCGACCGGCGCGGTGCTCCGCGCGTGACGCGGCCGCGGTGACCGCGCACGCGGCGGTTGTGGTAACGTCTCTCCCGGCGAAAAGCACAGCAAATCAAAGCAATTCGGCCGCCCGCCGCGCGACGCGCCGCACGGGCGAGAGCGGCCGGGACGCCGGTCGGACAGTGGGGTTCGTCAGCTTGCACAACGACGCTCGTACGCGTGGCTTCATCGCGTGGCTCGCGACGCTCGGCTGCATCGCGGCGGCGCCCGCCGCGGCGCAGACGCTGCAGCCGCCGTCCGGCCCGGCGGTCACGCTCGCGTCGGGGGTGACGCTGGTGAAGACCGGCCGTGCGGTCTACATCGTGCAGCTGAAGGACGAGGCCGCGGCGAGCTACCGCGGCAAGCAGACCGGCTTCGCCGCGACGAAGCCCGCGCCCGGCGAGAAGCTCGACCGCACCGCGGGCTCGGTCGAGTCCTACGCCAAGTATCTCGAGCAGAGCCACGACCGCTTGCTCGCGGCGATCGGCGCGCCGGGCTCGAAGGTCTACAGCTTCCGCTACGTGCTGAACGGCTTCGCGGCGCGACTCGATGCCGAGCAGGTCGCGCGCCTCGCGCAGCGCGGCGAGGTCGAGCGCGTGTGGCTCGACACGAAGCAGCGGATCCAGACGAACAACAGCTCGGCATTCCTCGGGCTCCAGGATCTCGACGGCGGGCTGCGCGCGGAGCACGGTCTCCGCGGCGAGGGCGTGATCATCGGGGTGATCGACAGCGGCGTCGCGCCGAATCATCCGTCGCTGGAGGACGTCGTCCGCCAGGTGCCCCGCGCGTGCGAGAGCCGCTGGGCGCGCGCGTCGTGGCTCGGGCGCTGGCTCTGCCATTCCGTGCGCCGGAATCCGCCGACGACTCGCGTGTACGACCCGCCGGAGGACTTCCACGGGGCGTGCGAGGAAGGCGAGGGCTGGACCGCCGACTACTGCAACAACAAGCTGGTCGGCGCGCGCTACTACATCGACGGCTTCCTCGCGCAGTACGAGCTGAGCGAGGAGGAGTTCGTCTCGCCGCGCGACGCGCACGGGCACGGCACCCACGTCGCGACGATCGCGGCCGGTAATTCCTCCGTGTCCGCGCGGCTCTTCGGCACGCGCGTCGCCCGCGTGAGCGGCGTCGCGCCCCGCGCGCGCGTCGCGGTCTACAAGGCTTGCTGGCTCGAGCCGGGCGCGGCCGGCGCGACGTGCGCGACGTCGGATCTGACCCGCGCGATCGACGACGCGGTCGCGGACGGCGTCGACATCATCAGCTACTCGGTCGGCACGACGCTCGGCGAGACCGACCTGACCGCGCCCGACGACATCGCGCTCCTGAACGCGCTCGATGCCGGCGTGCTGACGGTCGTCGCGGCCGGCAACGACGGCCCGGACCTCTACACGATCGGCTCCCCGTCGAGCGCGCCGTGGGTGCTGACGGCCGCGGCGTCGACGCAGTCGGGCACGCTGTTCGACACGGCGATCGCGGTGACCGCGCCCGCCGACATTGCGCGCAACATCACGATGCGCGAGGCGAGCTTCACGCCGCAGCTCCGGGAGCGCGACGCGATCGAGGCGCGCCTCGTGCTGGTCGACGACGGCGGCAACGGCACGGGCTCCCGCCGCGACGCGTGCGACCCGCTCGCGAACGGCAATGCGCTGACGGGCGCCGTTGCGCTGATCGAGCGCGGCGGCTGCGAGTTCCAGGCGAAGCTCGAGCGGGTCGAGCAGGCCGGCGCGCTCGCCGCGATCGTCTACAACGACACGGGCCTGCCGATCGTGATGAACGGCGACAGCGGCCGGGTCGGCATTCCGGCCGTGATGATCGCGGCGAGCGACGGCCAGCTGCTCGTGAACCGGCTGACCGAAGGCGACGAGGTCGAGGTGCGGCTCGCGTCCGGCATCTTCAGCGAGCTGCGCGGCAGCGGCAACCACATGGCCGAGTTCTCCTCGCGCGGACCGTCCGCGAGCGACCTCGATTTCCTGAAGCCCGACGTGACCGCGCCGGGCGTCGACATCCTGGCCGGCCACTCGCCGGACGCCGCGGTCGGGCTGCGCGGCGAGACGTTCCAGTACCTCTCCGGCACGTCGCAGTCTGCCCCGCACGTCGCCGGCGTCGCGGCGCTGCTGAAGGAGGCGCATCCGGATTGGCCGCCGGCGGCGCTGAAGTCCGCATTGATGACGAGCGCCCGGCGGAACGTCTGGCGGGACGGCGGCGAAGTCGAAGCGGACGCGTTCGACATGGGCGCGGGGCACATCGACCCGAACCGCGCGCTCGATCCCGGCCTCACGTACGACAGCGACGTCTTCGACTACGCGGCGTATCTCTGCGGCTTCGACCTTTCGCCCGTGCTGCCCGAGGACTGCGACGCGCTCGCCGAGGCCGGCTACTCGTTCGAGGCGCGCGACGTGAACCTGCCGTCGATCTCGATCTCCTCTCTGATCACCGGCGACGCCGTCACTCGCTGGGTCACGAATCGCGGCCCGGCCGGTCGCTACACGGCGAGCGTGACCGCGCCGCCGCTGATCGACATCGTCGTCGAGCCTCCGTCGCTGTCGCTCGCGGAAGGGGAGTCCGCCGCGTTCACGGTCAGCTTCGTCGACCACGGCGCCGAGCTCGACGCGTGGAGCTTCGGGGAGGTGCGCTGGAGCGACGGCACGCGCGAGGCGGCGATCCCGGTCGCGCTGCAGCCCGTCGTGCTCCGCGCGCCGCCGAGCATCCTGCTCGCCGGGACGAGCGGGACGTTCGGCGTGCCGGTCGCGTTCGGCTACGACGGCGGGTACTTCCCCGCCGTGCACGGGCTTCGCCCGCCCGCGAGCGTCCAGACCGGCTTCGTCGAGGACGATCCGACGAACAGCTTTAGCTTCCGGATCGGCAACGGCGTGCGGCTGCACGAGCTGCCGGAGGTGCCGGCGGGCCAGCTGTACTTGCGGGTCGCGCTGTTCGACGAGCTGACCGACGGCGCGGACGACCTCGATCTGTACCTGTTCCACTGCCCGGCCAACGCCTGCTCGCAAGTCGCGGCGAGCGGCAGCTTCACGTCCGAGGAGACGATCGACCTCCTCGAGCCCGAGCCCGGGCGTTACATCGCGCTCGTGCACGGCTTCGAGACGGACGAGGTCGCCGGCGGGCCGGGCGCGAGCTATACGCTCTTCAGCTGGATGCTCGGTCTCGACGACGACGCCGGCAACATGCGCGTCGAAGGTCCGGCGACGGTTGCGCAGGGCGACCGGGTCGAGCTCACCCTCGAGTGGGACGGGCTCGATCCCGACACGCGCTATCTCGGCGTGATCACGCACGAGACGGGTGCCGGCATCTACTCCTTCAGCACGGTCCGCGTGGATACGTACTAGACTTGCGCAGCAGGAGACATCCGAAGCAGGACGCACGATGACCCGAGACGTACCCGCAGCCGACAGACTGATCGTCGCCCTCGACGTCGACACTCGCGAGGAGGCGCTCGAGATCGTCCGCTCGCTCGGCGACGCCGTCACCTTTTATAAGGTGGGCCTGCAGCTCTTCATCGAGGCCGGCATGCCGTTCGTCCGCGAGCTGATCGCCGCCGGCAAGAAGGTATTCCTCGATCTGAAGATCGACGACATCCCGCGCACGGTCGAAGCGGCCGTGGATCGCGCGAGCATCGGCGACGGCGTCCGGCTGTTCACGCTGCAGGGCAACGCCGCGACCGCACGAGCAGCACGCAAAGGGCGCGGGGCGCGCGAATACCCGAAGCTGATGCAGGTCACGTACCTCTCGAGCTGGAACGCCGACGACTTCCGCGACAGCGCGGGCCTCGACCGCGATCTGCCGCTGCCCCCGTTCGATGAGATGGTCGAGCGGCGCGCGCGCACGGCGCTCGCCGCGGGCTGCGATGGCGTGATCGCGTCCGGCACGTCGGTCGAGCGGCTCCGCCGCGCGTTTCCGGACGCGATCATCGTGACGCCCGGCATCCGGCCGGCGGGCGGCGACACCCACGACCACAAGCGCTCGCTGACGCCGTACGACGCGATCCGCTACGGCGCCGACTACCTGGTCGTCGGCCGCCCGCTGCGGGATGCGAGCGACCCGCCCGCGACCGCGCGCGCGATCGTCGCCGACATCGAGAAAGCGCTCGCCGAGCGGCGCTGAGCCGCCGCTCATGAAGCCGGCGGACGTCGCCGCGAGCTACGACGGGATCGCCGAGGTCTGGGACGCACCAGGGTTTCCCCGCGACAACGGCATCGCTGCGCACGAGCGGGCGCTCGCGTTCCTCGGGCGCGCCGGCGCCGCGCTCGACGTGGGCTGCGGCGCGAGCGGCCGGTTCATCGAGCTCCTGCTCGGCCGTGGGTTCGAGGTCGAAGGCCTCGACCTTTCCGCGCGGATGCTCGAGCTCGCGCGACGGCGGCATCCGCAGGTGCGCTTCCACCTCGCCGACGTCTGCGAGTGGCAGCCGCCGCGGGCCTACGATTTCGTCACCGCGTGGGACAGCATCTGGCACGTGCCGCTCGCGGAGCACGCTCGCGTGCTCGAGAAGCTGCTCGGCGCGCTCGCGCCGGGCGGCGTCTGCATCTTCACGTTCGGCGGCACCGACGAGCCGGGCGAGAAGCGCGATTCCGCGATGGGTCCGCCGATGTACTACAGCACTCTCGGTGTCCCGGGCACGCTGCACGCGATCGAGCGGAGCGGCTGCATCCTTCGGCATCTCGAGTACGATCAGCACCCCGAGCTGCACGTCTGCACGATCGTTCAGCGCACGTGAGGATCCGAGAATGATCAAGCAGAAGCTCGCGACCGGCACGCCGTGGGAGCCGATCGTCGGCTAGTCGCGGGCCGTGCGCGTCGGCTCGCAAATCTGGATCTCCGGCACGACGGCCACCGACAAGGCCGGCGCGACATCCGCCCCGCGACGTCGATGGTCGAGGTCAGCGCGCTGATCGACCCGCGGATGCTGGTCGAGATCGAGGCCGACGCGGTCGTCGCCGAGTAGCGGCTGCCCGCTCAGCGGCACTCCGCGTGGCGGAAGCAGCCGACCAGGTGGTCGTTCACGAGGCCGGTCGCCTGCATGTGCGCGTAGACGATCGTCGAACCGACGAACTTGAAGCCGCGCTGCTTCAGGTCCTTGCTGAGCGCGTCGGACTCGGGGCTAGTCGCTGGCACCTGCCGCTGCTCGCGCCACCGGTTCACGATCGGGCGGCCGCCGACGAAGCGCCAGACGTACGCGTCGAAGCTGCCGAACTCCTCCTGGAGCGCGAGAAAGCCGCGGGCGTTCGCGATCGTCGCCTCGATCTTCTGGCGGTTGCGGACGATGCCGGCATCGCCCATCAGCCGCTCGACCGACCGCGCGTTGAAGCGTGCGACGCGCTCCGGATCGAAGTCCGCAAACGCGCGGCGATAGCCTTCGCGCTTGCGCAAGATCGTCCACCAGCTGAGCCCGGCCTGGGCGCTCTCGAGCAACAGGAACTCGAAGTGCCGCCGGTCGTCGCGGACCGGCACGCCCCATTCGACGTCGTGGTAGCGCTCCATCGCAGGATCGATGCCTTCGGACCAGGGGCAACGGGTGCGCGGCTTCGCGGGCATGGCTGTCTCGGGAGTCGTGGCCGGTCGCAAAGGGTATAGAGTATCGGGCTACGGAGTAAGCGGGATAATGCCGACGATGGTGGCGAAAAGATCGGCGGATCGATACGGCGTCGTAGGTCATCCGGTCGGGCACAGCCGCTCCCCGCTGATTCACAAGCTGTTCGCCGAGCAGACGGAGCAGAACCTGACCTACGAGCTGATCGACGCCGAGCCCGAGCACTTCGAGACGGCGGTGCGCGGCTTCATGGCGGCGGGCGGCAAGGGACTGAACGTGACGGTGCCGCACAAGGAGGCCGCGTTCCGGCTCGCGGACGATCTCGCGCCGGAGGCCCAGGAGGCGCGCGCGGTCAATACGCTCGCGTTCGTCGCCGGCGCGATCCGCGGCCACAACACGGATGGCATCGGCCTCGTCCGCGACGTGCAGACGAACCAGAAGCAGGCGATCGACGGGCGCCGCGTGCTGATCCTCGGCGCCGGCGGCGCCGCACGCGGCATCGTCGGACCGCTGCTCGCCGCGCGCCCGGCGGAGCTCGTGATCGCGAACCGGACGGTCGAGCGCGCAACGGAGCTCGCGGCGCAGTTCGCCGAGCGGGGGCCGGTCGCTGGGATCGGCTTCGCGGAGCTCGAAGGGCTGCCGCCGTTCGACCTGGTGTTCAACGCCACGTCCGCGGGCCTGAGGGGCGAGGTACCGCCGTTCACGCCGGGAGTCATCGGCCCGGAGACGTTCTGCTACGACCTCGTCTACAGCGTCGAGGACACCCCGTTCGTTGCGTGGGCGCGGCAGCACGGCGCCCGGCGAGCGGTCCAGGGCTGGGGCATGCTCGTCGAGCAGGCTGCGGAGTCGTTCTTCATCTGGCGCGGCGTGCGGCCCGACACGCGTCCGATCCTGCGGCAGCTGGAGGCGGCCGCGCCGCGCGCCGCGCCCATCATCGCATCGTGACGAGCTCCTCCGCGCTCGTCGGGTGAATCGCGATCGTGTCGTCGAAATCGCGCTTGCGCGCGCCCATCGTGACCGCGACGGCGAAGCCCTGCAGCATCTCGTCGGCGCCCGGTCCGATCACGTGGCAGCCGACGATCCGCTCGTCCTCGCCGACGCAAACGAGCTTCATCGCGGTTCGCGGCTTCTTCTCCGACAGCGCGTAGAGCATCGGCACGAACTCGCTCTTGTAGACGCGGATCGCTTCCGTCGGATAACGCTCGGCGGCCTGCTCCTCCGAAAGGCCGACGGTTCCGATCGGCGGATGCGAGAAGACCACGGTCGGAATGATCGCGTAGCTCAAGCGCCGATCGTGCTGGCCGTCGAACACGCGATCCGCGAGGCGCCTTCCTGCGGCGATCGCGACCGGCGTCAGCTCGCCCTGCCCGGTCACGTCCCCGACCGCGTAGACGCCCGGCACGTTCGTGTTCTGGTACCCGTCGACGACGAGGTAGCCGTCCGCGTTCACCTCGAGGCCCGCGGCCGGGCAGTCGAGGCTCGCCGTTCTCGGGCTTCTGCCGATCGCCCAGAGCAGCGTGTCGAAGCCCTCGAGGCGCCGCCCGTCCGCGATCTCGATCGCGATTCCGCCGTCGTTCGACGAGACCGCGCTCGGCACGGCCCGCATCAAGAGCTCGATGCCGGACGCACGCATCTCCTCCTCGAGCCGCGCGCCGAGCATCCGGTCGAACGACCGCAGCAGGCCCTCGCGCCGCACGAGCACGACGACGTCGCTGCCGAGCGCGCGCAGCACGCCGGCGAGCTCGACCGCGACGTACCCGCTGCCGACGATCGCGATGCGCCGCGGGCAGCGCTCGAGCTCGAAGAAGCCGTCCGAGGTGATGCCGAACTCCGCGCCGGGAATGCTCGGCACGTTCGGGAACCCGCCCGTCGCGACGATCACGTGCGGGGCGGTATAGCGCTGGCCTTGCTCGTCGACGATCTCCCGCGGTCCGACGAACTTGCCGGCCGAGCGGACCACGGTGATGCCCTTGCGGTCGAGATTGCGCGCATAGATGCCGTTCAGCCGCTCGACGTACGCATCCCGCCCGGCCTTCAGCTTCGCCCAATCGTGACGAACCCCGTCGACCTCGAATCCGTAGTCCGCCGCACGCTCGATCGCGCCGGCGACCTCGGCCGCATTCCACATCACCTTCTTCGGGACGCAGCCGACGTTCACGCAGGTGCCCCCGAGCCGTGCCGGCTCGAGCAGCACGACGCGCGCGCCGTACTCGGCCGCCCGCTGCGCGGCCGCGAGCCCGCCGCTGCCGCCGCCGAGCACGATCAGATCGAAGGATTGCAACACAGGTCTCCGTCGGGCCGAGGAACCGGCAGCTTACCCAACAGCCGGATTTCTCTGCTAGGCTGAATCGCTCGAGATCGAAGCGAGTGGAACGACGATGACAGCCTCGGACGGCGCGGGGAATCCGCTGCTCTCCTCGGACGCGTTGCCGCGGTTCAGCGCGATTCGCGCCGAGCACGTCGAGCCCGCGGTCCGCGAAACGCTCGCCGCGCAGCGGGCGGCGCTCGAGCGCGCGGAGCGGGCCGAGACGCCGACGCTCGAATGGCTCGCTTCGCTCGAGCTGATTCACGAGGCGGTGCACAGGGTTTGGAGCCCGGTCTCGCATCTGAACTCGGTCGTCTCGACGCCGGAGCTGCGCTCGGCGTTCAACGCGTGCCTGCCGCTCGTGACGGAGTTCGGCACGGAGCTCGCACAGAACGAACGGCTGTACCGGCTGTTCGGTGCGCTCGAGGAATCGCTCCCGGAAAGCCTGACCGCCGAGCGCGCGCTCGTGCGCCACGCGCTCCGCGACTTCAAGCTCGGCGGCGTCGCGCTGCCGCCGACGGAGCGCACGCGCTTCCGCGAGCTGATGCAGACGCTCGCCGCGCGCCAGGCGGCGTTCGAGCAGAACCTGATGGACGCGACCGACGCGTTCCGCCATCACGAGCAGGATCGCGGCGCGCTCGCCGGGCTGCCGGAGGTGCTGCTCGAGCGGGCACGCGCGGCGGCGCGCGCGGAGAACCTCCCGGGCTGGCTGCTGACGCTCGATCCGCCGACCTATCAGGCCGTGATCACGCACGCAGAAGCGCCGCAGCTCCGCGAGAAGTACTACGAGGCGTGGGTCACGCGCGCGTCCGATCGCGGCCCGAGCGCGGGGCGGTGGGACAACGGCCCGCTGATCGAGGAGATCCTGAAGCTGCGCCACGAGGCCGCGGCGCTGCTCGGATACGAGAGCTACGCGGCGCTGTCGCTCGCGACCAAAATGGCGCGATCGCCCGCGGAGGTCATCGACTTCCTGCGCGATCTCGCACGGCGCAGCAAGCCGGTCGCCGAGCGCGAGATCGGCGAGCTCACGCGCTACGCGGGGCGGAAGCTCGAGCCGTGGGACGTCGCGTTCTACGCGGAGCGGATGAAGCAGGAGCGGTTTGCGATCGCGGAGGAGGAGCTCCGGCCGTACTTCCCGCTCGAGCGCGTCCTCGAGGGGCTCTTCGGGCTCGCCGGGCGGCTCTTCGGCCTCGCGATCGAGCGCGCCGACGCGCCGGACGTCTGGCACCCCAGCGTCCGCTACTACCGGCTGCGGAACGCCTCGGGCGGCGACGTCGGCGGCTTTTTCGCGGACCTCTTCGCGCGGCCGAACAAGCGCGGCGGCGCGTGGATGGACGGCTGCGTCAACCGCGCGAACCTGCCGGGGCTCCGGCAGCTGCCGGTCGCGCACCTCGTGTGCAACTTCAATCCGCCGGTCGGCGAGACGCCCTCGCTGCTCACGCACGGCGACGTGGTGACCCTGTTCCACGAGTTCGGCCATGCGCTGCACCACTTGCTGACGGAGGTCGACTACCCGTCGGTCGCCGGCATCAACGGAGTCGCGTGGGACGCGGTCGAGCTGCCGAGCCAGTTCCTCGAGAACTTCTCGTGGCTGCCGGAGGTGCTGACCGGCATGGCGCACCACTACAAGACGAGCGAGCCGCTGCCGGCGGCGAAGATCGAGACGCTGAACCGGTCGCGGACGTTCCTCGCGGGCCTCGGCATGGTGCGCCAGCTCGAGTTCGCGCTGTTCGACTTCCGGCTGCATCACGAGTACTCGCCCGCGACGGGCGGCCGCACGCTCGCGCTCCTCGATGAGGTCCGGCGCGAGGTCGCGGTCGTCCACCCGCCGGAGTACAACCGGTTCCCGAACACGTTCGGTCACATCTTCGGCGGGGGCTACGCCGCCGGCTACTACAGCTACAAGTGGGCCGAGGTGCTCGCGGCCGATGCGTTCGCCGCGTTCACGGAGGCCGGCGCATTCGATCGCGCGACGGCCGAGCGCTTCCGGGGCGCGGTGCTCGCGGTCGGCGGCAGCCGCGAGCCGCTCGACGCGTTCGTCGCGTTCCGCGGGCGCGCGCCCCGGCTCGAGCCGCTGCTGAAGCAGGCCGGGATCGAGGAGAGCCAAGAGCTCGCCGTGCAGTGAAGATCGCGACCTGGAACGTGAACAGCCTGCGCGTGCGCCTCGGGCAGGTGATCGACTGGCTGCGAGCGGTCGAGCCGGACGTGCTCGCGATGCAGGAAACGAAGTGCAAGGACGAGCACTTCCCGGCCGACGCGTTCGCCGAGATCGGCTACCGCGTGGAGTTCAGCGGCGAGGCCGGCTACAACGGCGTCGCGATCGCTTCCCGCAAGGAGGCGACCGGCGTCGCCACCGACATCGACGGCTTCGACGACCATCAGCGGCGCGTGATCGCGGCGACGATCGGCGAGCTGCGCGTGATCAACCTCTACGTGCCGAACGGGCAGCGCGTCGGCAGCGAGAAGTACGAGTACAAGCTCCGCTGGCTCGCGGCCCTGCGTGACCATCTGCGCATCGAGCTCGAGCGCCACGGCCAGCTCGTCGTGCTCGGCGACTTCAACGTCGCTCCCGAGGACGAGGACGTGCACGACCCGGCCGCCTGGGAGGGCAAGATCATGTGCAGCGAGCCCGAGCGCGCGGCCATCCGCTCGCTCCGGCAGCTCGGGCTGCACGACGCGTTCCGGCTGTTCGAGCAGCCGCCGCAAAGCTTCACGTGGTGGGACTACCGCGCCGGTGCGTTCCGGCGGAACCTCGGCCTGCGCATCGACTTGATCCTCGTCTCCGAGCAACTGCGGCAGATGTGCAAATCCTGCACGATCGACGCGGCGCCTCGGCGCAACGAGCGGCCGTCCGATCACGTGCCGGTCATCGCAGAATTCGCGTTCGGCTGAGGCTTTATGTCAGATATGGCTTTTCCCCGAAAGCCGTAATCTCTTAAACTTTGCCAACTTTTGCCTAGAGTTGGCGGATGCTGACCGACGAGCAGTCGCAGGAGCGCCGTAACGACTACGACGTCACGAACACGGTGCAAGTCAGCTCACCGCGCCATGTTCGCGCTGCCGTCGCCGACCTCTTCCAATCGCTCTACCCGCAGCGTTCGTTCGACCCGATCTGGCTCGCGTTCCACGATTTCGAGCGGATGTTCAACGGGCTCGACCCGGAATACCACGGAGTCGACACGCCCTATCACGACATCCAGCACACGCTCGACATGACGCTCGCGCTCGCTCGGCTGATCGCCGGGCACGAGTGGAGCGTCGAGGCGAGCGACAAGCTCGGTCCCGAGCGGGCGCAGCTCGCGCTCGTCTGCGCACTGTTCCACGACTCGGGGTATCTGCGGCACCGCGAGCACGACCGGCGGGCCGCGAACGGCGCCGAGTTCACCCGCACGCACGTCTCGCGCAGCGGCCGCTTCATCGAAGGTTACTTGCCGCGAATCGGCCTCGAGCGCTTCGTGCCGGTCGCCTCGCGCGTCGTCCACTTCACCGGCTACGAGCTCGATCTGAACGGCATCGAGCTAGAGGACCCGAAGGACAGCGTCGTCGGTCATCTGCTCGGCACGGCGGATCTGGTAGCGCAGCTCGCGGACCGCTGCTATCTCGAGAAATGCCGCGACCGGCTGTTCCCGGAGTTCGTGATCGGCGGCGTCGCGCTGCCCGACACGGCGAGCGCCGAGGCACGGTATCAGTCGGGGCTCGACCTCCTGTCGAAGACGCTGTCGTTCTACCAGAGCTCCGTCCGCCAACGGCTCGAGGTCAACTTCAACAGCGCCTACCGCTACATGGAGGCGTTCTTCGAGGGCGGGCGGAATCCGTACGTGTTCTTCCTGCGGAAGAACCTGACGTTTCTGACCAGCGTGATCCAGGCCGGCAACTGGGACAAGCTTCGCCGCCGGCCGCCTTGCGTGATCCCGGATCCCGACAACGAGCTGCGCCTGCACCGCCTCGCCGAGCAGCGCGTGCTCGACTGGACCGGCGTGCACCGTGTGCAGCGGCGTGGCACGGCCGCCGTTCGGGACCGGCGCGAAACCGTCTTCGCGACCGCCCGCTGACACGTAGGAGCGGCCGTCCAGCCGCGACCCGCGCCGACCCCCCTGCAGGAGCGGCCGTCCAGCCGCGACCCGCGCCGACCCCCTGTAGGAGCGGCTGTCCAGCCGCGACCCGCGCCGACCCCCCTGTAGGAGC
>CAYWGQ010000012.1:14160-31939 GCA_964457725.1 uncultured Gammaproteobacteria bacterium
GTCCAGCCGCGACCCGCGCCGACCCCCTGTAGGAGCGGCTGTCCAGCCGCGACCCGCCGCCTCGGTCAGCCGAACAGCACCCAGCAGAGCACGGCGCCGACGACCGACATCGACAGCCCCCACGCGAGCAACGCGTTGAACAGCCGGCGCACATCGGTCCCCGGCGCCGCGGCCGCGATGTAGAGCGCGCCGACCGTCGACAGCGACGACAGATCCACGAGGCTTGCGCTGACCGCCATCGACCACGCGATGCCGAGCGGATCGAGGCCGCCGAGCCGCTCCGCGAGCTCCGGCGCCATCGGCAGAAATGCCGGCAAGACTACGCCCGACGTGCTGCTGTATACCGAGACGAGCCCGGCGCCGAATGCGACGACCGCCTCGATCGTCGCCGGCGAGGAGACCGCCGCGATCGCGCCGGTGATCAGCGCGAGCCCCTCGGTCTCGCGGAGCAGCGCAATCAGCACGGTCACGCCGGTGACCATCAGGATCACGCCCCACGGCATCCGTTGCACCGCCTTGCTCTCCTCGACGGTGCCGAGCAGGACCAGCACGGACGCGAGCAGCAGCGCGACCATGCCGACGTCCGCGCCGAAGCCGACGACGGCGCCGATCAGGAGCACGATCGCTGCGGCCGTCAGCCAGTGCTTGCGCTCCATCGGACCGGCGGCCGCACTCTCGGCTTGGACGACCGGCCGATTCGCGCCGCCGGCGAGCAGGCGCCGGCCGCCGAAGAGCAGAAACCCGGCGACGCCGACGATCGCGTGCGCGACCGCGTTATAGGCGAACGTTTGCCACTCGACGCCGCCCAAGCCGATGCGCTCCATCACGCCGTGCGCGACGATCCCGGTCGGCGCGAACGGCGAAAGCGTGCCGGCGAGCGTGCCGTTCCCCGCCATCAGCGCCATCGGCAGCGCCGGGATGCCGGCCCGCGCGGCCGCGGCCATCGCCGGCGGGGCGAGCAGCGCGCTCGCGGGCGTCGCGCCCGCGCCGATCGTCGCGATCACGAAGCCGAGCATGAAGAACAGCACGGGCAGCAGGGCCGCCCTGCCCCGGCAGAGGGCGACTGCACGCGCGGTCAGCCGCTCGAGCGTGCCGTTGACCTCGGCGATCGCGAACAGCAGCGTCACGCCGACGAGCGTGATCAGGAGCTCCGTCGGGAAGCCCTCGAGCACCGCGGCGGGCGACATGTCCGCGAGCCACACGCCGACGGCGAGCGCGAGCGCGAGCGACAGAATACCGACGTTGATGGCCGTCGTGCACGACAGCGTGACCGCGAGGATCAGCGCCCCGACCGAGACCCAGGCGAGACTCATTCGCGGCGGCGCGACGACGAAGCCGCGGATTGGGCGGAGAAGGCGACGGACACTGCGGGATGCGCTCTCTTCTGTTATCGGTCGGCGCTCGATCGGGTCAGAGGATAACCCGGCCGGAAAGACGCAGTCACCCGGAACGCATCGTCAGTCTTCTCCTTCGGGCCATTCGGGCCCGCCGCATTCCGGGCAACGCATCGAGCCCCCACGGCGACGTGCAGACCGTTCTCGTGCTCGGCAAGCTCCGTGCCGCCGGGCCGCCCGGCCGGGCGGCACACGCCTTGCATTCCGGCCCTCCCCGCAGCGGCGCGTAGGGACATCGGCCGCTGCTTCACGCAAGGAGGCATGGCGATGAGATCGATCGATGGAGGCTCCTGCAAGCTGGGTCGGATGAGCTTGGTCGCGGCAATCGGCGGCGCCGCCGTCGGAACGGCGGTCGCCCAGGACGGCCAGCCGGACCCGGCCGCGCTCGGCGCGTACAAGGCCGAGCTGCATCCGGTGAACAACTCGGGCGTGAGCGGCATCGCGACCCTGGTCGAGTCCATGGACGGCGTGCAGCTGACCGTGATCGTGGCCGCGCGGAACCTCGAGCCCGGGCAGACGCATCCACAGCACATTCACGGGTTGGAGGGCGGCGAGGCGTCCCGCTGCGCGACGCTGATGGACGACATGAACGGCGACAACCTGATCACGCTCGACGAATCGGTGGCCGTCTCCGGGCCGGCGCTGCTGCCGCTCGAGCCGTTCCCGATGAGCGCGGACGGCACGGTGACATATGGTCAGATGCTCGACATGGCCCCGCTCGGCGCGGAGCCGCTGACGAACCGGGTCGTCGAGCTGCACGGGATGACCGTCCCCGGGCAGGGCTACGTCGAGACGATACCGGTCGCGTGCGGGCGAATCTTGCCGGCGCTTCCGGAGCTGCTGCTCGAGGGCGAGCAACAGGGCGGCGGAAACGGCGGTGCGGGCGATGACGCCGGAGGCGCAGGAGGCGACACCGGCCCGGGCAGTGACGGCGGAGGTCCGGGCAGCGATACCGGCGACGCGGGCAGCGGCTCCGGGGGCGCGGGTGGCGGCGCCGGCGCAAGCGGCGCCAGCGGCGCGCAGTAAGCGCGCGACGAAAGGACGCGGGGCGGCGCATCGTCCGTACAGCCCGCCCCGCGTCCGTTCTCGGAGCCCGATCTCGGCGAGCTGCATGCAGCTCGAGGGCTCGCCTTCCGCCGATCAGCTCTCCTGAGGAACTCGCCGCCGCGGCGTGCATGCGGCGCAGCCGACGAGCAGCCCACGCCGAGCCTGTAATCAATTTGCAAAGTTTGCACGGCTCCGTCCACGGAGATGTAGCGCACGCGAGCACAACCGCCGCCGCTTCAGGAAGCGCGCGGGCGGCACGAAGCATGCATTGCGCCTGAGCCTCCCGCGGCGCAAGTACCGCGTACGCGCCGGGAAAACAACAACCAACTTCCGCGAGGGTGTCGGATGAACCGGGACCTGATCGGCCCCTACCGGGCGCGCTGGCTCGAAGCCGTTTCGTGGCTTTCCGGGTTCCTGCTGTTGACGACGTTCGCGTCGTACGTAGTCGTCGGCCCGGGCGCCGTGCTGCAAGCGCTCTACCGCTTCAACCTCGGCGGCGAGAACAACGTCGCGGTCTGGTGGTGCGGCATGTTGCTCGCCCTTGCCGCCGTGCTCGCCTTCGACGGCTACGCGGACGAAGCGAGGATGCCGGCCGAGCGGCGCGGCTGGCTCGCGCTCGCAGGCGCGCTGCTGCTCCTGTCGTTCGACGAGGTCGCATCGCTGCACGAATATCTCGCGAACCGCGGGCTGCTTTATCTCGTGCCGCTCGGCGCCGTCGGGCTCGCGCTCGTCGGCTACTCGCTCGTGCGGCTGCGCTCGGCCGGCGTCCGAAAACGATCGTTCGCGATGCTGCTCGCCGCATTCGGCCTCTTCGCGCTGGTGCCGCTGCACGAGATCGTCCAGCACTCGTTCGAGTGGCCGAACCGGGCCGTGTACGGACTCCGCGCAGTGCTCGAGGAGGGAACCGAGTTGCTCGCGATGCTGCTGCTGCTCGCCGTCACGAGCGACGGCGCGAGGGCGCGCTTCGCCCGCACCGGGGACGCGTTCGCGGCCGTCCGCTTGCGCGCCTACTGGCTCGTCGCCGGAGTGGTGCTGGTGCCGGTGCTGACCGCGGCGACGTTCGTGCTGCCGTATCCGGGCGGGCCGGCGAACTGGCTCGCCGCCGTGCTGCTGCTCGCGTGCGCGCTCAACGTCCTCCGAACGGAGGGTCTTCTGCGCGGACGCCGGCGCACGCCGGCCGTCTGGCTGGCCGCGTTCTATCTCGCCGCGTCCGCCGCGACGAACGCGGTGCCGCTCAGCTGGGACGCGGTCGTTCTCGGCCGAACGGTAGGCATCCGCGGGCTCGCGTTGGCGCTGCTGCTGCTCGCCGCCGCACCGCTGCTCGCGCGCTGCGGCCGGCCGGTCCGTCCGCTCTGGCTCGTGCTCGCCGCGCTCGGCGCGGCGGTCGGGGCGTTACGGCCCGACTCGCAGCTGCTCTGGGGCGCGCTGCCGCCGACCGCCGCGCTGTGGCTCTATGCGATCGAGAGCCGAGTGCAAGCGCGTGCCGTCCCGACCGCCGACGACCGCCCCGAGGCGGCCGTTACCGTTCCGCTACCGACGCCGCCCGCCTGACGAAGGGCTCGTCGGGCCGCGGTCTCGCCGAGGCGCTACTGCGGCGGGTGCCGGACAGCGACCACCACTCGCCGTCCAGATTGTCGATCAGGCCGTCGCAGTCGTCGTCGATCTTGTTCGGCAGCTCGGCCGCGCCCGGATAGCGGTGCGGGTCCGTGTCGTCGCAATCGAAGCCGCCATACGCGGTCGACTTCGCGCCGTCGCCATCGCAATCTTCGCCCCCTTGCTGCACGCAGCGCTCGATCTCCGACGGCAGATCGATCCGCGGGACGGCCTCGAGGCGGAGCGTTTGCCCGGTCCGCAGCTGCACGTTCGGCAGCGGCGCTTGTGCGTGAACGAGAGGCGCGGTCGCGTAGATCAGGCAGCAGGCCGCGGCGAGCACGTGCAGTTCCTTGCGCAAGAGAACCTTCCTCCGTGAACGAAAGCGCAACGCTATCACGCGCTCGCCGACGCCGGCGTGACTCGCAGCACAGCGGCTCGCGGGTTGCGGCTATTCGGGAATCAAGAGCCCGGGGTCGGACAGGAGCAGCCGGACGAGATCCGCCTGACGCGTCGCGCCGGTCTTCTGAAAAGTCGATTTCAAGTACCAGCGAGCGGTCTCGTAAGTCAGCCCGGCTCTATCGGCCGCGTCGCGAAGCTTCAGCCCCCGCATCAGCTCTGACGCGAGCCGCGCCTCCGAGGCCGTTAGCCGGAACCGTCGGCGCAGACGCTCGATCGGCACGGCGGCCTCGACGTCGGGATCCGTGACGAGGAGCGCGACGGCCGCGCGGCGGACGTCGAACGGGTCGCCGTTTCTCGGCAGCGGCAGCGCGAGCACCGACAGCGGCCGTGCGCCGTTGCCGCGCTCGAGGTAGACGGGCTCGGGGGCGGCGGCCTCGCCCCCCTGGCGCGTGGCCATCGCCGCGCGCACGACGCCCGTCAACGCGGCGCCGCTCGCTCGATGCGTCGCGACCAGCTGCCCGTGAGCGACGGTCAGGCCGTCGCGCTGCTCGAAGAGGCGGGCAGCGAACGCGTTCGCCTCGAGCGCTGCGCCGTCCTCGCGGAGGAACACGATGCCGAAACGCAGACGGTCGAGCACCTGCCGCAGCTCGCGCGCTTCCTGGCGCGTCGCGGCGAACCGGTCGGCGACCTTCACTGCGGTGATCAGATGCCGCGTCAAGCGGCGAAAACGGGCGATCTCTCGTGCGGTATACGGGCCGGCGGACTTCGGCCGGTATAAAAAGAGCTTCGTCTGCCGGGCTTTCTCGACGGACAGGTTCACGCCAAGGGTGTAGATGAAATCCTGCGGCTTCATCCAGTCGTTGAACAGCGGCGTCGACCGGTAATAGCCCGGCCGGCCGTAGTACTCGTCGAGCGCGGTATCGGTGCGGACGTATCCCACCTGCTGCATCTGCGCGATCGACCACGGGTTGCCGCACAGGTGGTCGTCGACGTAGCTCTTCACATAACCCGGCGAGATCCCCTCGAGCGATATCAAGTCGACACGGCGCGCCGCCAAGTCGCCGACGTAGAGGCCGGCCGCGATCGCGTTGTACCGGGTAGAAAGCGAGCGCACCGCACGCGGCCAACCGGCCGGATCGACGGCAGCGGAATAAGCGAGATCGATGATGTCGTCGTTCGAGCGCACCGTGCGAGGTCGGACGCGGCTTTGAAATTCTTCTTATGGGATCGTTGCGGCCGCGCCGGCCGCAACGATACCCTTTTCGACCGTATAAGAAACGCGGCAGCAGGAAAAGTCAACGTTGGAAGCCGGTCTCCCGATCGACGTGCTGCTTCCGATCGTCATCGCACTGATGATGCTCGCGGTCGGCATGGGTCTCAGGCCCGCGGACTTTCGCGCCGTCGCCGCCGCACCGCTCGCGGCCGGAATCGGCCTGCTCGGAATGTTCATCGTCTTTCCGCTGCTCGCGTTCGTGCTTGCGGCCGCGTTCCGCCTCGACGCCGCGCTCGCGGTCGGGCTCGTGCTGCTCGCGGCGAGCCCGTCCGCGTCGACGTCGACGATGTTCACCTATCTCGCGCGGGGCGACGTCGCGCTTTCGGTTGCGTTGACGGCGCTCAGCAAGATCGTGCCGGTCGTGACCGTGCCGGCCTACGTGAGCCTCGCCGCGCTCGCGTTCGCGGGCGAGCGCCTGGAGGTGCACATCTCGTTCGCCGAGACGTCCGAGGCGATCGTCACGACGATCCTGCTGCCGACGCTCGCCGGCATGGCGCTCCGGCGCTACCCGGCGGCCGCTGCGTTCCGCCCGCACGTCGCACGCGTGTCGGTCGCACTGCTCGTCGCACTGATCGCCGTGCTCGCCTGGCGGGAGCGGAGCGCGCTGCCGGCGATGTTCGCGTCGGTGGGACCCGCCGCACTGGCACTGTGCGTGCTAGGGATGGCGTCGGCCTTCGCGGCCGCATCGCTCGTGCGGCTCCCGCGAGGAAGTCGCAGCGCGCTGACGATCGAGGTCGGCATGCAGAGCGGCGGCACGTCGATCGCGATAGCGGCCGGTGTGCTCGGCGCGCCGACGATGGCGGTGCCGGCAGCCGTCTATTCGCTGATCATGTACGCCGCGGCCGCCCTGTTCGTGCTCCTCGAGCGCGCGGGGGAGCGTGCCGCCGCACCGGACGTGGCGCCGACTGGATCCTGAGCGGGCCCGCTTCACCAGCGGTAGCCGAACCGCAGGCCGACCGTGCGCGGCGCACCCCAGAACCGCTTCGTGCCGCTCAGAGGATCGCGGCGCAGGATCGTCTCGGCGTACAGCTCGTCGGTCAGATTGCGGGCGTGAAGCTCGCCATACCAGCGCCCGCCCGCGGCCGTGTACCCGACGGAGGCGTTCAGCAACCCGTAGCCCCGCTGCTCGAGCGCGGGATCGGAGTAAAGGCTGAACGACATCGTCGACTGGCGCCGATACTCGACTCCGAGCGCGAGCTCGCCGCCCGCGAGCGGCCACCCGTGCTCGAAGCGAGCGTTCGCCGACAGGCGCGGCGCCTGCGGCAACCGATTGCCGCTCCTGTCCGGATCGATCGCCGGGTTGTTCGGATCGACCGAGACGAAGTCGTCGAACACCCCGTCGAGCCACACGGCGCCGAGCGAGACGAACGATCCGGTCCTGAGCGCCGCCGTGACCTCGAGGTCGACCCCCCGGAGCGACGCCTCGGCGGCGTTGATCACGATCGGGAACGTGCCGAGCGCGGCGTCGCCCGGCGGCGTGTCGAGCTGCATGTCGCGATAGTCGTAGTCGAACAGCGCGGCGTTGATGCGCAGCCGCCCGCCTGCGAGCGTGGCCTTCAGCCCGGCCTCGACCGCATTCAGGCGCTCCGAATCGAACGGCGGCTGCACGGACGACGTGTTGAAGCCGCCCGGCTTGTGTCCACGCGCGAGGCTCACGTAGTAAAGCCTGCCGTCGCGCGGCGCGAGCTCGACGCCGAGCTCCGGCGTGACCGCGCGCCACGTGCGCGCCTCTTGCTGCGTCGTGACCGCCGCGCCCGCCGCGCTCGTGACCGTGCGGACGAGGTCGATCCGGCGCGTGTCCTCGTTGAAGCGGACGCCGGCCCGCGCGCGCCATCGCCCGATGCGATAGCCGGCCTCGCCGAATACCGCGCGCGAGGTCGTGTCGATCTCGGCGTCCGGATAGCTCCGCGTGCCGCTGATCGGCAGGTGCGTATCGAGGATCTGCCGGCCGTCCTCTTCGAGAAAAAACGCGCCGGCCGTCCAATCGAGCGGGCCGCCGTGGGCCGACGTGACCCGCAGCTCCTGCGTCAACGAGCGCGAGCGCCCCGACGGATAGTTCGCCGCGAAATCGGCGTCCGTGCCGTCGAGGTCGAGCGCGAGGAGAGCGTCGGTCTCGAGATACGTCGTCGACGAGCGGAGCAAGAAGCGCTCGCGCTGCCAGAGGAGACGCGCGCCGTAACGTGCGGACGCGATGTCGATTTGCGGCGCCGTGTTCTCCGTGACCTTGCGGGGATCGACGGGCACGATGCCGCCGTTCGCGATGCCGCCGTTCACGCCGACGCCGACCATCGGTTGCGAGCCGAGCGCTCGCGAGCTGTCCTCGCGCTGCCGCTCGGCGCTGACGATCAGATCGAGCGCGTCGCTCGGCGCGTAGCGCATCTTCGCGCGCCACGCACGGTAGTCCTCGTCGTTCTCGTCGATGCCGAGGTGGACGTTGTCGACGTAGCCGTCGCGCACGGCCGCGGCCCCGGCGAGCCGGAACGCGATCGGCGCGCCCTCGACGGCGAAATCCGCCGCCGCCCGGATCCGCCGCTCCGCGTAGCTGCCGACCGTCGTCTCCACGTAGCCGCGCTCGCCGGCGCCAGGGTCGCGCGTGTGCACGCTGACCGCGCCGCCGACGACGTTCCGCCCGAGATGCACCGCTTGCGGGCCCTTCAGCACTTCGACGCGCTCGACGTCGTAGAAGTCGACGATCGTGTGGTACGCGCGCGGCATGTACGCGCCGTCGATGAACGTCGCAACGCTCGACTCGGCGCCGGCCGAGATGATCTCGGTGCCGACGCCGCGCAGGTAGGGTTGCCCGAGGACGGAGTTCGTCCTGAACACGAAGCCCGGCACGCGGTACTGAAGGTCGATCGAGTGGTCGATGCCGGCGGCATCGAGGTCCGCGCCCGAGACGTGCGTGATCGACTTCGGCACCGTCTGCGCGTCGACGGGCCGCCAGTCCGGCGTCACGATCACCGTCGGCAGCGCGGCGGCGTCCTCCTCGTCGGCCGCCGCCCCGACGCCAAACGGCGCGAGCAGGCAGGCGACGATCGGCGTGAGCCGGACGGCGAGTCGGAGCAGTGTCATCGGCGCAGGGGGAAAAAGGAGTAGTGGGCGTTTTGCGCGGACGATAGCAGCCGGTCCCGGCACGGCCAAGCGATCGAGCGCACCCCGCACCCATTTGGGAGGTCCCTCCGGCGCCGTCGCGCTCGATACTCCGCCGGGCAATTGCCGATCAGGAGGCATCATGAGCTTGATACGTGCGATCTGGATTGCGCTCGCGGCCCACTATGCCGGCGCCCGCGCGGTGAACGGCGGCAGCGGCCACTACAACGAGCAGTGCCATCCGGGAACCTTCAACTAGCGAGCCGGGCGGCGTGGCGATCGACGCGCGCTGGACCCGAGTCCTCGTCGACGATCGCCGCAGCCTGCTATACGGCCCGGGAACCGGGCGGCTCTACCTGCTCGGCCCCCGCGAGGCCGAGGATCCGCGCCTGCGCAGGCTCCTCGGCCTCGCGCAGTCGACGTTCGCCGCCGACCTCGACGATCCCGCGGCGGCGGTCGCCCACGACGCGGCGAGCTTTCGCGGCACCGCGCCGCCGCGCGCGCGAGCGTCGTTGCGCGCGGCCTATCGTCTTTTCGATCGGACGCGGTCCGTGCTCCCGTTCGGGCTCGCGGCACGTCTCGCCGCGGCGGCCGCACGGCGGGAGCGCCGCCGTCGTCCGTCCGACGCGAACGGCGGCGCGGGGACGGTCGACGCGATCGCGCGGGCGATCCACGCGCTCGAGCGCGACGTCGGCTACGCCGACTGCTATCCGCGGGCTTTGCTGACCGCGTTCCTCGCGGTCGCCCGCGGCAGCGCATGCCGAATCGCGATCGGCGTGCTCGCGCCGACGCGGAAGATGCACGCGTGGTGCGCGGTCGACGGCGTCGTGCCGTACGAGCCGTCGCCCGAGCATTACCTCTACCGCCCGCTGCTCGTGCTGTCGCTCGATCCATGACCGGGATGCCGCCGCTCGAGCGGATCGGCGCCCGGCCGCTCCGGCTCGCCCTGCGTCCCGCCGTCCGCTGTCGCGAGGTCTCGTGGGCCGGCCGCCCCGCGTTCTACCTATCGCTGTACGACGACGAGATCGACGACCGCGCCGCAGCCTGGTCGGGCACTTCCGGCTCGGAGCGGCCTCCGGACCGCGACGGCGAACGCCGTTCGACGGAAGCCGGCTTCGCGGCGCGCCGCCTCGAGCCGACCGATGCGCTGGTCGCCTGCGGGCCGGACGGCACGATCGTCGTCGCGCGCGGCGGCTGCTGCACGTTCCCGCTCTACTGGCGCCGCGACGGCACGCAGATCGAGATCTCGACATCGCTGCCGATCGGCGCCCGGCCCGCCCTTTCGGCCGCGGGGCTCGTCAAGGCGGCGGCCGCCGTCAACCTGTGCTCGTCTTACGAGCCGAACGGGTGGTGCGAGACGCCGCTCGCCGGCTGGCGGCGCTTGCGGCGCGGCGCGGTGACGGTGCTCGCGCCCGACGCCGAAGCGCGCGAGGCGCCGATCCTGCATGGCGGCGCCGGCGACGCCGACGCGGCGGCGGTCACCCGCGGCGTGCGCGCGGCGCTCGAGGCCTACGGCGCGACGCAGCGGCGCGTCGTCTCGTCGCTCGTCGAGCTTTCCGGAGGCTTCGACAGCACGCTCGCGGCGGCCGCCGCTCTGCGGCCCGGCCACCGCATGCACGGCGTCTCCGCGGCGTTTCCCTACTACGAGTTCCGTTTCGAGGAAGCGGTGCAGCAGGCGGTCGCCCGCTCGCTCGGCGTGACGCGCACGGTCATCGACGGCGAGACGACCTTCCCGTACACGCCGGCGCTCCGGCCCATCCGCTTCGACGAGCCCGCGGTGTTCGTGACCGGCATCCGCCACGCGGAGCTCGTCGGCGAGCTCGCGGCCGAGCGCGGTGCGACGCACGTCTATAACGGCCACGGCGGCGATCAGCTGTTCGCGACCGATCTGACCGAGCCCGAGTCGTTCGCTCCGCGCCGGCCCGCGCGCGGGCCGTTCTCGCGCGCGGCCTGGCGCACGCTGCGGCGCGCGGCGGAGGAGATCCGCGCCGCAACCGCGGCGCGCGACCGCCGCGCGGCGACGTTCGGCTACGACGCTCGTCAGGACGTGTGGATCAAGGAGACGTTCGGCGCGGTGCTGCGGACGCCGTTCACCGATCTCGCGGTGTTCCGCGCCGCGGTGGCGTGGTCGCGATACTGCCGGGCGCGAGGCGGCCGTCCCGACAAGCGCGTGCTCGCCGACGCGGCGGGCGACTGGCTGCCGGCCGAAGTCGTCGAGCGCCGCGGAAAGGTCGCCTACGACGGCGTATGGATGCGGGCGTACGCAGCGAATCTCGAGCCGATCGCGAGCGCGTTCGAGCGCGTCGCGGCCGTGCTCGCGCGCATCGGCCTGTCGCCGGCGTGGCTGATTCGCCGCGCCGAGGCGCTCGCGGCCTGGCAGCCGGTATCCGACCGCGAGGTGCTCGCCGCGTACGCGATCGCGGTCTGGCTAGCGGCGTGGGGCATCGAGCGCGAGGCCGATGCCGTCTGGGCGGATTGACGGCGCTTACGGACCCTCGCCGTGCGCCCTAGCGCGTCTCGTCGCCGACGACGTTGAAGAAGAAGTTCTGGAACAGCCGGCCGTCCTCGAGCCCGGTGCCGAAGTACGCGGTCGCCCCGTGCGCGAGGTACGGGTCGAACAGCACGAGGCGGTTGTATAGGTTCGCGACGCGGTCCACCTCCTCCCAGCAGCTCCGGTCGAACTCCGCGCCGCGGCCGAACGTCTGCGCCATCAGCTCCGGATCGCTGCAGCGGCCCCGCATGCCGCTGCGCCGGCTGCGGAAGAACGACAGGCCCGCGTCGAGCGGCGCCCCGGGCGTCAGGAACAGGACACCGGCGTAGGACTGGCTGTCCGAGTGATACGGGATCGCATCCGCCGCCGTGCAGAGCTGAAAGCGGCCGTTCGCGGCGTTGTCGTCGAAGTTCGTGACGGCACGGCCGAGCAACCGCTCGAACGCCTGCTTGTACGGTGCGAGGTGCAGGAACGACTCGACCGTCCGCAGCCCCGCCGAGTGCATCTTCACGAAGCGCTGGGCGAGCGCGACGCGGCGCACCGCGTCGGGATCGTCGAGAAAGTCGTCGACGATGAGGCAAACCGGTCGATTCAATCGCGCTGACATGCTCACGCCAGTCTGCGCGAGCGGCCGCGCGGCCGGCACCTCCCATTTGGAGGGCGGCGGAGCCACCCGCGGAGCACCCGTTTGGGAGGTGGCCAGCGCGTTCCTGCACGGCACACTGCGGCGGCCGACCCGCCGAAGCGTGACCGTGACCTCGCCTAGCCCCGCTCGCATGCCCAAACCGCTCGTGAAGGCCGCGGGACTGATCGCTCTCGGATGCGCAGCGGCCGCGGGCGCGCAAACGCCGGGTGAAAGCCCGCTGCTCGCCGCAGACCGGGCCGCGCTGCACGGCGCGTGCGCACGCGACGCGGCCCGCGCGCTTGCGGACGCCCTCGCCGCCCCGCTCGCGCGGCAGGGGCGCTGGTCCTCACACGTCGAGCGTGCGCGCCGCGCGAGCTTCCGGGCCGTGCGCGATGCGGTCGCGCCGGGGCGCCCGCCGGCGGAAACCTTCGTCGCGCTGCTCGATTACGCCGAGTCGGCGGAGGCCGCCCAGCGGCACGACGGCGCGACCGCCGCGGCGACCGCGGTCCGCGAGCGTTACCTCGCGCTCGTCTACCTGCTCGACGCCGTGTTGCCGGTGCTCGCGTTCGAGGCCGGAACGGCCGACGTCGCCGAGCTGCTCGCTGCCGCCGACCGACTGCTCGCCGACGCGGCGGCCGAGGCCAGAGGCCTGCGCTCGGAGGCCGGCGTGGGGCAGCTGACCCGCGGCGTCGATTACGTCGATGAAGGGACGTTGCGCACGGCGCTCGACGGTGCACGCGGCGAATACCAGCAGTGCGTGCTCGCCGGCACCCTCGCGGCCGGCGATGGCGGGCAAAGGGACCCGGCCGCGGTCGGCGAGGCAACTCGCTGCATGCTCGCGGTCAGCGGCGAGCCGCGACCTACCGCCCTCGCGGACCTGTTCCGGCCATCCGGGCTGCTCGCGGCCGAGTGTCCCGCGGTGCTCGCCGCTGCGCCGGCGATCGTCAGCCAAACGGAAACGCTTCTGGAGCAACGCCGGCAGAGCCGGGCCGCTTCGCTCGCCCCGGCCGGAGCCCGGCCGGCCACGCCGCCCGAGCAAGGACCGCTCGCGAATCAAATCCTCTCGCCCCGCGAGCTCGGCGCATGGCTCGGGCGCACGTACACGGCCGAGATGTATTGCCATCGCGAGGCCGCGACCGTGTACCGCACGGCGTTCGCACCGTTCATCGATGCGGCCGAAGCGGTCGCGATCGCCGCGCTCGACCGCGAGCTCGAGTCGCGCGCGGCGCGGACCCGCACCGAGCTCGAGCGGCGGCTCGAGAGCCTCGACCGGGTCCTTACTTCGGCCGTGAACATCGACGAGACGCTCGCGACGCATGGTGTGCGCGGCGTGTCCGACGCCCGCGCCTCGCTTCGCAACCTGACCGCGGGTGCCGTGAACCAGCGCGACGCGTTCGAGCGGGCGCTCGCCGCGCTCGATCCCGCGGCGCTCGCGGCCGAGCGCACGCGGCGCGTTGCGGAGATCGCGGCGCACTACCGCGACGAGCGGCGGCGCCTCGACGAGTGGCGCAGCCGTTTCGATCTGCCGCCGGATCCGCGCGAGCACCCGGCCGTCGCCGGCCGTGCGAGCCCGCTCGAGCTCGATTTCCCGTACGGCGTTCAGCATCCCGATCGGGCGCTTCGTAACGGCGTGCAAGGCGCGGCGAACGCCGCAAACGCGCAGCTGAACGCATGCCGTGCGGCGAATGCCGGCGCCGTCGCGCTCGTCCGCCCGGCGCCTTCGACGGGCGTCTGCGACACATGGCCGCCCCGGGACCGCTTTCTGCAGTGGGGCTTCGTTCGTGCGGCGGAACGCGCGACCGCCGAGCGTTGCAGCGTGGATCTGACCGCCCTCGGCGCGCCGCTCGGGCTCGAGCCGGCGCCGCACGATGAAGCGGAGCTCGCGCGTCTCGCCGCGCTCGCGGCCGCAACGGCGCGCGCGACACCAGCACCCGACTTGCCGGGCGCGCTCGCACGAATCGACGCGTTGACCGCGGACTTCAACGATCGCCTGGGCGAGGTCGATCGCCGACTTGCGGCGATCCGCGCGAAGCTCGATGCCGGCAGCGGCGAGCGGCTCGCGGCGGTCGCGCCGCCGGACGCCGAGGCGGAGCCGGCGTCGGCAGAGATCGAGGAGCCGGCGGACGCCCGCAGCGAGCCGCTCGCGGGACGCGGGCGCACGATGGACGAGATCTGCCGCGAGCGCGAGGCGGAGCTCCGGGCGACCCGTTCGCCCGTGCTCGGCGACACGGTATTCGTGCGCTACGACGAAGCGGTCGTGCTGCAGCGGTGGTCCGAGGTCCCTCGACCCGACGGACGGCCGCACACCGTCGGAGATCCGTGTCAGGTCGTGTACTGCCCCGCGGGGACGCAGACCTACGAGGAGTGCGTCGCCCATACGGCTGCGACGATCGCGAAGGAGCAGGAAGCGGTGCGCCGCGCGCAGCAGCGGCGCGAGAACGATCGGCTGGCGAATTGGTTTCTCACCTACGTGCTGCCGGACCCGCGCGCCGCCGCCGACCGCTTCTACAACGCGCAGGGCGACACGTGGTACGAACGTCTGGGGGACCGCGCGGTGACGCTCACCTGCACGATGTTGTCGCTCGCGCCGCCGGCCAGGCTGACCGTGGAGGCCGTGACCGGCGCTCTGATGGTCGACGAGGTGTGCGATTTCCGGCTCGAGGGCGGTAACGCCCGATGAGCCTGCGCCTCGCCGGCCTGCGGTCGATCGCGGCAGCGGCCGCGGTGCTGCACGGATGCGGCGGCGGAGGAAGCCCCGAGCCGGGCGCCTTCGGCGGGCCCCGCTCCGAGGACACGCTCGCCGCCGTCGCGGCAAGATTCCGCCGGGACGGAGTCCTGCTCGGGGCGGATGCGCTCGACGAGAGCTTCGGGCAAAACGGCCTCCGCATCGCGGCCGCGCTTGCGGCGCCCGAGGACCTGCCGCGCTTTCTCGCCGCGTCGCAGCCTGTGCTCGCGTGCCCGGGAGAGCTGCCGGCGGTCATCTACGTGAGCCCGCTGTTTCGCAGTCTGCTGGTCACTCGCTGGTCGACTCGGACAGGGCTGCGACTCGCAAGCGTGCAGGCGCTGCCGCCGGCCGGCACCGCGGACCCTTATTGGCTCGACGCGCTGCCAGACTCGCCGAGCGCGACCGCGCTGCTCGAGGCGCGCTACGGCAACGCCGCCGGGCGCGCGCGCGAGGATGCGCTCTGCGCGCTGACGCGCGAGCGCGCGCCGGATCCCGCGGCGCTGATCGCGGACGACGAGCGCGACCCCGATCTCGACCGCGTGACGGACCCGTCCGAGCCGGTCGGCGAGCTGCAGCGGGCGCTGCGCGCGTTCCTGACGCGCGGCGATTCGCGGCCGTTCGAGACGCTCGGCTTCGGCGCATCGCTCGATACGCTCGCACCGCTCCCGACGGCAGAGCCCGCCGTGTTCCCGGTCCCGGTGTCCGCGCACGCGGCCGGGCCGATCGCGCTCGTGCTGTACGCGGATCTGAGTATCCCCGGGCGCTACCTGCTCCTCGGCCGGATCGGCGGCGACGCCGCCGGTCGCCGGGTCGATCCGACCGGACGAGTCGAGCTGATCGCGTTGCCGCTCGAGCGCTGAGGCCGCGGCCCGACACTCCCAATTGGGAGATTCCTCGGCCGTGGAGCCGTTCCAGAATCCCCTGACCGGCCGGGCGAGCGGGTCCTTCCGTCGCCGGCGAAGGTGCCGATCAGCCGAGGAGTTTCGAGTGATGCGCACAACGAACCGTTGCCCGTGGTGGGCGTTGGGAACCGCCGTCTCTCTGCTCGCGCTCAACACGGCGGCCGCAGACGAGACGGCCATCGCCGAGGTCGCGGGTGCGGTGATCGAGAATCCGGACTGCGTCGGTGCGGCGATCGCCAATCAGGCGGTACAGGAAGGCATGAAGCGCGGCGGCCGGCAGCTGCTCAGCCGCTTCGGCATCAACGCCCCGCAGAAGGCCGCGCCGGTGCCCTGCGGGCAGGGTGCGAGTGCCGACGGCGGCGCCGCCTCGGCAGGCGAAACCACGGCCGCCGCGCCTGCCGCGCCTGCCGCGCCTGCTTCGCAGACTCCAGCAGCGCCCGCGCGCCGCGGCGGACTCTTCAGCGGGCTGCGTCAGCAATCGGCCGGGGGCCAAAGCCGGCGCAACTGCGGCGCGCTCGGCGCGGGCTGCATGGACGGCATGAAGCCGCTCGTCGCCTGCATGGACGAGATCTCGTTCTGGAGCGAGATGGCGGTCGCCGTCGAGCGCAAGCGCGACACGGGCACGTGGACGGCCGAGGAGCTCGAGCAGATCAACGCCGACATCGCCGCGATGCGCGCGGCGCATGCGGCCGGCGCCAATCGCGTCGAGCCCGTGGATCCGGCGCGGCCGAACCGCCACTTCGACTGGTTGACGCCGGAGGAGTACTCCGCAGCCGCAACGGCGACCTCGCAGAAGCTGAACGCGCACCGCCAGGAGTGCAATCGTAAGTACGCGCATTTCTGACGATACGCTCGCGGCGGCGATCGCGGCCCGGCCACTATCATCGCCGCGCAACTGGATGACAGCAGATTTCGATCGGCGCCGTAGGACGACGTGACTCGCTACTTCACGACCGCCGCTGCCCTGCTCGCATGTCAGCTCGCCGCGTGCACGCCGGCGGCCACCGATGAGAACCCGGATGCCGCCGGCGAGGCGCTGATCGATCGCTACGTCGGCACGTGGGATCTCGACGAGCTCTTCGCCGAGCCCGCGGTAGCGGCCGAGCTTCGCGCGTTGCTCGGTGCGCGGCTAGAGGACGTGATGCTCGCGCTCGACGTCACCGGGGGCATCGAGTACTACGGCGGCGGCTTGCTCGTGAGCGGCAACGCGCCGCACGCCGGCGGCGAGAACGAGGCGGCCGTCTGCGTGCAGCCGTTCGGCGCCGAGGTGCAAGTGCACGTCGGCCACTTCGTCGACGGCACGATCACGCTCTACACGCGGCAGACTCGCTACGACTTTCTGCCGACGTGCATCACGGACTGGGTCGGGCTCAGGAACGCCCGGCACGCCCATCGCCTGCGGCAGCCCGACAATGTCCGGCTGCAGACCGTCGCTCCGCGCCCCGCGACGCCTTGACCGGCTTCCGTCGGTAGCACGTTCGACGTGCGCGGGAGCGAGCGAGTCCCACCGGCTCCGCCGCGATGCCTCGAGCTCGGCCCGACTGAGCGCGGCCGCGGTCACCGCTCGGGTTATTCTTTGCGGACGGCAGAACCGCAGCCCGAACGGAGGTGACGCAGATGGAGGCCCAGGAGCTGCACCGCGGACGCCTGATCGATCACATTCAGCTCGTCGTGCGCGATCTCGCCGCCGCGCAACGGTTCTACACGGCGGTCTTGAAGACCCTCGGCGTGCCGATCGGCGGCACCGGGGACGGCTTCTTCTGGGCGGACGAGCTGTTCGTCTCGACGGCCGACAGCCCGGCCGCGCAAGGCGAGCTGACGGGGCGGCATCACCTCGCGTTCCAGGCCGAGAGCCCCGACGTGGTCGACGCGTTCTACGAGGCTGCTCTCGCGAACGGCGGGAAGGACAACGGCCCGCCCGGAGAGCGTCCGTACCATCCGGGATACTACGCGGCGTTCGTCCTCGATCCGGACGGCAACAACATCGAGGCCGTGTACCACGGCGAGGCCAAGCGCAGCGCGGCGTCGGTGCACATCACGTTCTGAACGACCGGCGCGGCCTCGCCGCGACACGCCCGCTGATCAGCTCTGCACGTCTCCCGTCGTGCGCGGCGCCGAGCGCTTCGAGGTGCGCGGCTCGAAACGCCGTTGGAAGGATTGTCTTTGGAGAACGTCGATCAGGTCCGTCAGCGACTCTGGCGGCTCGCTCCCGTCGAGGCGTTCTTCGAATTGTTCTTCGA
>CAYWGQ010000012.1:32039-44315 GCA_964457725.1 uncultured Gammaproteobacteria bacterium
GTTCTTCGAATTGTTCTTCGACCGAAGGCGCGTCGCGCTCGGACATCCTGGTTCTCCATGTCGTGAAGACGGCACGAGCCTAAGGAGGCTGCGACGGGATGTCCAGAGCTCTTCGCTTCCCTAACCCGCGACGGCCGTCGTCGGTGCGAGCTCTTGCCGACGCAGCAGGCTGATATCACGCGCCGGCGGATTGCCGAACATCCGCGCGTACTCGCGACTGAACTGCGAGGGACTTTCGTAGCCGACTCGATAAGCCGTACGAGCGGCATCGGCGCCGGCCGACAGCATGATCTTTCGAGCCTCGAGCAAGCGCAGATGCTTTTGGAACTGCAGCGGGCTCATCGCCGTCACGGACTTGAAGTGCGCGTGGAACGAAGACGTGCTCATGCCGGCGAGCTCCGCGAGCTCCTTCACTTTGATCGGCCGGGTCAAGTCCGCGCGTATTCTCCGAACCGCCCGTGCGATGCGCTGCAAGTTGCTGCCCTTCAACGCGATCTGCGCGATCGCATCGCCGTAGTCGCTGCGCAGCATGCGGTAGTAGACCTCTCGCATCATCATCGGCGCGAGGACCGGGATGTCGTCGGGCGCGTCCAGTAGCCGCGCGAGCCTCAGCACGCTCTCCCGTGTCTTCGGATCGAGCTTGCCGACGAACAGACCGCGTGCCGACTCGCTGATCGCGCGCTGCGTGTCGAGCACGAGCTCGGACAGTTGCTGCAGATCGATGTCGATCTTCAGACAGAGGTACGGCCGAGCGTCCGACGCCTCCGTCACGGTGCCCGTGATCGGCAGATCGACCGAAACGATCAAGTACTCCGACGGGCCGTAGCGATAGACCTCTCGGCCGAGCATCGCTTGCTTCCGTCCCTGCGCGATCACGCAGAGCGACGGGGCGTACACGGTCGGCGTCGTCCTGTCCGGCTCGATCTCCCTGTAGCAGCTCACGCCCGGGATCGCGGTCTCGTTCCCGCCCGTGCTGCTCGAGTGTCGATCGATGAGCTCCGCGAGCTCCGCAAGGTCCTTTCGATGACCGTCGTCCATGTCGGCGCGTTCCGGGTTGCACTCGCTCCTGGGGTCATTGTAACGCCGGCGATTCCGGCGCGGCAGCACGCAGCGGGGCCCGTGGAGGATTAGGCAAGCACGGCGGAACTTTGTGTATTTCGAGCCCGCCGGCCCGCCCATATCGTTTCGAGCCACGGGCAAACGAAGCAAAGGAGCGCTCGACATGAGGAAGATCGCACTGATCACCGGCGGCAGCCGCGGGCTCGGAGGAAGCATCGCGTTGCACTTGGCGGGCAGGGGCCACGACAGCATCGTCACCTATCACAGCCGCGCGAACGACGCCGAGGAAGTCGTAGACCGCATCCGCGCCGCGGGCGGCGAAGCCGCGGCGCTGCGGCTCGATGTGACGAAGCCCGAGACGTTCGCCGAGTTCGCGGATTCCGTTCGCGGCATGCTGCTCGACACGTGGGGCCGCGAGAGCTTCGATTTCCTCGTCAACAACGCGGGCATGGGGCTCATGCGGGAGCTCGGACGAATCACGAAGGAAGACTTCGACCTGATGGTCGATGCGCATCTGCGTGCGCCGCTGTTTCTGAGCCAGGCGCTGTTGCCGCTGATCGCGGACGGCGGCCGGATCCTGAACGTCTCGTCCGGTCTCGCGCGGTTCACGATTCCCGGATACGGCGCCTATGCGGCCGTGAAGGGAGCGGTCGAGGTCCTGACGCGGTACATGGCGAAGGAGCTCGGGCCGAGACGGATCGCGGTGAACGTGCTCGCCCCCGGCGCGATCGAGACGGACTTCGGCAACGGCGCCGTGCGCGACAACGAGCAGCTGAACGCCTTCGTCTCGGAGAACACCGCGCTCGGCCGCGCCGGACTGCCCGACGACATCGGCGGCGCGGCCGCCGCTCTGCTCGACGACGGAAGCGGCTGGATCAACGGCCAGCGTATCGAGGCGTCCGGCGGAATGTTCCTGTAGGCGTCCCTCAACTGAGGGCGGAGGAGAAAGCGAGGATGATCGAGGTGCATGGCATCGTCAGCTGGCCGGGCACGCCCGTGCCGGCATGCGTGCGACTCGGCGGAAGGCACCGCCTGGAGATTCCGGTCCGAAGCGTCGAGCGCGCGGCACGATTCTATTCGCGCGTCTTCGGGTTCCGACCGATCGTTCGGTCGAACGGGCAGTCCGCAACGTTCGCTGTCGCGGCGAACGCCGAGGCGGTGCTCGTCGCCGCGACGATGCCGGCCGAGCAGGGATCCGACTCCGGCAGCTGGGGCTTCCTCGTCGCCGATCTAGAAGCCGCGCGCGAGGAAGCGTGGAATCTCGGCGTCCGGGTTGCGGGCGACAGCGGCGCCCCGGATCAGATCCGTCGCCGCGGGAACGTGCGGATGCTGCCGGTGCAGGATCGCGACGGCAACGTGATCCGGCTCGTCGAGGTCGCGCGGAGCCACGCCGTTGCCCCCGCGAGCACGCTCGGCCGGCAGCAGGCCCGTTACGCGCCGGGCTCCTTCTCCCTGCTCGGCGCGGGCGCCTTCGACCGTCCGGACCGCGAGAACCACGCCTGTGGGTGCTGACACCGATGCGCGTCGGCACGTGCTTTGCAGTACGCGATCGGACCCGACCACCACAGGAGGCGCACGATGGGCTTGCTCGAAACGACTCTGAGTAGCCGCAGCGGTCTGCAGCAGGCCGCAAGCCAGCTCGGCCTGGACGGGCGCGACGCCGAGGCGTTGCTGCGGAAGGTCATGCCCGCCCTGACGAGCGGCATCAAGAGCAACGTCGCCGCGCCCGGCGGATTGGAGCAGCTCACGCGCGCGCTCGCCGGGGGCCGCCACCAGCGTTACCTCGACGACTCCTCGGCGCTCCAGAGCGATGAGGCGGTCGAGGACGGCAACGCCATCCTCGGCCACCTGTTCGGCAACAAGGAAGTGAGCCGCAACGTCGCGTCCAAAGTATCGAGCGACACCGGCATCGACGCGGCGACGATCAAGAGATTTTTGCCGGTCGCGGCGGCGGCGTTGATGGGCGCGCTCAGCAAGCAGACCGCCGCAGGCGCGAACCTGCGGGGCGCGAGCGCGCAGCCCGGCGCCGGAGGCTTGCTCGCCGGGTTGCTCGATGCCGACGGCGACGGGTTCGGAGTCGACGACCTGATCTCGCTCGGCAAGAGGCTGATCTGAGTCGCTCGCGGCGGCGCACCGGGCCGTCCCCGGCGCGCCGCCGCGCTGCAAAGCGCAATGCGGACGCGCGGCCGTCAGCGGCCGACCTCGCGGAACCGCGCGAGCGGCGCCATACGCGCGCGATTCAGCGACAGCCCGGCATCGCCTACCGAGTAGTTGTCGACCCGGCGGAGCATGTCGAGGAACTCGCGCTCCTGCTCGAGCTCCGGGCACGCCATCATCGTCGAGCCGATATCGGAGCCGAAGCGGATACGGCTACCCGTCATGAGCTCGTACGTGCCGAAGAATCGGTTACACGACGCGTTGCCGGTCACGCGTGCTTCCGCCGCATCGAGCTCGAAGTAAACGCCCTCGCGGCCGGCCGGCGGCTCCGCCGGCCTGCCGTTCAGCTCGACGAGCTGCCAGCGGCGGTTCTCGATGCGCGGATCGTTCACGGTCTTCTCCAGCCGGTAGGCTGCGGCGAGGTTGCCGGTGATCCGTCGGCCGCTCCGATCGAGGGGGAACAGCACGTTCTCGCCGACCTGATACTGCTGCGCGTCGCGCCCGTCGCCGAGCGTGATCCGCGAGCCCGACTCGTCCCACGTGAAGCGGCCGGTATCCGTCCGCGGCCGCGGGTCTCGGTCGAGGTACAGGACCGAGCGAGTGAACGTGCCGTCCTCGCGGAGCTCGATGCGCGTGCGGATGCCGGGGCAATCGGCGCACGGCAGGGTGCCGCCGTAGATGCCCGCCCAATCGAGCGACGTGCGGCTGTTGTCGCCGATCGGCAGCGGCTCGGTGTCCGGCCGCGAGCCGCTCGGCCCGGCACAGCCGAGCAGCGCTCCGAGAAAGACCCCGCCGGCGAGCAACGCCGCAAACCTCATCCGCAACCCCTCCGATCGCACTCCGGTCATACTGCGACGACGAAGCAGTCTCCGCAACGCACGTCGTGCGCGATCGAAGCCGCCGCGAGAGCCGCGCCGACGCGCGCCTCCGGTCGAGCGGCCGAGGTCAGTGCCGCGATCTGCTCCGCGATCAGGTTCGCGACGGCCCGCACCGGCGGCAGCAAGCCGCGACGGTGACGGTCGTGCCGTGCTCGTCTGGACGTGCGCTGGATCAGGCGGAGGAGCGCCTGGCGTGCAAGAGAATCGGCGACGAGGTCACGCCCATGGGGCGTAGCGGCACGGCCGAGGAGGTCGCGCGGGCAGTCTTGTCCCTCGGGTTCGATGCGACTTTCACGACCGGCGCGAAGCTCGCGGCCGACGGCGGGCTCGGGCAGAAGATCGGCGCGCCGAGATGGCGCGAAGGTTTATGTTTCTGCGTGCGCAGTTAGAAAATAAATAGTGGTTGCAACAAACTCGTTGCGGTAGCATTCATTTGCTCGGGAGCAACGGGGAGCTTGCGACCAGCAGGGGGAGACGTCTTGGATAAGAAGCCGAATGGACACTCACCTTTCGGGCACGGGGAGCCCGGAAAGTCCCGCAGGATCGACACGCGTTCGTCCTGTGCGGTGCCGAAGTAGTCTACCCGACCCGTAGCCGACCGACGCCACGCTCGACCGTGGATCGCGACGAGCAGCTGTGACCTGATCGCAACAGTTGCGCGGGGACAGGCGATCGGCGCCCTACCCCACGTTGCGGCTCGACGGGATTCGTGCAGTCGGCCGTTGCTGGCGCTCGCGACTGTCGTACATAGGGGAGGAGTCGTGAGAGAGTCACATCCGCGCCGGACGCTGCCGGCGCTCGGCGCTATTGCTTCAGCGATATCGGCTGTTCTCTCGGGAGCTCTAGGCGCGGACACGGCGCATGCTCAGGCCGGCGCGATCGAGGAGGTCACCGTCACCGGCTCGCGCATCGCACGGCGCGACTTCATTGCGAACAGCCCGATCATGACGATCGAGAGCGGTCGCTTCGAGGAGTCGAGCACGGTCTCGATCGAAAGCGTGCTGAACCAGCTGCCGCAGTTCACGCCGGCAGTCACGCAGTTCAACGTCGGCTCGGAGTTCGGTGTGGTCGGCACGTCGTTCTTCAGCGAGCAGCTCGCGGCCGGCGCAACGCGCACACCCGGCCAGGCGACGTTGAGCCTCCGCGGCCTCGGCCCGAATCGCAACCTCGTGCTGCTCGACGGCCGCCGAGCGACGCCGCTGAATGCCGGCATGGCCGTCAGCATCAACACGATACCGGCGGCGGCGATCGATCGGGTCGAGTCCATCACCGGCGGCGCCTCCTCGGTGTACGGCGCGGACGCGGTGGCCGGAGTCGTGAACTTCATCACCAAGCGGGACTTCGAGGGCATCGACATCGACGCGCAGATCGGCGAGACGGCCGAGGGCGACGGCACGGAGCTGCGGTTCTCCGCCGTGATGGGCGCGAACTTCGCCGACGGCCGCGGCAACGTGCTGCTCGGCCTGGAGCGCTCGCGCCGCGACGAGATCTTCGCGCATCAGCGCGACTACCGAATGCGGGGATTCACGGATCCGCGCTCGCTCAGCCAAACGGATTTCTATTCGGCCGCGGCGTACTCGCCGGTGCCGGGCAACATGCACGACGCGGACGTGCTCGCCGACATCTTCGGCGTCGCGCCCGGCGTGCTGACGCTCGGCGGCCAGTACTACATGCACTCGGACGGCACCCTCTACAAGGAGACCGCCGACGGCGCGTTCCGCTACGACGGCGGCTTGCTGAATCCCGACGACGGCCTGCCGTGGCGGTTCATCGAGCAGTCGAACGCGTCGACGAACGGGCAGCTGCGGCAGAACGAGCCGCACGAGCTGCTGCAGATTCCGCTCGACCGGTATTCGTTGTTCGGCCGCGGGCACATCGACGTCTCCGACAACGTGCGGGTGTTCGCGCAGGTGATGTACAGCGAGTCGACGACGCGGCAGCGTCAGGCCGCATCGCCGATGCTCGGCGGCTGGCGCACGCAAGTACCGCACGGCGACGGAATCTACGCGCCGTCGGTCGACGAGAACGGCAACACGCTTCCGGAGTATCTCCCGGGCGGATTATACGGATTGGAGTGCCCCGCGGTCGGCGGCTGCACGAAGTCCCAGGCGTTCCCGAAGCCGCCGGAGCTCGACCGGCTGCTCGACAGCCGCCCGGATCCGGAGGCCGATGCAGAGCTCCGCCAGACGCTGATGTACATGGGACCGCGCCGCAGCTACGTGCAGGTGCAGTCCTATCAGGTGGTCGGCGGCGTCGAGGGCAACCTGGACTTCAAGGACTGGACGTGGGAGCTCTACGCGTCGGCGGGCTCGACGTTCACCGAGAACATCTACGGCGGCGCGGTGTCGCTCGAGCGTTACCGGTTGCTGCTGCGGCAACCGAACTACGGCCGCGGGTTCCTCGCGATCGGCAACGAGCTAGGCGCAGGGTTCGGATCGGGCTCGCTGAGCTGCACGAGCGGGCTGCCGGCCGTGTACGGCGTCAGCGGCTACTACGAAGGCTTCGTCCCGTCGCAGGACTGCCAGGACGCGATCGTGGCGCGGGCCAAGAGCTCCGGCGAGATGCGCCAGAACATCGTCGAGTACAACATGCAGGGCTCGATCGTGGAGACGCGCGCCGGAGACCTGCGGTTCGCGCTCGGAGCCGGATACCGCCAGAACGACTTCGTGTTCAACGCGGACACGTTGAACTCGCAAGCGTCCGTGCTCGATCAGCTGGCGGGGTTCTTCCCGGTGGACGACGCGGAGGGGCGGACCGAGGCGAAGGAGCTCTACGGCGAGCTGCTGGTGCCGATCGTGTCGAACGTCCGCGGCGCCCGGGAGCTGAACCTCGAGCTCGGCTATCGCGCGACCGACAACGAGCCGAGCAACGACGTCGATACTTGGAAGGCGCTCCTCGATTGGCGGGTCGTCGATCGCATCCGCGTGCGCGGCGGCCGGCAGGTCGCCAACCGCGCGCCGAACATCGGCGAGCTGTTCCAATCGCGCGAGCAGTTCGCGCCGTTCAGCCTGTTCCAGGGCGATCCGTGCTCGGAGCTGAATCCCGCGGCGCTGCCGTACACCGCGAATCCGAACCTGAACACGGCCGGGCCGCAGGCCGCCGCGAACGTCAAGGCGCTGTGCGAGCAGCTGATGGGCACGGCCGGCGCCGCCGCGTACTACGGCGGGGATACGCCGCAGCCGAGCGGCTTCGTGTCGCCGCGGATCTCGAACCTGGTCGGCAATCCGAACCTGACGTCCGAGGAAGCGACGACGACGACGCTCGGAGTGGTCGCGAACGTGACCGACCGGGCGACGCTGACGTTCGACTACTGGCGCATCGAGCTCGACGACATGATCGCGCCGCAGGTGCCGGACACGCTCTATCGCGAGTGCCTGAGCGCCGACACGAACCCGACCTATAGCCCGTCGCACCCGTCCTGCGTGCTGATCCTGCGCAATCCGGCTACCGGCGCCGTCGCGACCGTCGACATCACGTACTCGAACGAGGCGGCAGCGGATCTGTCCGGCTACGACGTGCAGTTCGACTGGGGCTCCGACTGGGGGGCCGGCACGTTGACGCTGAGCGTGCTCGCGACGATCACCGACAGCTGGAAGACGCGCGTGAACGCGGACTCGGAGTGGCTCGACTTCAAGGGCACGACCGGCCCGAGCGACGTGCGCGGCGTGAACCAGTTCGCTTACGACTACCGGCTGTTCACGACCGTCGGCTACGCGACCGGCAACTGGGCGGGCTCGCTGCGCTGGCGGTATCTGCCGAGCATCGATCCGGAAGGTACGATCCGCACCGAGGGCGTGCAGTATCACACGACGCCGAGCTATAGCGTCTTCGATGCGTCCGGCCGGTACTCGTTCGGCAATAACTGGGAGCTGCGCTTCGGCATCGACAACCTGCTGGACAAGGACCCACCCGTGGTGAATCTGCGCACGGCGGCCGAGGGCTACACGCAAACCGGCATCACCAATGCCGCTTTCTACGACGCCCTCGGCCGGAGGTACTACGTCGGCATGAAGTTTTTGTTCTAGCGGGCATACCCCGGTGTTACGGCGAGGGCGGCGGCCGCCACGCGGCGGCCGCCCCTGACCGAAAGAGAGGCTCGATCATGAGTGCGCCCGTCACGAAGGTGGTCGTCTTGGGCGGCGGCAGCTCCGGCTGGATGAGCGCGTGCTACATCGAGCGGATCCTCGCGAATCTGAAGGTATCCGAAGCGACCGTCACGTTGATCGAGTCGAAAGACATCGGGATCATCGGCGTCGGCGAAGCCACACTGAACGATCTGAAACAGACGCTGCAGTTTCTCGGGATCGAGGAACGGGCTTTCATGCGAGAAAGCCACGCTACGTTCAAGAACGGCATCAAGTTCGTGAACTGGCGGGAAGACCCCGCGAAGCACGGGCGGCATCACTACTATCATCCGTTCGAGGACACGCCGACCATCGGCGGGATGTGGCTGCTCGACGTCTGGTCCTGCCTTCGGACGGACCACGATTGGGATCTCGACTACTGCTACATCACGGGACCCTCGGCGTTCATCTCCGACAAGATGCGGGCGCCGAAGACGCCCGGGAGCCGGGAGTATCAGGGGCTCTTCGACTACGCCTACCACATGGACACCGTGCTGTTCGGCCGCTTTCTGCGCCGAGTGGCGACGAGCCGCGGCGTCGAGCACGTCGTCGACGAGGTGGTCGGCGTGGAGAGCGACGAGCGCGGATTCATCACCGCGTTGAAGACGCGCGAGCACGGCGATATCGCGGGAGACCTGTTCATCGACTGCTCGGGCTTCGGCGGCTGGCTGATCAACAAGCACTACGGCACCGAGTTCATCGGGTTCGGCGATGCACTCTTCAACGACAGGGCCGTCGCGCTGCGGGTGCCGTACCGGAGCCGTGAGGAGCCGATCAATCCGTTCACGACCTCGACGGCCGCGAGCAGCGGCTGGATCTGGGACATCCCGCTCAGCGAGCAGGGAGTCGAGCTCGGCGGCGACCAGCGGTGGAGCGACGACAGCGCGCACGGCCGCCGGGGCGTCGGTTACGTGTATTCGAGCGCGTTCATCACGGACGAGCAGGCGGAGCGGGAGCTGCGGGAGCACGTCGGAGCCGGCGCCGAGGGCATCGAAGCGCGTCTGCTGAGAATGCGGATAGGCCACAACCGTAAGCTCTGGGTGAAGAACTGCGTGGCAATCGGCCTTGCGGGCGGCTTCATCGAACCGCTCGAGTCGACCGGGATCGCGCTGGTCACCCAGGGGCTCGAGCTATTGCGCCTGCATTTCCCGACGCGCGAGTGCCCGCCGCCCCTGGCGGACAGCTACAACGCGGCGATGACGCGGCTCTACGAGCACATCCGCGACTTCGTCGTCCTGCACTACTGCACCAGCCGCCGCGAGGATTCGGAATACTGGCGCGCGAACAGGCACAATCGCGGCATCTCGGACAGCCTGCGATCACGGCTCGAGCAGTGGCGGTATCGGCTACCGAGTGCGTTCGACAACACGAGCGGCTTCGATTTCTTCCACCACACGTCGTTCCACTACATCTTGGCCGGCATGCGCCGGGTGCCGGCGCCTAGCGACTACGTGCGCCGGCGGGTATCACGTGCGTTGGCGGAGCACATGCGGGGCAGGATCGCCGAGGTCCATGCGGGCGCGTATGCCGCGAGCATCGATCACGTCGAGTTCCTGAGAAGCCAAGCCGCTGCCAGCAGCTGAAACGGCGCTCTGCTACCAGGGACGCTCGCTTGCCGCAGCATGCTCGACGGCGCAGCGCGTGGCGTCGGGCTGTCCGGCGCCGGCTCTCCGCAGCGCCTCGAGCTCCTCTCGCGCGCTTGCGACGTCCGCTTGAAACTCCGCGTTACCGGCGAGCGCCGCGAACACGACCGACGAGGCGAGGCGCCCCGCATCGACGTCGGAGACGTAGTGCACGCCGCAGACGACGCGGCTCTCCCCGTAAGCGCGCCCACGCGCGAGGATGGCCGCGGCGTGCTCGGGCTGCACCTGGGCCAGCACGAGCGCGTAGAGCCAGCCGACGGCCGAGTGACCCGACGGGTAGGAACCGCTCGCCGCGAACTCCTCCGAAGGCACGACGCACGTCGGCCCGCTTTCGACGAGGAACGGCCGCTTCCGCTGATAGTGCTCTTTCGCACCGCCGATGATCGGCGACACGTCGGCGACCGCCCGGCCGAGCAGGCGCGTCAGGCGAGGCGTGGATGCCCGGCTCGGATCGACGCCGAGCGCGCAGCCGAAATCGGCGAGCAACGCGGGCCCGGCTTCGGCGTCCTTCGCGGCGAGCTCCCAGCGGGGGCTGCCTTCGAGCGCGCGGGTCGCCCGGAACACGGCGAAGTCGGCGATCCCGAGCGGCGCGTCGTCCGCCGGCGGCGGAGGCATGAACACCCGGTGGTCGGGGACGCCGTCGCGTCCCAGATAGCCGGCGAGACGGGTCTGCGGCGGGGCAGCCCTTGCCGGCGCCCCGGCAGACGCTTCGCTCGCGCTTTGGGCGCTCGCGTCGCCGGCGGCCGCACCAAGACACAGACACAGGACAGCGATCCAGCGTCGATCCATGCTCGTCTCCCCCAAAGCCGCGTGACGGCCGAGAAGAAGTGTGAGCACGGCGCGATGTGCCCGCAAGACCCGCGCCGCAGCGTCTCGTCGATGCTCCGGCATTGAGCGCGTCAGCGACATGAATCGCGCGTGTCGCAGACTCGGCGTTGACACACCGGACGATGTCTTTATAGTAACGGCCCTTCGAAAACTACCACCGTTCATCTGCCGGTTGGGGAGGACGCGATGTCCCGCGACGCCCTCTTCCAATTGGGGATGGGTTTGGACGCTCCAAAGACCGCCCAAAAGGAAGACCTGATCCGTAGCAGGCCGACGCGCGACAGTGCGCGGCCGGCCGCGAAGAAGACCGCCGCCCGTGGTGCGAACGGCGCTGCGCCCGACTTCTTCATCGAGAAGAACGGCGTCCGCTGCGCAGGCTCGCACTACATCGTCGACATCTACGGCGGCAAACGGCTCGACGACCTCGAGCACGTCGAGCGAACGCTCGTCGAATGCGTCGAGGCCGCGGGCGCGACGCTGCTGCACGTCCACCTGCATCCGTTCGAACCGAACGGCGGCATCAGCGGCGTGGCCGTGCTCGCGGAGAGCCACATCTCGATTCATTCGTGGCCCGAGCGGGACTATGCCGCGCTCGATATCTTCATGTGCGGCAAAACTCGCCCCGAGCGCTGCCTCGCCGTCCTGCAACGAGCGTTCAGCGCGGAGCGCATGACGGTCCGCGAGATCCTGCGGGGCAAGGAAGCGTGCTAGGCCGGCGAGCCGGTCCGCCCGGGCGGAGCCGCGATGGGCGATGATCGCTGGTTCACGGACACACTGACGCCGCACGTACGGTTCGCGCTCGAGGCGAGCCGCGTGCTCGTGCACGAGCGTACCGGCGAGCACGAGCTCGCGCTGATCGAGAACGCCGTTTTCGGCCGCGTGCTGCTGCTCGACGGCGCCGTTCAGGTCACTAGCCGCGACGAGTTCATCTATCACGAGATGATGGCGCACGTGCCGATCCTCGCGCACGGCAGCGCGCGCGACGTGCTGATCATCGGCGGCGGCGATTGCGGTCTCGCCGAGGAGGTGCTGAAGCACGCGTCCGTGCAGCGGCTCGTGCAGGTCGAGATCGACCCGAAGGTCGTCGCGCTCGCGCGCGAGCATTTCGCGGACATGAACGCGCCCGTCTTCACCGATGCGCGCTTCGAGCTCACCATCGGCGACGGCGCCGCGTACGCACGGGATGCCGCCGACCGCTTCGACGTCGTGCTCGTCGACTCGACGGACCCCGTCGGGCCGGGCGCGGTGCTCTTCACGCGCGAGTTCTACGGCAACGTGCGCGAGCGGCTCAAGCCCGGCGGCGTGCTCGTCACGCAGAACGGCGTGCCGTTTCTGCAGGCGGCCGAGTTCGCTTCGGCGATCCGCAACCTCGGCGCGACGTTCCGGCACGTCGCGGCATGCGCGATCGCCGTGCCGACCTACTTCGGCGGACATCTCGTGCTCGGCCTGTCCTCCGACGACGACGCGGCGCTGCACGTCGAGGCGGACGAGCTCGAGCGCCGCTACACCGAGGCAGGGCTCGAGACCCGCTACTACAGCCCGCGCCATCACGCCGCGGCATTCGTGCTGCCGCGTTACATCGAGGAA
>CAYWGQ010000013.1:0-1095 GCA_964457725.1 uncultured Gammaproteobacteria bacterium
CGAGCGCGCGCGCTTCGGCCTCGAGCTCCGGCGTCGGCGGCGCGCCGCCGAGCTCGCGCACGGCGGTCAGCACGCTGCGCATCGCGAGCAGCCGATCGCCCTCGGTGAAACGCGCGTCGGCGGCCGCGGCGCGCATCACGGCGGCCCAGTCCGCGACGAGCCGGGCGCGATCCTCGGCCGACGCGAGCTGCCGCGCGGCGGCGAAGAAGTCCGCGCCGAGGTACTGCAGCGCGTCGACGGTGCCGGCCGCGAGCGCGCGGTCGGCGACGAGCGCGCGCACCTCGCCGACGAGGCGCTCGAGCCGTGCGGTCCCGGGCGCGCCGGACGCACCCGCGGAGCGCTCCGCCTCGACCGCGTAGCTCGTCGCGATCGCGACGAGTCGCGCCCGCTCCTCGCGCGCGTCCGCGGGACACCGCTCGGCCGCGGCGTCGAGCAGCTCCGCCATCCGCGCCGGCCCCGCGGCCGGCTCCTCGAGCCCCCAGCCGTTGTACGCGAGACGACGGCACGCTTCACGCGACAGCGTGCCGTCCATGCTCGCGACGCCGTCGAGCAGCTCGCCGATCGGCCTGACATCGGCGAGCACGAGGTCGAGCATGTCCGCGTAGACGTCGAGCTCCATGCCGCCTGCGATCCGCGCGAGCTCGGTGCCGTCCGGCGCGAGCGCGAGCACCGTCGGGTAGCCCGAGACGCCGAGCCGCTCCGCCCACTTCTGCGCACCCGGATCGTCGCCGTCGAGATAGACCGGCACGAAGAGCTTCAGGCGATCCTGCACGTCGCGGCGCGCGAGAACGTGCGCCTTCAGATCCGCGCAATACGGGCACCAGACGGCGCCCCAGAACAGGAATATCGGCTGCCGCTCGGCGGCCGCGCGCGCGAACGCGCTCTCGACCGAGCCCGCGTGCCAGTCGATCCCGGCGGGTGCGTCCGGATGCGGCGTGAGGTCGGCTGCGGCGGGCGCCGCGAGCGTTGCGGCGGGCCGATTCGGACCGGCCGCGCCCGGCGTGCCCGGCGTATCAGGCGTCCGTTCGCAGCCGATCGCGAGCGCCGCCAGGGCCGCGAGCGCGAGCCGGTGCGGCAGCAGCGCCCCGGCTCGCG
>CAYWGQ010000013.1:1105-10211 GCA_964457725.1 uncultured Gammaproteobacteria bacterium
CCGCCCCCCCGGGCCGGGCCCCGCCGGGGGCGCCGGCCCCGCCCCGCGCCCGGCCCCCCCCCGCGCCGCGCTCACCGCGGCTGCGAGACGATCCGCAGATAGGGCCTCGGCGCCTTCCAGCCTTCCGGGTACTTCTGCTTCGCGACGTCGTCGGGCACCGACGGCGCGATGATCACGTCGTCGCCCTGCTGCCAGTTCACCGGCGTTGCGACCTGATGCTTCGCCGTGAGCTGGATCGAGTCGAGCAGCCGCAGCACCTCGTTGAAGTTGCGCCCGCTCGACATCGGGTACGTCAGGATCGCCTTGATCTTCTTGTCGGGCCCGATCAGGAACACCGAGCGCACGGTCTGGTTGTCCGCGGCCGTCCGCGCCTTCGCATCGCCGCTCGCGTTCGGATGCAGCATGTCGTACGCCTTCGCGACTGACAGATCGCTGCCGTCGATGATCGGGTAGTTGACCTTGGCGCCCTGCGTCTCCTCGATGTCCTTCACCCAGCGCTCGTGGTCCGAGACGGTGTCGACCGACAGGCCGATGATCTTGCAATTGCGCTTCTCGAACTCCGGCTGCAAACGCGCCATGTAGCCGAGCTCCGTCGTGCAGACCGGGGTGAAATCTTTCGGATGCGAGAAGAGAATCGCCCAACCATCGCCGATCCACTCGTGGAAGTTGATTCGGCCCTGCGTCGTGTTCGCGGTGAAGTCGGGGGCGGTGTCTCCTATGTGCAGTGCCATGTGCGCTCCTTCGTTGTTCTCGATTGGCTGTACCGGCGATTCCGATGGATGCGGCCGCCGATCCGCTGTTTTGCGAGGATACACCTGCCGCGGCGTTTCACAACATGGGAACACGTTCGTCGGTCGAAGAACCGATCGGCCCGTTACGTGCCATCGGTTGCGCCGATGGCCGCGCTACCGCTCGAGTGCGCGCTCCATCCGTCGGTGCTCGATTCCCGCTTCGAGAAACACGCCGCTCGCGACCCGGTAACCGAGCCGCTCGTAGAACGGCAGCGCTTCGACCTGCGCGTTGCACCACACGGACGGCAGCGACGCGTCGCGCGCGATGCCTTCGAGTACGCGCATCACCGCTCTGCCTACGCCGCGCTTGCGGTGCGCGGCGAGCACCGCGACGCGGCCGATCTTGCCGCCCGCGGCGAGATCGACTCGGCCGGTGCCGACCGGCTCGTCGCCGACGAATGCGAGCACGTGCACGCATTCCGGATCGCGCTCGTCGAGCTCGAGCTCGGCCGGCACGTGCTGCTCGTCGACGAAGACCGCGAAGCGAATGCCGCGAATCGCCGCGTGATCGGCGCGGTAGTCCGCGGTCCGCACGGTGACGGTCATCGCCGGGAGGCCGTCGAGAAAGACGCGCTCGCTCGCGCGCCGCCTACTCGACGATGCGCCGATTCGCCGGCGGCGGAATCGCCAGACCCGGCGGCAAGCCGAAGCCGACGGCCGGCGTGCCGAGCGGCGAGACGACCATCGCGCCCGGACCGATCCGCAGCTGCTCGAGCGCGCCGAGCGCGCGCGAGCGCTCCACGGGATCGGAGACGCGCTGCTCGAGCAGCGTGCGCGCCCGGTCGCGCTCGCCGGCCACGGCCATCCGCATCGCGGTCTGGATCACGGCCCGGTTCCTCGCGATCTCGCTGCCGAGCGCCGCAAACACCTCCTCGTCCAACGCGCCGCTCGCGTACGGCGTCGACAGAAGGCCGAGCAACGCCTCGTCGCGGGCACTGCCGCCCGGCAGCGCGAACGCCCAGCGGCGCGCGGCCTCCGCGTCGTGAACGCTCCATTGCTGCATCGTCATGCCGAGCGCCGCCGAGCGCAACCGCGGGTCCTCGAGGCCGGCCGCCCAGGCGGCAGCCGCGGCCGGATCTTGCTGGGACCAGCCCATCACGACGTTCAGCGCGACCGTAGGATTGTCGGCGTCGAGCGCGCCGGTCTCCTCGAGCAGCCGGACGGCTGCGGCGCCGTCGCGCCGGGCGAGCGTGGCCGCGACCGGCATCACGGCCGCGCGGTATGCCGGATCGCCGCGGTACTGCGCGAGCCATCCGAGCGCGCCTTCGGGGTCGCGCTGCGCGTAGCCATTCGCAACGGCCGCGATCCACTGCGGGCGCGCACCGGCCGGCACGCGAGCCGTGTAGGACGCGGCGAGCTCGGGATCGCGGAAGGCGAGCGACACGGCGACATTCTGGAACGCTTCGGCCGGCACGCGCCCATCGTTCGCCGCGAGCCAGGCGAACGCGGGCTCGGGAGCCCGCGCCGCCCACGAGCCCACGAAGGCGATCAACGTACGCTGCCCGAGGCCCGCGTCGTCGAGCGAGAGCAAGCGATTCGCCATCCGCTCCGCGCTCTGATCGTCGTGGGCGGCGAAGGTCGTCACCATTGCGATCGCCTGCTCGCGATCGGCGGCATACGGCAACGACGCGGCGAGCGTGACCGCGCGCTCCGGATCGGTCTGAGCGAGGCCTCGCAGCACGCTCATCGGCAGCTCCGGATCGCGAGGCTCGATCGACTGCGCCCACGCGAGCGCGCGTTCCGGCTCCTTTGCGCCGTACGGAACCGCGATCATGCGGCGAAGGTCCGGCTGCTCGTGCACGGGCAGCCGGTCGAGCTCTGCGGCCGCCGCGGCGGGATCGTTCTGCGCGAGCCGTTGCACGAGGTTCCGCCGGAGCGAGATGCCCTCCTCCCCCTCGACGTCGGCGGCGCGTGCGAGCGCGTCGCCGACCCTGTCGTCCGGCAACTGCTGCGCGAGCAGCAGCAGGATGTGGTCCATCGACCGGCGCCCGAGCAGGATCCCTTGCTCGAACGCCGCCTCGGGCTCCGACCTCCCCCACTCGAGCAGCACGGCGTCGCGGAACGACTCTCGCTCCCGGTCATCGGCGATCTGCGACGACTCGAGCAACGCCTGCCGCGGATCGAGCCGCGCCCAGATCGGCGCGAGACGCGTCAGCGCCGCATCGCGCGCCGCGGCGTCCTCGATCGCGAGCGCCTGCCGCATCGCCGCGAGCGGCGCCGTGGCGGCGCGCGCGGCGACGGCTTCGGCGAGGAACGCCCTGCGCTCGGCGGGCGGCAGCAGTGCCGCGAGCCGCGCGGCGCTCCGCTCGTCGATGCCCTGCGACCTGAGCAGGGCGAGCGCGATCTCGCGCGCATCCGCCGGGTTGTCGAGCGACTCGAGCTCGGCCAATGCGCCGTCCGGATCGTTCTCCGCCCAGGCTGCGAACAGGAGCCGCATGACGCCGGCGTCGGCACGAACGCTCCGCCCGAGCCGCGCGGCACCGGCCGGGTCGGTCTCGGCATAGCGGAGCAGCAGCGCCGCGATCCGAACGGTGCGCCGACCGGACGGCGGCTCCGCGGCCGCGGCCCGAATCAGCGCCGCGAGAGACGAGCCGTCCGCCGCGGGCGCTGTGGCGGCCTTGCGCGGCCCGGGCCGCGCGTCGTCCGCCGCCGCCGGCGTCCCCCCGTCCGCGCCGGGGGCGTCGCCGAGACGCCCGACGTGCACGGCTACGGCCCCGACGGCGATGCCTGCGATGCCGCCGGCGAGAAGGAGAACGGTCGTCCTCATGGCCCGCTCCGGTTCGATGCTTCGCGCCCGAGAAACTCCTATAGCAGAAAGCTCCGAACCGAGAAACGGCGAAGCGACGCGCCGCGGCCGGCCGGGACGGCGGCGCGTGCAGGCGGTCGGATGCCCGGCGCCGGCGGGGCGCCGGCGAGCCCTGTCCGGGGGGTCAGTCGGGCGCTGCCAGCCAGGCCGCGAGCAGACGGATCTGCGTCGGGTCGAGGCGGCCGCCGAACGCCGGCATCTCGCCGTTGCGGCCGTCCGCGATCGAGGCCGCGATCGCCTCGCGGGAGCCGCCGTAGAGCCAGTGCGGGTCGTTCAGCGGCGGCGCGCCGAGGAGCGTCTGGCCGGAGCCGTCCGCGCCGTGGCACGCGGAGCAGAGCTGCGCGAAGCGAGTGCGCCCAGCGGCGACCGCTTCGTTGTCGCCGCGCCCGGCAGCGAGCGCGAGCACGTAGTCGGTCACCTCGGCGACGCCCTCCTCGCCGAGCGCCGCCCCCCAGGGCGGCATGACGCCACGGCGGCCGAGCGTGATCGTCTGCTCGATCTCGGCGTGCGTTCCGCCCCACTGCCACTCCGCGTCGCGCAGGTTCGGAAAGAGGTTCGCCTGACCGCGGCCGTCGGGACCATGGCAAGCGGCGCAGTGGTTCGCGAACACGCTTGCCGCGGCGGCCATCGCGCGCGGATCCTCGCGGAGCAGCGCCGGCTCCGTCGACGCGATCGCCTCGCGCAGCGCGCCGAAACGCTCGCCGTAATGCGCGGCGCTCGTCTCGATCTCGTGATGCTGCGACCAGTGCAGCACGCCGGCGAACGTCCCGAGGCCGGGATACAGCAGCAGATACAGCACGGAGACGACGAGCAGCGCGAAGATCAGCCAGAACCACCAGAGCGGCGCGGGCGCATCGCCCTCCTTCAGCGTCTCGTCCCACGTGAGATCGGCGACGTCGTCCGCGTTCTTGTTGCCGAAGTAGACGCTCACGACGAGCCACGCGAGCCCGACGAGCGTCGTCCCGGTCAGCGCGACGATCCAGCCGCCCCAGAACTGCGTCGGCAGATCAGGCACGGCGATCCTCGTCCTCGAGCGGCAGCCGCGCGACGGCCTCGAAGTGCGAGGCGCGCCCGCGGAGCGAAATCCAGACGACGAGCACCGTCATGAACGCCATGACCAGCATGTCGCCGATGAAGATCAGATACGTCATAGCCCGCTCCCTCTCGTGCGCGTGCGGCCGAGCGACTGCAGATACGCGATCAGCGCGTCGAGCTCGGTCTTGCCGGCGACCGCGTCCGGCGCGGCCGCGATGTCCTCGTCCGTGTACGGATGACCGAGACGCTGCAGCGTCCGGAGCCGCGCGACGATGCTGCCGTCCGCGTCCGCGGTGCGCTCCGCGAGCCACGGATACGCCGGCATGATCGAGCTCGGCACGACCGCGCGCGGGTCCGTCATGTGCACGCGGTGCCACGCGTCCGTGTACTTGCCGCCGATGCGGTGCAGGTCGGGCCCGGTGCGTTTCGACCCCCACAGGAACGGCCGGTCGTAGACGAACTCGTCGGCGCGCGAGTACGGCCCGTAGCGCTGGACCTCGGCGAGCAACGGCCGGATCTGCTGCGAGTGACACGAGGAGCACGACTCGCGGATGTAGAGGTCCCGCCCCAGAAGCTCGAGCGGCGTGTACGGCACGACGCCCTCGGCCGGCGTCGACAGCGACGTCTGGTAGAGGCTCGGGACGATCTGCACGAGCCCGCCGATCGACGAGACGACCAGAATGCCGAAGATCAACAGGCCCGAGCTCCGCTCGATGCGCTTGTGCAGGCCGAGCGGGCTCACGACCGCGTCTCCGCCGCGAGCGCGGCGGCAGGCGGCGCGACCCGCACCGTCTCGAGGCCGGCGATGGTCCGCCAGAGGTTGATGGCCATCAGCGCCGCGCCGCCGAGGAAGAGCCCGCCCGCGAGGAGCCTGAGCGCATAGTACGGCGCCATCGCGGCCATCACGTCCGTGAAGCCGTAGCGGACCTCGCCGAGCTCGTCGAGCGTGAGCCACAGAAGGCCCTGCGACACGCCGGCGCCCCACATCGCGATCACGTAGAGCATCACGCCCGCGAGCGCGAGCCAGAAGTGCACGTTCGCGAGCCGCGTGCTCCAGAGCGGACGGCCGGCGAGCCTCGGCACGAGAAAGTAGAACGTGCCGAACGTGATCAGCGCGTTCCAGCCGAGCGCGCCCGAGTGCACGTGACCGATGGTCCACTCGGTGAAGTGCGAGAGCACGTTCACGCTGCGGATCGCCATCATCGGCCCCTCGAACGTCGCGAGCCCGTAGAACGCGAGCGACAACACGATGAACTTCAGCGCCGGATCGGTCTTGAGCTTCCGCCACGCCCCGCTGACGGTCATCACGCCGTTGATCATCGTCGCCCACGAGGGCGCGAGCAGGATCAGGCTCATGACCATGCCGAGCGACTGCACCCATTCGGGGATGGCGTTGTAGTGCAGGTGGTGCGGTCCCGCCCAGATGTAGCTGTAGACGAACGCCCAGAACGCGACGATCGACAGCCGATAGCTCCAGATCGGCTGCTCGGCCTGCTTCGGCAGGAAGTAGTAGAGCATGCCGAGGAAGCCGCCGGTCAGTAGGAACCCGACCGCGTTGTGGCCGTACCACCACTGCACGATCGCGTCCTGCGCGCCTGCATAGAGCGAGTAGGATTTCGTGAGCGTCGCCGGCAGCGCGAGGCTGTTCACGACGTGCAGCATCGCGACGACGATGATCAGCGCGCCGTAGAACCAGTTCGAGATGTAGATCGGGCCGATCCGCCGCTTCGCGATCGTGCCGAAGAACACGACGCCGAACGATATCCACGCCGCCGCGATCGCGAGGTCGAACGGCCACTCGAGCTCCGCGTACTCCTTCGACGCGTTCATGCCGGCGAGGAGCGACAGCGCTCCGAGCACGCACGTCCCCTGCCAGGCGTAGAACACGAACCAGGCGAGCCGCGGCGCGAACAGCCGCACGTGCGACGTTCGCTGCACGCTGTAGAACGCCGTGCCGATCAGCGCGGACACGGCGAAGCCGAACACCACCGCGTGCGTGTGCACCGTCCTCAGCCGTCCGAACGAGAGCCACGGGCTGTCGAAGCCGAGCGCCGGCCAGACGAGCTCTGCCGCGACGTAGACGCCGGCGAGCATCCCGATCAGCGTCCACGCGACCGCCGCGGCAGTGAACGCCGTGACGATCCTGTCCTCGTAATGCACGACGACCGCGCTCACGTCACGCTCCGATGCGCGGACCGATGCCGCGGCTCCACAGGACGACGGTGAGACCGAGCAGGCTGACCCAGGCGACGAGCAGATACGCGATCAGCGAGGACGCCATCAGCATGCCACGGCCCGGATCGGTGCCGAGCACGATCGGCAACCCGCGGTAGAGCAGATACATGCTCCAGATCAGCGCCGGCACGAGCACGAGCACGTTCAGGAACGCGTGGGGATAGAGATGAGCCGCGCTGCCGAGCGCGAGCGGAACGCCGACGACCGCGACGAGCGCGATGCTCGCGCCGAGCGACTCGCGCGCGCCGTAGGTCTTCGCCATCCAGCGGGCGATCACGGCCGTGCTGAGCAGGCCGAAGAGAAGCAGCACGAAGTACGACGCGCTGATCGCGGCGACGACCGGCCGGGCCAACATGATCGGTGCGACCCCGAGGCGCCAGCCGAACGTGACGGTGCCGATGTAGGCGAAGAGCGGCGGCAGGACCAGGAGCCACAACGCGAAACGGAAGAACACGCGCCGCGCGCTCGGCGGGCGCTCGGCGAACGCGGCGAAGACCTCGCCCGGCGAGCGGAGCACGCGCGCGATCAGCAGCGGAGAGAGGGGCACGTGCACCGGCAATACCGTTCTAGCGATGGCGCCGCGTCGATGGCGCAGCAGTCTACCGGCGGGCCGAGCGCCTCACTTCTGTGGAAAGTACGTACCCGCGCCGATCAGCGGTTGCGGAGCGCGTGGCGACGGATCGTCTCGGCGACGCAGCAGGTCAGCTTCTTCGCCGCCGGGACGTGCATGAACTCGTTCGGGCCGTGCGCGTTCGACTCCGGGCCGAGAAGACCCGTGATCATGAACTGCGCGTCCGGGAACCGCTCGCCGAGCATCGCCATGAACGGGATCGTGCCGCCCTCCCCCATGTACACGGCCGGACGGCCGAAGTACGTCTGCGATGCGTCGCGCAGCGCGGTCTCGAGCCAGCCCGCGAGCGGCGGCGCGTCCCAGCCGTCGTTCGCCTCGCGGGATTCGAAGCGGACGCTCGCGCCGTACGGCGGATCGCTCGTCAAGAGCTCCGCGAGCCGGGCCTTCGCCCGCTCCGCGTCGACCCGCGGCGGCAGCCGCAGCGACAACCGCAGCGTCGTCTGCGGCCGGAGCACGTTGCCCGCGCTCGCGGGATCCGGCAAGCCGGCCGCCCCGGTGATCTCGAGCTGCGGTCGCCACGTGCGGTTCAGGATCATGTCGACCGGGTTGTCGGTCGCCGGGCGCGCGCCCGGCATCCACGGGAAGTGATCCCAGAGATGCGCGCCGAGCACGTTCGCCATCGCCTTCGCTTGCTCGATCCGCTGCTCGGGGATCTCGGCGTAGAGCCAGTCCGGCTGCACCTCGCCGGTCGCTTCGTCCTCGAGGCGCGACAGGAGGCGGCGCGCGATCCGGAAGCTCGACGGCACGATGCCGCTCGCCTCGCCGGAGTGCACGCCCTCGCGGATGATCTCGACGGTCAGGTTGCCGTTCACGAGACCGCGGAGCGACGTCGTGCACCAGAGCCGCTCGTAGTCGCCGGCCCCCGAATCGAGGCAGACGACGAGCGACGGCGTGCCGATCCGGTCCCGCAGATGCTCGATGTAGTGCGGCAGGTCGTAGCTGCCGCTCTCCTCGCACGCCTCGATCAGCACGACGCAGCGCGCGCGCGGCACGCCTTGGCGCTCGAGCACCTGCAGCGCGGTCAGCGACGCGAAAGTCGAGTAGCCGTCATCCGCGCCGCCGCGGCCATAGAGCCGCTCGCCGCGCAGCACCGGCTGCCACGGCCCGAGCCCGTCGCTCCAGCCGACCATCTCGGGCTGCTTGTCCATGTGCCCGTAGAGCAGGACCGTGTCGTCGACGTCGCCCGGCGCCTCGATCAGCAGCACCGGCGTGCGGCCGGGGAGGCGGACGACCTCGAGTCGCATCGCGTCGAGACGCTCGGCCTCGCACCAGTCGACGAGCAGCGCCATCGCGCGTTCCAGATGCCCGTTGCGCTCCCAGTCCGGGTCGAACGCGGGCGACTTGCATGGAATCTTGATGTACTCGATTAGCGTGGGAACGATCGACTCGTCGAAGCGCCTCTCGACGAGCTCCCGGGCCTTGTCGGCGTCTATGGTCTTGCTCATGACGCCTCAGTCTACCGAATCTGCGCCAAACGGCGACGGCAAAAAAAAAGTGGCGGTCGACCAACCGCCGACCGCCCCCACCGTGGTGCCACACCCGCACGCCCACACACACGGTAAAACCCAGCCGCGCCCCAGGAGCTCGGTGCGCCCGGCGCGCCCGGCG
>CAYWGQ010000013.1:10221-20717 GCA_964457725.1 uncultured Gammaproteobacteria bacterium
CATCCAACCTACCCGCCCCCCCCGGGCCCCGCAAAAAAAACGGCGGCGGCCCCCCCCCCCCCCCCCCCCACGACGGTGGTCCCTCACCGTCACTCCGACACACTCGTTCAACCGCTGCCGCGCACCTGGAGCTCGTTGCGCACGTCGCGCACGTCGCGGTGGTTTCGCGCCAGCTGCTCGATCAAGTCCTTCTCCGCCTCGCTGCCGACCTCGCCGCGAAGCGTCACGACGTCGTCGCGCGTCTCGACGTCGATGTCGCGGGCGCGGATGTTCTCGTTGCGGATCAACGCCGCCTTCAAGGCGGCGGACGTCGTCGCGTCGTTCACCCATTGTCCGAAGGAGCGCCGCTCTTCGACGGACTCGTTACGGACGTTCGCCGGCTCGACCTCCCCGCCGACCTCGAGCAGATTGTTCACTTCGAGGACACCGTCGAGCCCTCTCGCGATCTCGGCCGCGAGGTCGCGATCGATGTCCGACTCGACGCGGCCGCTCAACGTCACGACACCGTTCTCGACCTCCGTGTCGATCGCGAACGGATTCAAGTGCTCGTTGAAGGTATAGGCGGCCTCCAGGCGACCGTCGATCCAGGCATCTTTGACCGCTCGCTCGAAGTCGCGATCGGTATCGGCTGCCTCGTCCGCCCACACGCTCGACGACACCGCGAGCAGCGCAGCGGTCGGGATGGCTAAATAGCGCGCGTTCCGCATGGTCACCTCGTCTTCGTCGTCTCTCGAGCGAGAAAATGCAGGATCCATGCCATCTTCAGAATCAAAGGCTTAGCGTCGAAACGACCGCGCGGACCGTTACCGATAGGCGACACATCCGGGGCCCGAGGCGACATTCGGCCGGGCGCATTCGTCGCCCGCCCCTCCGCCGCCTAGGGTTTCCTCGTGCCGTCCCGAGTGCCGTTGCGGCGAGCTCGCGGCTCGTCGTCAGTGCCGGATCGGCGCAGGCGTCGCTTGCTCGGGGGACCCGGCGCGCCGCCGCTGCCGCCACCAGATCACGCCGAACACCGGCAGGAGCAGCAGCGGAATGACCGCGACCGCCTGGAACGACTCGATCGACGCGAGACGCACGACGCGGTCGAGCTCGGGGCCCGACAGCTGCTCGAGCGCGGCGACGCCGCCGGCCGCCTCGAGCCGCGCGCGGTCGTAGATGTTGCCCATGACCGGCAGCACGAGCTGAATCGCCATGCCGGCCGAGAACCCCATGATGCCCATCACGAACGCGCCGCCCCGCGGGTAGCGCTCGGCGACCGCCGCGACCATCGTCGGGTACAGGTAGCAGACGCCGGCGCCCCAGATCGTCGCGGCGAGGAAAACGGCGGGCGGCGCTTCGGCGACGCTGAGCGCGTAGAGCCCGACCGCGGCCGTCAGGCTGCTCCACCACAGGAGCCCGACGGGAGAGACGTACTGCACGATCCGACCCGCGAAGTGCCGCAGCACGAACATCAGCGCGCTCACGTAGACGAGCACGACGATGCCGGGCATCCCGACCATGTTCGTCAGCGCGACGTCGACCCACTGCCCCGGCGCGAGCTCGGTCGTCGCGGTCAACATCATGCAGCCAAACCAGACGAAGCAGCTCGGCGAACGCAGCACCTCCCGATACATGTCGCGGTGGGCTATGCCTGCGGCGACCCGCTCCGTGACCGGGAACGGCGTGCGATACGCGAGCACGGCGAGCAGCACGCCGGGCACGAGCAGCAACAGCAGATTCGACTGCCACGGGATGCCGAGCGCGCCGAGGCCGAGCCCCGCGAGCCCGCCGATCACGATGCCCGCGGGCCACCAAGCGTGCAGCACGTTCAGCCGATGAGTCTTCTCGCCCGGGAAGAGCGCCGTCACGAGCGGATTGCTCGCGGCCTCGACCGCGCCCCAGCCGAGACCGGTCAGCAGGAAACCGCCGAAGACGAGCGGATAGGTCGCACCGCCCGGGGGAGCGAGCGATGCGCCGATCACGATCAGGCTGCCGGCGACGAAGCCGAACGCCGCGAAGAGCAGCATCCGCTTCATGCCGAGGTGGTCGACGAGCGCGCTGCCGAAGAGCAGCGTCAGAGCAAAGCCCAAGAACGTCGCGCCGAGCACGCTGCCGATCATGTTGCCCGAGCTCGCGACGTCGAGCGCGTCGAACAGGTCCTGCTGGATGTCGCCGGCGATGTTCGCGCGGATCGCGAACCCGAGGCCGATCATCAGGATCGACAGGTTCGCGATGAAGAAAAGCCGCCGGGCGTTCGCTGCGCTACCGCCACGCTCGATCATGCGTCACCTCCGCGAGCCGCACGCGAGCGCCGCGGCAATCTTCACCCTTCCGGAAGCCCGAGCACGCGGCGGTTCGCCTTGCGGTCCGCGCCGCCGGCGAAGTCGTCGAACCGCCTGTCGGTGGTCCGGATCATGTGCTCGCGGATGAACGGCGCGCCTTCGCGCGCGCCGTCCTCGGGATGCTTCAGACAGCACTCCCATTCGAGAACGGCCCAGCCGGCGTAGCGGTGCTGCGCGAGCAGGCTGAAGATGCGGCGAAAGTCGATCTGCCCGTCGCCCGGCGAGCGGAACCGGCCGGGACGGTCCACCCAGCCCTGGTAGCCGCCGTAGACGCCGGCGCGGCCGGTCGGACGGAACTCCGCGTCCTTCACGTGGAAGGCCTTGATGCGCGGATGGTAGTGGTCGATGAACGCCGCGTAGTCGAGCTGCTGGAGCAGCAGATGGCTCGGATCGTACAGGATGCTCGCGCGCGGATGCCCGTCGACCGCGTCGAGGAAGCGCTCGAACGTGACACCGTCGTGCAGGTCCTCGCCCGGATGGATCTCGAAGCACAGATCGACGCCCGCCGCGTCGAACGCATCCAGGATCGGCCGCCAGCGCCGCGCGAGCTCGGCAAAGCCTTCCTCGACGAGCCCCGCCGGCCGCTGCGGCCACGGATACACGGTGTGCCACAGCAGCGCGCCGGAGAAGGTCGCGCACGCGCGCAAGCCGAGGTTGCGGCTCGCGCGCGCGGCGAGCTCGAGTCGGCTCGTCGCCCACGCCGGCCACGCCGACGGCTTGTCGCGCAGCTCCGGCGGCGCGAATACCGCGAACAACGCTTCGTAGGCGGGGTGGACGGCGACGAGCTGCCCTTGCAGATGCGTCGACAGCTCGCTGATCTCGATGCCCGCTTCGCGAAGCCGCCCCGCGAGCTCGTCGCAGTAGTCCTTGCTCTCGGCGGCTCGCTCGAGATCGAACAGCCCCGGATCGGACGTCGGCACTTGGATGCCGACGTAGCCGAGCTTGGCGGCCCAGTTCGCCATGCCGTCGAGCGAATCGAACGGCCGCTCGGGGCCGGCGAACTGCGCGAGGAAGATCCCCGGGCCCTTCATGCCGTTACCTTAGCGTCTTCAGACCGGATTGGGGAGCGGATGCCACTTCCGCGGCGAGTCGCTCGCGGCGACCGCGGCCTCGACGAAGGCCATGCCGCGGAGCGCCTCCGCGATCCCGGGCAACGCGCTCCCGCCGCCGGCGGCCGGAAAGCGGCGCACCTCCGCGGCGAACGCCCGATACAGGTTCGCGAACGCCTCGACGTAGCCCTCGGGATGACCGGCGGGGAGGCGCGTCGCGGCCGCTGCCTCCGGGCCGAGGTAGGCGTGCCCGGCGCGCAGCCGCTCGACGGGCCGGTCGGGGTGCTTGAGCCACAGCGTGTTCGGCTCCTCCTGCCGCCATTCGAGCGCGCCGCGGTCGCCGTAGACGCGCAGCACGAGGCGGTTCTCCTCGCCGACGCTGATCTGGCTCGCGAGCAGCACGCCGTGCGCATTGTTGTCGAAGCGCAGCAGCGCCGCGCCGTCGTCGTCGAGCGCACGGCCGGGCACGGTGCGGTGCAGCTGACAGCAGAGCGCCGCGACCTTGAGCCCCGTCACGTGCTCGGCGAGGTTGAACGCGTGCACGCCGATGTCGCCGAAGCAGCCGCTCGGCCCCGCCTGCGCGGCATCGAGGCGCCAGCCGGCCTGCTTGTGCCCTTCGCGCTCGAGCGGCGTCGCGAGCCAGCCTTGCGAGTACTCGACGACGACCTTGCGGATCTCGCCGAGCGCACCGGCGGCGACGCGCGCGGCCGCTTCGCGCACCATCGGATAGGCGGCGTAGACGTGCGTCAATGCATAGAGCCGGCCGCTCGAGCGAACCTCGTCGCGCAGCCGCTTGCACTCGTCGAGGCTCGCGGTCGCCGGCTTGTCCGAAAGGACGTGGAAGCCGTGCCGCAGCGCTTCGAGCGCAACCGGCAGGTGCAGACGGTTCGGCGTGACGATCGCGACGAACTGCATGCGCTCGCCGGCCGGCCGCGCCGCTTCCGCGCGCATCATCGTCGCGTAGTCCGGGTAGCAGCGCGACGGCTCGAGCCCGAGCGCGAGACCGCTCGAGCGGCTGCGCTCGGGATCGCTCGAGAACGCCCCGCAGACGAGCTCGCACTCGCCGTCGAGGCGCGCGGCCCGGCGATGCACCGCGCCGATGAATGCGCCCTCGCCGCCGCCGACCATGCCGAAGCGGACCGGAGCGCTCACGGCCGCGACCGCCTCAGCGGCCGATCAAGTCTCGGAAGCGCGGCCGGCGCCGCTCCTCGGGCTCCTCGGCGGGAGCGGCCTCGGCTCCCGCGGCGCTCGCCGGCAGCGCGAGCAGCGGCACGACCTCGTAGCCCTGCGGCAGCTCGAAGGTGCCGGCGGGCGGCGTGTCCTCGCGCAGCGCCGTCACCTCGGTCACGCTCGTCACGGTCGACCCGGCGCCGCGCCCGCCGCTCGACCGGGTCACCGTGCGATTGCGCAGCGGCAGGCAATCGACGGTCGCGAACTGCTGCTCGATCATCCGATCGAAGCCCTCGTTGCCGGTCCGGAACCGATCGGGCCGCAGCCAGACGTGAAAGCCCGCCTCATCGACCGCGTCCGTGCACCAGATCTCCTGCTCGACGTCCGTGCGCTGCTCCTGGCGCATGCCGAGCACGCTCATCCGCATCGTGTAGCCGCTGCGGAAGCGCAGGTGCGTCGTCGGATAGCCCAAGATCGGCTCGCCGGGCGCCTCGCCGAGCTGCTCGGCGACGAAGTCGTCGAACTCCATCCTGACGAGCCCGCCGGCCGCGTCGGCGATCGCGCCGACCATCTGAAAGACCTGCGCGAAGTCGACCTCGGAGATCGTCCGCTCGGCCGGGTTCACCAGATGGATCGTCCGGCCGCCGTCGGTGCTCAATATATATGTGCCCTGCTCGAACATGCCGCTCGGATCGCGGTCGCGAAACTCGATCCGCGCCTGCTCGCCGTCGACCCAGCCGAGCACGGTGCCGACGTTGCCGGCATCCGTCGTCGTCTGTGCCTCGTAGTACCACCCGGCGTGAGCGCCACCCGCCCCCATGAGGGCGATGGCTACAAACGACGCGCGCGCCACCCCTGCCGCTTCGCTCATGGCTGCCTCCCTGGAACCCGAGAAGTCACGATATCACCGGCCGAGACCGCGCGGGAACCGCGGCCGTCAGAGCTGAAACAGATACTCCTGCATGCCGTTGCGAAGGAGTCTCGCGCGCTCGGCGGCGTAGCGGGGCATCGCCCGGCCGAGGTCTTCCGGCGAGTAGCGCGGTGCGGGGCGTTGCGCCCGCGGCACCGACAAATTCGCGAGCTGGAGGTCGGCGAGCGGCACGAAGATGCTCGGCTCGGCCGGCATCTGCGGCGTCGAGTAGTAGATCAGCGCGTGCGCGAGCGTGCCGGGCCGGGCGCGGCCGGCGATGCCGTCCATCAGCGCCGCGAGCGCCGGGCGGCGCAGGTAGTTCAGGACGTCCCAGCAGAGGACGGCGTCGACCGGCTCGCTGCGCTCGCGCGGCAGCAGCCGCTCGACCTCCCGCTGCAGCTCGCGCGGCTCGAGGTCGCCGTTCAGCCGCTCGAGGTCGTCGGCGATGTCGAGCACCTCGAGCCTGCAGCGGACGCGGCCGAGCAGCGCGATCGTCTCCGTGCGGGCCCGACCGAGGTCGAAGACGACCCATCGGCGGCCCTCGTCGAGCCGCTCGACCAACGCGCGGAACAGCGGCGCGTTCAGGGGTTCCGCGCCCGGAATGGACGCGGGCGCGTTCGCGCGTGCCGGCTCTGCGGCACGCGCGGCGCGCGGCGGTGAGACTCCGCCGAAGAGACGCTCGCTTCTCAGCTCACGGCACCGCTTTCTGGGCCGGCTCGCCGACCGGCTTCGGCTGCCCGGCCGCCGGGGCAGGCTTCGGCTGCGCTGCCGGCGCGCCCTTCGGCGCGTTGCGGCCGAGCGCCGACTCGACCGACTTCGGATCCATCTCGATCGAGCCCTTGAAGCGGGCGCCGTCCTCGAGGCTCACGCTGGGGGACGTGATGTTGCCGCGCACCTGCGCGCTCTTGCGGATGCCGACGCGCTCGGCGCCGTAGAGGTCGCCTTCGACGAAGCCCTCGACGTACACGGCTCGCGCGTAGACGTCGGCCCGGACCTTGCCCTGCGGGCCGATCGTCAGGCTGTTGTTCTTCAGCTCGACGGTGCCGTTGACCTCGCCCTCGATCAGCAAGTCTTCCTCGCCGCGCAGGTCGCCGTCGATGTGAATGGACGGTCCAATGACCGCGGCCTCGCGGGCACCGGGGCGGCGCGCTCCCGGAGCCTCGCCGCGCGACGGCTCGGAGCGGTCCGCGCGCAGAATGTCGTCCGCACCTTTGTCGGACCCGCCTTTCTTACCCAAGTCGAACATAGTTACCCCCACGGTGAGAGTGATAGCCGAAGAGCCGATGCCGGCGCCGGGCTCGTGCCGCTGCCGCCCGAACACTTTAGTAAAGCTACTCTAGTACAGGTGTGGACCCCGTCAAGTTTTTGCACGCCGGCTGCCGAGCGCGTTCGCGCCGCCGTCGAGCGGCGCGTTCGAGACGACGCGCACGTGAACCGCGCTGTGTAACACGGCAGACCGCCTCGGCCAATGTGTCGGCAGTCGCCGACAAGCGTTTCGAGCGACGCGCGCGTCGCGAAACGCGACGTCGATCTCGATCGAGCGGCACGGTCGACAGCAGACGACGATCGCTTCGTCAGGCGTCGACGAGGTGCCCGAGTCGACCTCGTCGTCCGCGTCTTCGGCGGCGTGAGATGCAAGTTCGAGAACGCGCAGAAATCGCTTGCATTCCCCTTGCGGAGGATTATAGTTGCGCCGTTTTTGCGGGCAGATGGTCTGCCCGACCAGCTAGTCGGGAATCTAACTGGTGAGGTAACACGTTTGGCCACCCGGCCTGGATACAGCTGAAGGTGAAGAACTTGCTCACCGTGGAGGAAGAACCTCCGAGTCCGGCGTTAGCCGGATTGCAAGCTTTCGACTCTTCTCAAACACCTCTCCCCACCACCCTCCCCCCACCCGCCGCTTCCAAGCCCGCCAGGGCAAGACCGACACCCGCCAGACTTCCTTCGACGATCGCGCGGATCACGATCAGCGCGGCCACCGACGCTTTCCGCAAGAAGTTTTTCCCCGGCGTGAAACTCGCCGAGTGGAACGACTGGCGCTGGCAGAACAGGAACCGGATCCGCTCGCTGGCGGAGCTCGAGCGAATCATCCGGGTCACGCCGGAGGAACGCGCGGCGATCGAGCGGCACACGGGTCCGCTGCCGATCGGGGTCACGCCTTATTACATGAGCCTGATCGACCCGGAAGACCCGACGCAACCGCTGCGGCGCACCGTCGTGCCGACCCTCGACGAGTTCCGGCACACGCGCGGCGAGGAGGAGGACCCGCTCGGCGAGGACGGCCATAGCGTCGTACCGGGGCTCGTGCACCGCTACCCCGACCGCGTGCTGCTGCTCGTCACGAACTTCTGCTCCGTCTACTGCCGCTACTGCACGCGGGCGAGGCTCGTCGGCGCGAGCGGCGAGCGGGCGCTGAAGAAGGCGGACGTGGACCGCGCGATCGAGTACATCGCGGCGACTCCGGCGATCCGCGACGTGCTGATCTCCGGCGGCGATCCGCTGTCCCTCGACGAGGACCGGCTCGAGTACATCCTGTCTCGGCTCCGGCCGATCGAGCACCTCGAGTTCATCCGGATCGGCAGCAAGCAGCCGGTCGTGCAGCCGATGCGCGTGACGCCGACGCTGACGCGGTTGCTGAAGCGCTACCACCCGCTGTGGATGAGCCTGCACTTCACGCATCCGGCGGAGCTCACGCCGGAGGTCGCCGAGGCCTGCGGACGGCTCGCCGATGCGGGCATCCCGCTCGGCAGCCAGACCGTGCTGATGAAGGGCGTGAACGACGACGTCGCGACGCTGAAGAAGCTGTTCCACGGGCTGCTGCAGATCCGCGTCCGTCCGTACTACCTGTATCAGTGCGACCCGATCAGCGGCTCGAGCCACTTTCGGACGACCGTCGACAAAGGTCTCGAGCTGATTGCCGGCCTCAGAGGACACACGACCGGCTACGCGGTACCGACCTTCGTCGTCGACGCGCCGGGCGGCGGGGGCAAGATCGCATTGTTGCCGGATGCGGTCGTCGGGCGGGAGGGCGAGGACCTGCTGCTCAAGAACTTCCGCGGCGACGTCTGCCGGTATCCAGATCCGGAAGGCTCGCTCGCGGCCGCTCCGGCCGTGACGTGAGCGATCGACCTCGGGCGGCGGCCGTCCGCGCGGAACGCGCGGGCGGCCGCACGCCGCGCCCGCTCACGATCGGCTTCACCTACGACTCGAAGGACGACTACCGCGAGCTCGGTTTCTCCGAGCTCGACGTCGCCGAGTTCGACTCGAGGGTCACGATCGACGCGATCTCCGGCGCGCTCGAGTCGCTCGGCCACGAGGTCGTCCGCATCGGGCACGTGCGCGCGCTCGCCGCACGGCTCGTCGCCGGCGAGCGCTGGGACCTCGTGTTCAACATCTGCGAAGGCGTCGCAGGCTTCGGCCGCGAGTCGCAGGTGCCGGCGCTGCTCGAAGCATACGGCGTGCCGTACACGTTCTCCGATCCGCTCGTCTGCGCGCTCACGTTGCACAAGGGCATGGCGAAGCACGTCGTGCGCAGCGCCGGCCTCGCGACGCCCGACTTCGCGCTCGTCGCGACCGAGCGCGACGCGGCCGCGGTCGCGCTGCCGCCGCCGCTGTTCGTGAAGCCGGTCGCCGAGGGCACGAGCAAAGGCGTGACCGCGGCGTCGCTCGTGCACTCGCGAGAGGACCTCGTGCGCGTCTGCGCCGAGCTTCTCGCGGCGCACGCGCAACCGGTGCTCGTCGAGCGCTTCCTGGCCGGCCGCGAGTTCACGGTCGGCGTGCTCGGCACGGGCGAGGAAGCCGAAGCGCTCGCGACGCTCGAGATCGTCCTCCGGGAGACGGCCGACGAGGCGGTCTACTCGTATCGCAACAAAGCCGAGTGGCAGGAGCTCGTCGACTACCGGCTGCTCGCCGAGGAGCCGCTCCGCACCGCGGTCGAGCGGCTCGCGGTCGAGACGTGGCGTTGTCTCGGCTGCCGGGACGCCGGCCGCGTCGACGTCCGTCTCGACGAGACCGGTCGGCCGCACATGCTCGAGGTCAACCCGCTCGCCGGGCTGACACCGGAGCACTCCGACCTGCCGATCATGGCCGCGCTGCGCGGCGTCTCGTACGTGGAGCTGATCGACGCTATCCTCGCACGCACGTTGCGGCGGATCGGATAGTGTCCCGAATCGTTCTGGTGCACGACGCGGCCGCGGCGACCGGCCGCGCGGATGCGAGCGACGTGCTCGCGGAAGCCGCGCACGTCGCGGCCGCACTCGCGGCGCTCGGTCACGAGACCGCCACGCTGCCGGTCTCGCTCGACTTGCGCGATCTCGAGCGCGAGCTCCGGCGCCGCGCGCCGGATGTCGTGTTCAACCTGATGGAGTCGATCGACGGCCGCGGCGAGCTGATCCACGTCGTGCCCGCACTTCTCGAGGCGCTCGGCCTTCCGTTCACCGGCTGCTCGGCCGACGCGCAGCGGCTAACCTCGAACAAGCTCCTCGCGAAACGTGAGCTCGAGCGCGCGGGCCTGCCGACGCCGCCGACCTGGCGCCCCGGCGCACCGGACGGCCGCTGGATCGTGAAGGCCGTCTGGGAGCACGCGTCGCTCGGTATCGACGATTCGTCCGTCGTCGACTCCTCGGCCGTCGAGGCGACGCTCGCCGCGCGGCGCGAGCGGTTCGGCGGGCGCTGGTTCGCGGAACGCTACGTCGACGGCCGCGAGCTGAACGTCGCGGTGCTCGCCTCGCCCGACGGGCCGCGCGTGCTGCCGGTCGCCGAGATCGATTTCGGCGCGTTCCCCGGGGCGAAGCCGCGGATCGTCGGTTACGCCGCGAAGTGGGAGGAGACGAGCTTCGAGTACCGGGCGACACCGCGCCGGTTCGACGTCGAGGCGACGCTCGCCGCACGCGTCGCCGAGCTCGCGCTCGAGTGCTGGCGGCTGTTCGAGCTGACCGGCTACGCGCGCGTCGATTTCCGCGTCGACGAGGCGGAGACGCCGTGGGTGCTCGAGGTGAACGCGAACCCGTGCCTGTCGCCGGATGCAGGCTTCGCCGCGATGCTCGC
>CAYWGQ010000013.1:20817-43247 GCA_964457725.1 uncultured Gammaproteobacteria bacterium
GCGCAGTTCCCCGGGCTGAAGGAAACGCAGATCCGCAGGCTGCCGGATCAGCTGATGAACCCGGTGAAGCACCGCTTCCGCTCGGTGCTGTTCGTCGCCGAAGACCAGGCCGGCGGCGTCCGCGGCTTCGCGCTCCTGCTCCACGCCCCGGACCTCCAGTTCTGCTACCTCGACCTGATCTCGATCAATCCCGGCGAGGCGGGCCGCGGCGTCGGCGGCGCGCTCTACGAGCGCGTGCGCGAGGAGGCGGCCGAGGTCGGCGCCGTCGGACTCTTCTTCGAGTGCCTGCCGGACGACCCGGCGCTCTCGCCGAGTCCGAAAATCCGCGCGCAAAACGCTGCGCGGCTGCGCTTCTACGAGCGCTACGGCGCCCGCCCGGTCGTGAACACCGAGTACGAGACGCCGCTCTCGCCGGGCGACACCGATCCGCCGTACCTGATGCTCGACCCGCTCGGCAAGGACGTCGCGATCGAGCGCGACCATGCGCGGCAGATCGTCCGGGCGATCCTCGAGCGCCGCTACGGCGACCGCGTCCCGCCGGGCTACACGGACCGCGTCGTCGAGTCGTTCCGCGACGAGCAGCTCACGCTCCGCGAGCCGCGGTACCTCAAGGCCAGCACGAGCGAGCCGGCGCCGGCGACTCGGCCGGGAGCGCGGAAAATCGCGCTCGCGGTCAGCGACGCCCACCAGATCCATCACGTGCGCGAGCGGGGGTACGTCGAAGCGCCGGTTCGCATCCGCTCGATCGTCGAGGAGCTGAAGAAAACCGACCTGTTCGAGCCGGTGAAGGTCGACGGCTTCCCGCTGCGCCACATCGAGGCGGTGCACGATCGGGACTTCGTACGCTTCCTGCGCAATGCATCCGCGGCCGTGCCGAACGGCAAGTCCGTCTACCCGTACGTCTTCCCGATCCGCAACCCCGAGCGGCCGCCGCAGGACCTGCCGCTTCGGGCCGGGTACTACTGCATCGACACGTTCACGCCGATCAACGGGAACGCCTACAAGGCCGCCGTCCGTGCGGTCGACTGCGCGCTCGCCGGGGCGCAGGCGCTGCTCGACGGCCGCCGTCTCGCGTACGCGCTGGTGCGCCCGCCGGGACACCATGCCGAGCGGCGAAGCTTCGGCGGCTTCTGCTATCTCAACTCGGCCGCCGTGGCCGCGCATCTGCTGAGCGCGCAAGGTAAGGTCGCCGTCCTCGACGTCGACTACCATCACGGCAACGGCACCCAGGACATCTTCTATGCACGGAGCGACGTGTTGACGGTTTCGATCCACGGCCACCCGAGGTTCACGTACCCGTACTTCTCGGGCTTCGAGGACGAGCGCGGCGCGGGCGCCGGCACCGGGTTCAACTTGAATCTGCCGCTGCCCGAGCGGACGGACGGCGCGGCGTACCGCGAGGCGCTCGGCAAGGCGCTCGCGCGGATCGCGAAATTCGGACCGGCATTCCTCGTGCTCTCCCTCGGCCTCGACGTCGTCCGCGGCGATCCGACCGGGTCGTGGTCGCTCGGCGCGCGGGATCTCGCCCAGAACGGCACGATGATCGCCGGGCTCGGCGTGCCGACCCTCGTCGTGCAGGAGGGCGGCTACCGGACGCGCACCCTCGGCGTGAACGCACGCAACTTCTTCCAAGGCCTCGCGCGAGGCGCCCATGTGCGCTGACGCCACCGCGCCTCCGCCCGGCGGCCTCACGTTTCGCCGCCGCCCGTACGCTCGCGACGTCGCGGCCCTCGCTCGGCTCGTCGCGGCGACCGGCGTCTTCTACCCGACCGAGCTTGCCGTCGCGCGCGAGATTCTCGAGGAACGGCTCGCCCGCGGCACCAAGAGCGGCTACTCGTTCGTGTTCGCGGAGCGGGACGGCGTGCTGGTCGGCTATACCGCGTGGGGCCCGATTCCACTGACGCAAAAGAGTTACGACCTGTACTGGATCGCGGTCGACCCCGACGCGCAGGGCGGAGGCGTCGGCCAGGCGCTGCTCGCCGAGACCGAGCGCGACGTCGCGCGGCTCGGCGGCGGCCGCATCTATATAGAGACGTCGTCCAGGCCCGCCTACGAGCGGACTCGACGGTTCTACGTCCGTGCGGGCTACGAGGAGGTGGCCCGCCTCGAGGACTTCTACGCGGACGGCGACGACAAGATCATGTATCGAAAGGTCGTCCCCGCCGCGCCTCGGTAGGAGCGGCTGTCCAGCCGCGACCACCGCGACATCGGCCGGAACCGCAGTCCCTCTGGACAGCCGCTCCTACCCGCGCGCGAGCACCGGCGTCCCCCCGCGCGGAGCGGTCAGGCGGTGCCACGACAGCATCCCCGCCGCGAGCAGCAGCGGCGGCACGGCCGCCGCATAGAAGAGCTCGGCGGCCGTCCAGCCGCGGGCGATGAAGAAGCTCGCGAGCGTCGGCCCGACGATCGCCCCGAGCCGCCCGACGCCGAGCCCCGCGCCGACGCCGGTCGAGCGCAGCTCGGTCGGGTAGTAGGTCGCCGCGAGCGCGTTGATCGCCGCCTGGCCGCCGATCACGCAGAGCCCGGCGATGAACACGACGACGAACAACGCCGCCGCGGTCATCCACGGCTGACCGATCAGCGCGATGTTCACGCACGCGAGCACCCCGCAGGTCGCGAGCACCGGCACGAAGCCGAGCTTGTGCACGAACCAGCCGAGGGTGAACGCGCCGACGGTGCCGCCGACCTGCACCATCGCCGCGATCAGCGCGGCCTGCGACTGATCGATCCCGGCATCCGTCAGCACCGTCGTGAGCCAACCCTGGAGGAAGTAGATGTTCAGCAGGTTCATGAAGTTGACGGTCCAGAGGATCAGCGTGCCGACCGCCCGGCCGCCGGCGAACAGCGCGACGAACGGAACTTTCTGCCGCACGGCGCTCTCGGGCAGCACGTACTCGACGCCGGGGCCGGCGGGCGCGGTCGGCTCGACCCGCCGCAGCCACTTCACGAGCGCTCCGGTCCTGCCCTTCTTCAGCGCGAGGAACTGGATCGACTCGGGCAGCTTCAGCAGCATCACGACGGCGAGGACGAGCGGGACGGCCGCGCCGAAGTAGAACACCGACCGCCAGCCGCCGATCGGCAGCAGCCAGGCCGCGACGAATCCGCCGAGCGCGGCCCCGGCCGTGAAGCCGTTCGCGACGATCATCATCACGGTGACCCGGACATGCTTCGGGCTGTACTCGCCGACGAGCGCGACTGCATTTGGCATGATCGCGCCCATGCCGAGCCCGGCGATCGCCCGCAGCACGAGCAGCTCCTCGACGGACTGCGCGCGCGCCGTCAGGAACGTGAGAATGGCAAACAGCACGGTCGCTCCGATCAGCACCGGCCGACGGCCGATCCGGTCGGCTAGCATGCTGAACAGAATCGAGCCGAACAGCACGCCGAACGGCGCCGCCGACAGCACCGGCCCGAGCGCGACTCGCGAGATGCCGAGCTCGGCCGACACGGCCGGCGCGACGTAGCCGAGCGCCTGCACGTCGAAGCCGTCGATCGCCAGGCAGACGAAGCAAAGCGCGAAGACGCCGATCTGGAACGCGCCGAGCCGGCTGCGGTCGATCACGGCGGCGACGTCGACGCGAGTGGCGGCAGCGGTCATGCGAGCAGCGCCTCCCGAGCTAGGCGGGCCAGGGAATCGGCGACGGCGATCGTCACGGCGGCTGCACCTCGAAGGCTTCCATGCCCGGGGCTCGGGCCCGCGTAGCCTGACGACCGAGCGCATAAGAAATCCATGTGCCGGGCGCACGGCGCCCATAGGAAATGCATAAACGAGCCGCACTCGCCATTGAATTCCTATGTCCGCAGGAGGCAAGCTGACGGCCCACGGAGGGAACGCAAATGGGTTTGAGCGGCATCAGCATGTCGGAGCTGTTGATCATCCTGCTGATCGTCGTGTTGCTGTTCGGAACGAAGCACTTGAAGACGCTCGGCAGCGACCTCGGCGGCGCGATCCGCGGCTTCCGCAGTGCGATGCAGGGCAAGGAGCCGGAGGAGCCGGCTCCGGAACCGGCGATCTCCGCGCAACGCGCCGAGACGACGGCATCGAGCGCGGCTCGAACGACCGAGGAGCGCTGAGCAGCAGCCGGCTCGGTCGCGGCCAGCCCCTCCGCGTGGAGCAGCGGCCGGCCGGCGCTCAGTGCGCCGGCAACGGGTTCCAGCCGTTGACGAGCAGCAGCGCGAAGAAGCCGACCGTGTAGCCGACCGGCACGAACCACCCGCGCCGAATCCACTGGAGCGTGTAGCGCGCCTCGGGATAGATGTTCGCGAGCGCGACCCCCGCGGAAGAGCCGAACCACACCATCGAGCCGCCGAAGCCGACGGTGTACGCGAGCATGCCCCAGTCGTAGCCACCCTGCTCGAGCGCGAGCTTCGTCAGCGGGATGTTGTCGAACACGGCGGACACCCAGCCGAGGCCGAACGCCGTCTGCCACGACGCGCCGGGAAGCGTGTCGACCGGCATCAGCGACGCGCACGTCACGAGCGTCAGCAGGAACAGCGTGCCCTTCAGCGACGCCGGCACGACCTTCCAGTCCGTGCGCGTGAAGATCGCAGCGACGACGATCGCGGCCCAGACGCCGACCGCCGGGAAATCGAGGAGCACGTTCGCGGCGATCGCGCCGATCAGGATCAGGCCGACCGCGATCAAGCGCGGCCACGCGATCGCGTGCTCGCCGACCTCGTCGCGCTGGATCGGCTGATACGCCTGCTGCTGCTGCGCTGCGAATACGGCAAAGAACAGCAGCGCGGGCACGGCCGCGACGTACGCGTGCAGCACGTCGAACGCCGACACGCCTTCGATCCACATCATCGTCGTCGTGGTGTCGCCGACGACGGAGCCGGAGCCGCCGGCGTTGCTCGCGGCGACGATCGCCGCGAGGAAGCCGATGTCGAGCCGCCGCCGGTAGACGTGCAACGCAACGGTGCCGCCGATCATCGCGGCGGCGATGTTGTCGAGGAACGACGACAGCACGAAGACCATCGTCAGCAGCACGAAGCCGCCCTTCCAGTCATCCGGCAGGTAGCGCGGCAGGATTTCCGGGACCTGCGACTCCTCGAAGTGTCGGGACAGGATCGCGAAGCCTAGCAGGAGGCCGAGCAGATTCGTGAGCGTCGCGGCCTCCTCGAGCATGTGATGGCCGAGGTCGAACTCGGGCGCGGTCAGGAGCTTCAGCGCGAGGATCGCCGCGAGGCCGGTCAGCGCCGTCTCGAACGTGCGATCGTGAAACAGCGCGACGCCGAGCAGGGTGAGACCGAAGATGAAGAACTCGGCTCGGACCCCGAGCAGCACCGGTCCGACCGCGCCGTTGAACGCGGTGCCTGCGAGGACGACGGCGGCCATCGCGGTCACTCCCGCGGCCGCGAGCAGCGTTTTCTTGTTGGCGGTCGAAGGAACCGATGTCTGCATCTCTGCCCTATAGAATCGTGGCCAAGGTCTCGAACAGAGCCCAGGTAGCGGTCGACGCGAGCGCGATCGCGATCGCCGCGCAGACGAGGCCGATCAGCACGACGACGCCGTCGCGCTCGGCGACGCCGACCGCGATGATTGCGACCGCGATGCCGGGCGGAATGTTGCCGACGAACGGGATCGGCAGGATCAGGAGCACGCCGAGCGCGAAGACGACGGCGCCGATGACGACTTTGCCGAAGCCCTCGGTCAGCGAGCCGATCCGCGGCCGGCACAGGCGCTCGAGCCGCTCGAGGTGCGGCAGCACGCGCTCGACGGCGCGCCGCAGGTCCGACCGCTCGATGCTCCGGCTCGTGATCGTCTGCGGCAGCCAGAGATAACGGCGGCCGGCCACCATGTTCAGCGCGACGAGCGCGAGCGCGATGCCGCAGACCGTCGGGATACCGGGCGGCATCGGCAGACAGCACGGCAACGCGAACAGCAGCATCGTGAACCCGAACGCGCGGTGCCGCAAACCCATCACGATCTCGGCGAAGGTCACGCGCCCGCTTCCTTCGCGAGCGATTGCAAGCAAGACGGCGGACGTCCGGTCCGGTCGCAAATCCATAACGGTGGGGATCACGCCTCGTGACCCGCGTGGGCGATGGCTGGATTGTAACGGAGCCGGCGCCCGCGGCGCGCCGTGCGGCCGAGCGGCGGACCGCGCCGTACGCTCCGCGAAGGGAACGGGCCGAGCTAACCGGCGGAGGCGAGGCCGGCGTGCACGCGGCTTCGGGCGGCCCCGCGCGAGCGGCGTCGTCGCCTGCGTCGCCACGCCCGAGCCCCCGCCCGACGCGACGCCGTCACGGTCGATCCTCCACACGTTCGTCCGCTCCTTACCCGTCCGCCGCCGCGAAGCGGCGCTCCGTGCCGCTCGCCCGGGCGTCGACAATCGTTCGAAATGCGCGTGAGAGTGCCCGCGCCGGACATTGGAAATCCATAGGGCTATCGCCGCGCGAGCATAGGAAACGCATAAACGCTGCCCGCGGTCACCCGGCGGTATCATTGCCGGGCGCAAGGCAGCCGATGCAGATGTCCGAGATCCTCGAGCGATCCCCTTCTCCGCGGGCGCGTGCCGCGCAAGCGCTGCTCGAGCGCGGGCTCTTCGCCGAGCTTGCGCCGGACGGTTCGCTGCCGGCGCGCCTTCGCGTGGTCGTCGCCTGTGCGTTGCTCGTCGCGGCCGCCGCGGCCGTCGGGCTCGTCATCGAGAGCCTGACGCACGTGCCGAACATCCTGCTCGTCTTTTTGCCGGTCGTGCTGTTCGCCGCCGGGCGCTACGGCTTCTGGGCAGCCACGGCCTCCTCCGCGCTGTCGATTGCGATCACGAGCTTCTTCACGCCGCCCGTCTACTCGTTCGCGGTGTCGGATCCGGCGAATGTCTGGGCGCTCTTGATGTTCACGGTCGTCGCCGCGTTCACGAGCAGCCTCGCGACGCAGCTGAGACAGCGGGCCGCGGCGGTCGCGGAGCACGGTCGCGTGCTCGAGCAGCTCTACGCCTTCAGCACGCGGCTCGCGGCCGCCTCCTCGCCGCAAGAGCTGGTCCGTGCGAGCGCCGAGCGCATCGGCTCGATGGTCGGTGCGAGCGCCGTCGTCCTGCTGCCGGAGCGCGGCGGGTTGCGCGCGCTCGACGCGGCCGGCGAGCCGGTCGAGCTCGACGCACCCGAGCAGCACGCCGCCGCGTGGTGCCTCGAGCACAAACAGCCGGCCGGCAGAGGCACGGGTCGTTTCGAGGGCGTCCCGCGGCTGTACCTGCCGCTCGCGACCGCGGGCGGCTCGGTCGGCGTGCTCGGCCTGGCGCGCGATCCGCCGGGTCCGATCCTGAGCGTGGACCAGACGCGTCTCGTCGACGCACTGTCCCGCCAGCTCGCCGTCAGCCTCGAGCGCGCACGGCTCGCCGAGGAGATGCGCGCGAACGAGGTGCTCGCCGAGACGGAGAAGCTGCGCACGGCGCTCCTGACCTCGATTACCCACGACCTGAAGACGCCGCTCGCCTCGATTCTGGGCAACGTCACGAGCTTACGGGCGTACGGCCACCTCTACGATCCGGACACGCGCGAGGACATGTTGTCGCAGGCCGAAGAGGAAACGCTGCGGCTCGACCGGTTCGTCGACAACCTGCTCCACATGACGAGGATCGACGCCGGCGCGTTGAAGCCCGCCTTCGAGAACGTGGATCTCGCCGACCTCGTCGGCGCGGCGCTCGCCCGCGCGGAGAAGCTGACGGCGCAGCACGTGGTGCGGACGGAGCTGCCGCCGAACCTGCCGATGGTGCCGCTGAACTTCGTGCTCGCCGAGCACGCCCTCGTCAACCTGCTCGACAACGCGGCGAAATACGCCCCGGCAGGCTCCGTCATCACGATCGCGGTCGAGGACCGTCCCGACGACATAGTGCTCGTCGTCACCGACGAAGGCCCCGGAATTCCGCCCGAGGACCTCGAGCGCATCTTCCAGCGCTTCTTTCGCGCATCGGCAACCGATCATCGCCGCGCCGGCGCGGGCCTCGGTCTCGCGATCTGCAAAGGCTTCGTCGAGGCGATGGGGGGTAGAATCACGGCGCGCAACCGCACCGACAGGACGGGCGCCGTGTTCACCGTGACGCTCCCGAAGCAGCGGATCGCGGGAACGAGCGGATGAGCACGGCGGGCGAGATTCGCGTTTTGATCATCGAGGACGATCCGGCGATCAGACGGTTTCTGCGGAACACGCTGCGCGTGCAGCATTACGACGTCCGCGAGGCAGAAACGGGTGCGGAAGGCATGACTCTCCTCCGGCAGCTGCAGCCAGAGCTCGTGATCCTGGATCTCGGGCTGCCTGACGCCGACGGGATGGACGTGATCCGCGCGATCCGTGCCGGGTCGACGGTTCCGATCCTCGTCCTCTCGAGCCGCAGCGACGAGGCCGGTAAGGTCACGGCCCTCGACCTCGGCGCGGACGATTACATCTGCAAGCCGTTCGGCGTCGGCGAGCTGATGGCCCGGATGCGCGCGGCACTCCGACATCGCCTCGCGAGCGAAGGGTCGCCGCCGGTATTTGCGAGCGGCGCGCTGACGGTGGACCTGACGCGCCGGATCGTCACCGTCGACGATGCGGAAGTGAAGCTCTCGCGGAAGGAATACGACATCCTCCGCGAGCTGGTCGTCCACGCCGGCAAGGTGCTCACGCACCGGCATCTGCTCCGCGTCGCCTGGGGCAGCGAGACGGGTGTCGACGTGCAGTATCTGCGCGTTTACATCCGGCAGATCCGGCAGAAGATCGAGCGCTCGCCGGAGCAGCCCCGTTACATCGTGACCGAGCCCGGCGTCGGCTATCGCCTCCAGATCCTCGAGACCGAGCCCGCGGCGCGATGAGACGACGCACACGCCTAGCTGGCATCGCAACCCCATCGCTCACGCTCGTCGTAATGGCGGCGCTCGTAGCGATCGCGGCGTGCCGGCCGGCGGGCGGGATCGAGCGCGCCGAAGGCTTCGCGCAAGGCACGACGTACGCGGCGCAGTGGGTTTCCGCCGACGTCCGCGGCGACGTCGCTGCCGCGCTCGAAGCGGAGCTCGCGCGGATCGACGCGCTGCTGTCGAACTACCGCGCGGACTCCGCGATCGAGCGCTTCAACGCCGAGCGCACGACGGCGCGGCTCGACGTCCCGGAGGAGATCGTCGCGCTAGTCCGTGCAGCCGAGCGCGTACACGCGGCGAGCGACGGCTGCTTCGACCCGACGATCCGCCCGCTGGTCGCGCTCTGGGGATTCGACGGGCCGGAGCCGAGCGTGCCGGAAACGGCCGCGATCGCCGAGACGCTCGGCCGCGTAGGCCTGTCCCGCGTGCACGTGCTCGGCGATACGGCGTTGCGCAAGGACGCGGCGGACGTCGAGGTGGACGTCTCGGGCATCGCACAGGGATACACCGCCGACCGGCTCGCCGCGGTGCTCGAAAGCCTCGGCAGCGAACGCTATCTCGTCGAGATCGGCGGCGAGATCGTTGCCCGCGGACGAAAACCCGACGGCGCGCCGTGGCGCGTCGCGATCGAGACGCCGCAGCCGGCCTCCGGAACCGCCGCCATTCGCGTGCTGACGCTGCCGGACGAGCGAAGCGCGGTCGCGACCAGCGGCACGTATCAGCATTTCTTCTCGGCCGACGGCCGCCGCTACGCCCACGTGCTCGATCCGCGCACCGGCCGTCCCGTGGAGCACGCGCTCGTCTCGGCCACCGTGCTGCATACGGACGGCGCGCTCGCCGACGCCTGGTCGACTGCGCTCCTCTGCCTGGGTCCCGACGATGCGATGCGGGTCGCGACGGACGAAGGGCTCGCGGCGATTCTCTTCGTCGAGCGGGACGGCGTGCTCAGCGAGTGGCGGAGCCCGCTGGCCGCCGTCGACTGACGGCCCCGCACGAGCCGCCACGGGCTAGAGCCACCTTCGCCACTTGAAGAACCAGTACGGCACGACCGCGACGACGATCATCAAGAGCAGCGCGAACGGATAGCCGTACGGCCAGTCGAGCTCCGGCATGTGGCGGAAGTTCATGCCGTAGACGGACGCGACCGCGGTCGGCGGCAACAGCACGACCGCGAGCACCGAGAAGATGCGGATCGTCGCGTTCTGCTCGATGTTGATCATGCCGAGCGTCGCGTCCAGCAGGAACGTGACCTTCTGCGACAAAAACTCCGAGTGGTCGCTCAGCGACTGCAGGTCGCGGACGAGCGTTCGGACACGGCCGCGCGTTTCGCGGTCGTTCTTCCGCTCCGACAGCACGTGTGTCAGGAACCCGCCGAGACGCCGCAGCGTCATCAGGCTGTTACCGATGTTCGAAACGAGCGCGCCCCTGCGACCTATTTCTTGAAGAATCTGCTGTAACGGCATGATTGGCTTTGGATTACTTCCGACAATCGGCCGCGCGCCCGAGTAGCTGAAGATGCTGCGCGAGGTCGCATCGATGTCCCGCTGCGCCCGCTCGAGGACGTCCGCGAGCCGGTCGACGATCGCGTCGAGCAGGCTGATCAGCACGGACGGCGCATCCGTGCAGCCGACTGCTGCCTTCTCCGCACGCTGCGGGAACGTCACGAACGCGCGCGGCGAGTGGTAGCGCACCGTCACGAGGCGGTTGCGCGCGAGCACGAACGTGACCGCGGCCATCAGCGCCTCTTCCGTCTCGGTGCGCGACGGCAGCAACGCCGTCATGAACGCGGCGCCGTCCTCGAGATAAAGGCGGCTCGAGATCTCGATCTCCTCCATCTCCTCGCGCGTCGGCACGTCGAGACCGAGCCGTGCCTCGAGCAGCGCCTCTTCCTCCGGCGTCGGCTCGAGCATGTCGATCCACACCGCCCGCTCGAGCTCGAGACCTGCATCGCCGAGCGGCATCAAGCGGCCGCCCTCCGTCGAAAACGCTCGCATCATCGATGTGTGCCCTTCGCCTTGTCGCGCGCGACTATGAAGAAACTATGCGGGCCGACGCCGCTCGCAATGGATTTCCTATGCGCGCCGGTCGGATGCTGGGACGCGATGAGCTCCCGTTCGATCGTCGACTTTCGCACCGCTCCTGCGTCCGGCGCCTTTGCGCGCGGCAGGGCAAGATCTCTCCCGGCCCACCGCGCGCTCCGACGCGCCGAAGCCCCGCGTACCCGCGGCATTTTGGCAGCAGAGCGGCGCGCTGACCAAAGGTCTCCGCGCCGGGTGCGGCCGTGCCGGCGCTCGGCGTCGGGCCGATGGCGGCCGCGCTCGATCGCCGGCCCGCGAGGAGCTCTCCCGGCTCGTTCCACGAAGGAAACGGAAACACGATGGAATCGAAGGCGCTACGGTTCGCGGCCGATTTGTTGATGCTGGCGTTCGCGATCGCGTCGCTCGGCGTTTTCCTCTGGGTGGTGTTCGGCTACTGAGCCGCCCTTCTCGGCGATCGGCGTTCGACCGAGGTTGACAGTCCGACCGGCCGCGCGATATCTCTGCCCTCCGGCCTCAGAGAGCGCAGCAGATGAGCGACCGTACGATACTCGTCGTCGTCGATCCGACGGCGGCGGATGAGCAACCCGTCATCGCGCGAAGCGCATGGCTCGCCGCACGGACGGGCGCACGGATCGAGCTCTGCATCGCGGACTACGACGCGGACGTCGACGCTCGCGGCGCGCCCGCGCAGGAGCGGCGGATCGACGCCCACCGGGCACGTCTCGAAACGCTCGCCGCGGGCCTGCGCGAGCGCAACATCGACACCGGCGTCGAGGTCGTCTGGAAGCATCCGCTCTCCGAGGCGCTGCTCGAGACGATCAAGGCACGCCGCCCGTGGCTCGTCGCGAAGGACACGCAGTTCCTCGGGCCGCTGAAGCGGACGCTGTTCTCGAACACCGACTGGGATCTGATCCGCGCCTGCCCGGTGCCGCTGCTCCTCGTCAAGCCGCGCGCGCTCGCGGCGAAGCCGAGGATCGTCGCGGCGATCGATCCGCTTCATGAGCACGACAAGCCCGGCAAGCTGAACGACGCGATCTACGCGCTCGCGGTCGAGCTCGCCGACACCGTCGGCGGCGAGCTGTACGCGGTGCACTCGTGCTCGCCGCCGATGGGGATCGATCTGCCCGCCGACGTCGCCGAGCAGCTCGCCGATCAGCACCGCCGGGCATTCGCCGAGTTCCTCGTCTCCCACCCCGTTCCGGACGGCAACGCGAAGCTGCTGCCCGGCCCGCCGGCCGAGTCGCTGACGCAGGCCGCCGAAACCCTCGCCGCGGATCTGATGGTGATGGGCGCGGTGTCCCGGCGCGGGCTGACGCGCTGGTTCATCGGCAGCACGGCAGAACGCGTGCTCGACCGCCTCCCCTGCGACCTCGTCATCGTGAAACCGTGAGCCTGCGGGCGCCGCTCCCCGCGGAGGGCGGATCGGCGTAGACTCGGGCCAGGTGCAAATTGAGCGCGGCAGCATGCTCGAAGAGCCCGACCGTCCGGTACCCGCCGAAAGCGACGATCAGGACGCCGCCGACGCGGCCCTGCTCGCGAGGATCGCCGACGGGGACCGCGAGGCGCTCCGCGCGCTCTACGCCCGCTACTACCACCCGCTGCTGCGCTTCATCTACCGGATCGCCGGTCAGCTCGAGCTCGCCCAGGAAGGCGTGAACGACACGATGCTGGTCGTCTGGAGCAACGCGCGCGCCTTCGCGGGCCGGTCTCGCGTACGCACGTGGATCATGGGGATCGGCTATCGCAAGGGCCTGAAGCTCCTCGAGAAGCGCCGCCGCTGGTCCGACCGTTTCCGCCCGACCGGCGCGGACGGTTATGAACCTTTCGCGCCGAGCGTCGAACCCACGGCCGAGCTCGATCTCGAGGACCTGCTCGCGCATGCGATGCGGCAGCTGCCGCCGAAGCAGCGGGCGGTCGTCGAGCTCACGTACTTTCACGGCTACTCGTACGAAGAGATCGCGGCGATCGCCGAATGCCCGGTGAACACGGTGAAGACGCGCATGTTCCACGCCCGCGCACGGCTGAAGGAGCTCCTGCCGCAGCTCGCGAAGGACGAGCCTCGGGGCTGAGCGTGGCGCCCGAAGGCACTCCGGAGCTGCGTTCCGAGCACGAGCGCGCGGCCGAGCTGCTCCCGTGGCTCGTGAACGGCACGCTCGCGCCGGCCGAGCGCGAGCTCGTGGAGCGCCACGTGAAGACGTGCCTACCGTGCCGCGCCGCGCTGCGCGCAGAGCAGCGTCTCGCGGCGCTCGTGCAGGCGCAGCCGACCGTCCCGGTTTCCGCGAGCGAAGGCTTCGAGCGCCTGAGCGAGCGGATCCCGAAGCCGCGGCGGCACGCTTCACGGCATGCGCCGTGGCTGCTCGCGACCGCGGCCGCGCTCGCGCTCGCCGCGTGGCTCGCCGTCGACGTCGCCCGGCCGCCGCCCGCCCCGGAGTTCGCGACGCTGAGCAGCGCGAACGCTCCCGCGCGCGGCGCGCGTATCGACATCGTGTTCGCGGCCGAGACGGCCGAGACCGACGTCCGCGACGTCGTCCGCGAGCTCGGCGGCTCGATCGTCGACGGGCCGAACGCGGTCGGCCGCTACACCGTCGCGCTGCCGGCGCCCGTAGCCGCGCCGGGCGAGCTCGACGCGCTGCTCGAGCGCCTCGGGCGCGATCCGCGCGTCCGTTTCGCCGCGCGCTCGTTCGCGACGGAGCCGTCGCAATGAGCCCGCGGCTCGGGATCGCCGTGCTCGCGGCCGTGCTCGCCGCCGGCTGCGCCGGCGTGACCGAGCGGCCGGCCGGAACGGCGCCGGTCGCCGCCGTCGCGCTCGAGCGGCAGATCCTGTTGACCGTGCGGCAGCCCCGGGACAGCGCGGTCGGTCTCGCCGGCGACGCGAGCCGGCGCTACCTGCGCCGCCGCGCCTACGGCCCGACGCCGGCCGTCGAGCGTACGCTGACGCAGCTCGCCCGCGAGCACGGGCTCACCCGCGTCGACGGCTGGCCGATCGCGTCGCTCGACGTGTATTGCGAGGTGCTCGAGGTGCCGCCGGGCGCCTCGGTCGACGACGTGCTCGCCCGGCTCGCCAGCGACCCGCGCGTCGACCTCGCGCAGCGGATGAACGCGTTTCGGACGCTCGCGCGGCGCTACGACGACCCGTACGCGGATCTGCAATCGTCGGTGACGCTGCTCGAGCTCGAGCGCGCCCACGAGATCGCGACCGGCAAGGGCGTCACCGTCGCGGTCGTCGACTCGGCGGTCGATACGCGGCACCCGGAGCTCGACGGACGCGTCCGCTTCGCTCGCGATCTGGTCGCCGAGCGGCCGGTGCTGCGCCGCGCGGAGATTCACGGCACGGCCGTCGCGGGCGTGATCGCCTCGAGCGCGAACAACGCCGAAGGGATCGTCGGCGTCGCCCCGGACGTGACGATCGCAGCGCTCCGCGCGTGCTGGGCGGCGTCGGACGACGACGCGCTCGCGGAATGCTCGAGCTTCACGCTCGCGCGCGCCCTCGAGGCCGTGCTCGCGATCGAGCCGGCGGTATTGAACCTGAGCCTGACCGGGCCCGCGGATCCGCTGCTCTCGCGGATGCTCGAGGAGGTGATCCGCCGCGGCACCGTCGTCGTCGTCGCGCAACCGGACGGCGACGACCCGCGGAGCGGTTTCCCTGCCTCGCAGCCGCGCGTGCTCGTCGCGGCCGCCGAGCACTCCGCGCCGCCGCCGGATGCGCACTACGTGCTCGCGGCGCCGGCGCACGAGATACTGACGACCTTGCCGAACGGGCAGTACGCGTTCTTGTCGGGCACGTCGCTCGCGGCCGCGCACGTGAGCGGGGTCGCCGCGCTGCTGCTGCAGTCCGACCCGACGCTGACGGTCGAGCGGATCGCGGAGCTGCTCGCGCGCTCGGCGCCTGCGCCCGCGCCGGAGCTGCGGTCGATCAGCGCGAGCCGCGCGCTCGAGGAGCTGACCGGCGCGCGGGCCGCGGCGGCCGCCCGGGCCGAGCCGCTCAGCTTCCGGGCCGAAAGCCGTACGTCACGCTGAGCACCCAGCGCTCGCTCGCGTCGCTGCCGAAGTAGCTGCGCCCGTCGTAGCCGGCGGCGTGGAACCGCAGGTCGTACGCGAACCGCCGCCCGAGCTTCGATGCGCCGACGTTCCAGTACGTATAGCTCCCGCCGGGCACCGGATCGTACTCGAGCCGCCCGACCGTAGCGCCGAGCTCGGTGTTCCACGCGAGCGGCCACGCGAAGCCGAGCTCCTCGGTCAGCGCGCGCCGTCCGGTCCCGTAGAAGTCGTCGGTGTAGGCGACGCTCAGGAACAGGCGGTCGCGGTAGGCGAAGCTCGCGGCGAGCTCCTCGTAGTCGTAGTCGATGGAGGCGCCGGGATATGCGTAGCGCGACAGCGTGCCCGCGACGCGGAACGGCCCGCGGCTGAACCCGTAGCCGCCGTAGAGCCCGAGCTCCGCGCGCCGCGGCTCGTCGCGCCCGGCCTCGACCCCGTACTCGACTCGGGCACCCCAGGCACCGGCGAACCAGCCCGAATCGTGCCGGTAGTCGACGCCGAGGTGCAGCGCCCCGTCCGCGTTCGCCTGGGACAGGCCGCGGCTGCGATAGTCGCTCGCGAGCGTCACGTAGCCGGTCACCCCGGGCCGGCCGACCTGCGCGTCGGCGCCGGTCGCCACACCGGCGAGCGCCGCCGCGGCGATCGCTGCAAGGGTGCGTCTGGTCATACCCGGCGTCGATTCTAGCGCGTCGCATGCGGCCGACGCCGGCGAGGGCGAGGCGTCAGGTGACGTGCAGCGGCGCACCCGCCGGCAGCGAGCCCCGCAGCCGGACGAGCTCCGTGCAGAGCTCGTGGTCGGTCAGCACCGCGAGCCGCTCCTGCGGCGCGAGCCACTCGAGCGCCTCGTCGAGGCTTCTGGCGTCGTGGATCTTCGCCCGCGCCGCGAGCTGCGCGATATCCGGCTTGCCGCGCGCGGCAGGCCGCGGCAGCACGGCCGCAAAATGCCGCCGGCGCGCCGCGTCGTCGGCGATCAGGCGCTCGAGCGTCACGTGTCCGAGCTCGGCCTCGAGCCGTTGCGCATACTCCTCGCGCAACGCGAGCACGCGCGGCAGCTCCCGCTCCTCCGGCACCCGGAGCAGACCGAGCCGGCGCGTGAGCCGCCCGAGCAGCACGCTGCCGCTCGCGGCGGACAGCGGCAGCGCGAGGACGAGCCCGAGCAGGATCGGCGCCATCCACGGCAAGAGCGGCCCGGCAAACACGACGACGGCCGCGGTCAGCGCGAGCCCGGCCGCGAGGTGCAGCGCATGCCGCCGCCAGAGCTCGCGCCACGGCATCCGCTCGGCGCGGCGGCGCTGCGCGGTCCAGCCCGAGTCGTGACCGCGGAGGATCTCCCAGATCTGCCGCGTCTGCATCAGCATCGTGATCGGCGCGTAGAGGGCGGTCAGCAACGTCTCGAGCACCGCGGAGACGGCGAGCCGAACGATCCCGCAGCCGCGGCGGAGCTCCCGGTCGAAGAGCGCCCGCAGCACTCCGAGCGCCTTCGGCACGAGGAGCGTCGCCATCGCGAAGACGAAGAGGGCGATCATCCGCTCGTTGTCGAAACGCGGCCAGCGCGGGAAGAGCGACGGCTGGTCGGTGAAGTACTGGTGCTGCATCGTCGCGACCTGCGCGGTGACGGCGAGCCCGATCAGGATGAACGCGAGCCAGAGCGGCGAAGCGAGATAGCTCATCGCGCCGATCAGCATGTGCATCCGGTTCGGCCAGCGAAAGCCGCGAGCGCCGACGACCGCCATGTGCTGGAGGTTGCCTTGCGCCCAGCGCCGATCGCGCGCGGCGATGTCGAGCAACGTCGGCGGGCTTTCCTCCCACGATCCGCCGATCGTCGGCAACATGCGCACGCGCCAGCCGGCACGGCGAAGGAGCGCGGCCTCGACGAAGTCGTGCGACAGAATCTCGCCGCCGAACGGCTTGCGCCCGGGCAGCACGGGCAAACCCGCGGCCTCGGCGAACGCGCTGACGCGAATGATCGCGTTGTGCCCCCAGTAGTTGCCCTCGTCGCCCTGCCACGCGGCGATGCCGCGCGCGACGATCGGGCCGTAGACGGCCGCAGCGAACTGCTGCAAGCGCGCGAGCAGCGTCTCGCCGCCGACGAGCCGCGGGACGGTCTGCAGCAGCCCGAGCTCCGGATCCGCCGCGATCTCGCGAACGAGCGTGAGCAGCGTGTCCGGCGCCATCACGCTGTCGGCATCGAGCACGATCATCGCTTCGTAGCGCGCGCCCCACCGGCAGACGAAGTCCTGGACGTTGCCGGCCTTGCGGCCGGTGTTCGCGTGCCGGCGGCGATACCACACGGGCATGCGCTCACCGATCGCGTCGCGGAGCGCGTTGAACGCGGCCGTCTCCTTGACCCACACGTCCGGTTTGCTCGTATCGGACAGCACGAAGATCTCGAAGCAGTCGCCGCCCGCACGCTCGAGCAACGAGGTCGCCATCGCCTGGAGCGCGCCGAACGCGGGCCAGGGGTCCTCGTTGCAGAGCGGCATCACGAGCGCCGTGCGGACCGGCGCGGTGCGCTCCTCGGCGCGGCGGCGCACGCCGCCGAACAGCACGCCCGTGACCGCGGCCGCGCCGGACAGCGCGATCCACCCGAACGTCACGGCGAAGAACACGACCATCACGGCCTGGAGCGGCGTCATGCCGTCGTTGACCGACACGACCTTGATCATCTCCGACGTCGCGTACGCGGTCAGTCCGAGCGCGCCGCCGAACGTGAGCAGGCGAGCGACGCGGGTCGCGAGCCGCGGCCGGCGCCGCGGCGCCGCGGGCGCGCGCCCGAAATCCTGCGGCGGCATCTCGAGCGGGGCGGCCGGGGGCACTGCGCCCCGCGGCAGTGTTACCGGCTCCAGCGATACAGCCATGTCTCACTCCAAGGCCGGCCGTACGCGCGAACGAGCACTCTGAGCTCGATCACGTCCTGGTCGGCGGTGTCGAGCTCGAAGCTCGCGCGGTAAGTCCCGGTCGGGCCGATCGCCTCGCCGCGCTTGTGCGCGATCGTGCCGGCGGAGCTCGTCACCTCGATCTCGAGATCGTCGAGCGGCGGCAGCGGCGCGGTGCTTTCGAAGTCGATCGCGAACACGCGCCGCTCAGAATCGGCCGCGCGGCCAGCACGCGTCGCGGCGACACGCGCGAGGGAAACGCGGTCCGGATTCGCGCCGCCCCACCGCAGCCGGTAGTCGTAGCTCACCGGCTCGCCCGGCCGAAGCGGCTCTGCCGGCTGCCAGTACGCGACGATGTTGTCGTGGATCTCGCGGTCGCTCGGAATCTCGACGAGCTCCACGTGCCCCTCGCCCCAGTCGCCGCGGGGCTCCACCCATAGCGACGGGCGCCGCTCGTATCGTGCCTCGTAATCCTGAAACTGCTCGAAGCGCTGCTTGCGCTGCATCAGGCCGAAACCGCGCGGATTGCGGTCGAGGAACGACGACACCTGGAGAGCGCGCGGATTGGCGAGCGGCCGCCAGATGCGCTCGCCGTTGCCGTTCACGATCTGCAAGCCGTCGGAGTCGTGGACCGCGGCGCGGAAGTCGTCGAACCGCGAGCGGTTGGTGTCGTCGAACAGAAACATCGAGGTGAGCGGCGCGACGCCGAACGCGGCGACCTCGGCGCGCGGGAAGAGGGTCGACTGCACCTCCATCACGGTCTCGTCGCCCGGGCGCGCGGTGAACGTGTACGCGCCGACGACCGACTCGCTCTGGAGCAGCGCGTGGATCACGATCTCGGATGCACCTTCCGGCGGGCGCTCGATCCAGAAGTCCGTAAACGCCGGGAATTCCTCGCCTTCGGGGCGCGCCGTCCGCACCGCGAGACCGCGCGCCGAGAGCCCGTAGCCCTGCCCTCGGCCTACCGCGCGGAAGTAGCTCGCGCCCTGGAACACGAGAAACTCGTCGAGGTAGTCCGGCTTGTTGATGGGCCCGCGCACGCGGAAGCCCGAGTACCCGACGCTGTCCGGCGACGTCAGCGGCTTCGCGGCGACCACCGGGCCGTAGTCGAAGATCTTGTCGGTGAAAAACACTTGGCGCGCGAACCCGTTGACGACGAGATAGATGTCGACGGGCGTGTCGAAAATGAAGCCCGGGTGGAACAAGTCGATCGTGAAGTTGCGGCGTTGCCCCTGCCAGATCGAGGCACCGGCCTGCATCCGTATCGCACGGTATTCGTCGTAGTCCAACGGAGGGACGGCCTCCGGCGGCAGCTTCGGCGGAACGTACTCCGTCTTCGACAGCCGCTCGGCCTCCGCGAGCAGCACGCTGCGGTCGAAGCGCACGGCGGGCCGATCGTCCTGAGCGGCCGCCGCGGAAACAGACAGGCAGAACGCAACGAGTGCTGCCCGAGCAAAATTCATCCTGGATTTACCTGGTCGTGCGGTCGAAGCAACCACCGATAGCAAGATCCATACCAAAGGGCGCGCTGCGCGTGGGTGATACGACCGATGCGAAGGAAGGGCAACGGTCCGAGGCGCGGCATGATACCAAAACGAACCGACGCGTTCCCGTTTTCGGGAGCGCTTGCGGCGAGACTGTCGCCGATTGCAAACACTCGTGCGCGAGCGGCCGTTCGACCGCGCGACACATTAATCATCTGCAATGATTGCGAACGCGGCGGGCGAAGCGCACCAGCCCCCGCCCGCCTGAGCGCAGCCCTGCCCACTCGCGGGGCACCGACCGCTCGGCCGTTCCCTGCTAACATGCCGGCCCGATGAAAGGGCTCGCGGATCTGCGTCTACGGCTCGAGCGGGAGCTCGAAGGCGAAGTGCTGTTCGACGCGTTCTCGCGCGGCCGTTACTCGACCGACGCGTCGATCTACCAGGTCGAGCCGCTCGGCGTCGTCGTTCCCCGCACGCTCGAGGATGCGCGGCGGGCGCTCGATATCGCCGCCGATTCGGCCGTGCCCGTGCTGCCGCGCGGCGCCGGCACGTCGCAATGCGGTCAGACGGTCGGCCGCGCGCTCGTGATCGACGCGAGCAAGCACCTGCGCTCGCTCCTCGAGCTCGACGCCGCCGCGCAAACGGCCTGGGTCGAGCCCGGCATCGTCCTCGACCACCTAAACGCGGCGCTCAGGCCCCACGGGCTCTGGTATCCCGTCGACGTGTCGACGTCGGCGCAAGCGACGCTCGGCGGGATGACGGCGAACAACAGCTGCGGCGCGCGCTCGCTCCGCTACGGCAACATGGTGCACAACGTGCTCGCAGCGGAGACTTGGCTCGCGACCGGCGAGGTGATCACGTTCGGCGAGGTCTCCGCCGCGCACGTGCCCGCGTCGCGGCGCGAAGCGGAGCTGATCGACACCGTGCGGGCGCTCTACCGGCGCGAGCGCGACGAGATCGAACGCCGCGTGCCGAAGGTGCAGCGCCGCGTCGCGGGCTACAACCTCGACATGGCGGCGGAGGATGCGTTCAACATGGCGCATCTGCTCGTCGGCTCCGAAGGCACGCTCGGCTACTTCCGCAAGATCAAGCTCAAGCTCGCTCCGCTGCCCCGCGCGAAGACGCTCGGCATCGTCCACTTCCCGACGTTCTACCGCGCGATGGATTCGACGCAGCACATCGTGCGGCTCGATCCGGCCGCGGTCGAGCTCGTCGACCGCACGATGATCGAGCTGTCGCGCGAGATCGCCGCGTTCCGGCCGATCGTCGAGCGCACCGTCCGCGGAGAGCCGGACGCGATCTTGCTCGTCGAGTTCGCGGGCGAGGATCTCGCGACGCAGTCGGCGAAGCTTCGCGAGCTCGAGACACTGATGGCGGACCTCGGGCTGCCCGACGGCGCGGTCGCGGTCGAGGACGCGGCGCTGCAGCGCGACGTCTGGGAGGTCCGCAAGGCGGGTCTCAACATCATGATGTCGATGAAGGGCGACGGCAAACCGGTGTCGTTCATCGAGGACTGCGCCGTGCCGCTCGAGCACCTCGCCGACTACACCGCGCGGCTGAACGAAGTGTTCGAGCGTCACGGGACGCGCGGCACGTTCTACGCTCACGCGTCGGTCGGCTGCCTGCACGTCCGCCCGGTGCTCGACATGCGCTCCGAGCGCGGCGCGAAGCAGATGCGCGCGATCGCGGAGGAGGCGTGCGCGCTCGTCCGCGAGTACAAGGGCTCTTACTCCGGCGAGCACGGCGACGGGCTCGTGCGCTCGGAATGGATCGAGCCGATCTACGGCCCGCGTCTCGTCGCTGCGTTCGCCGAGCTGAAGCGCGCGTTCGATCCGCGAGGGCTGATGAACCCGGGCAAGATCGTCGCGGCGCCGAAGATGGACGAGCGCGATCTCTTCCGTTTCAAGCCGGGTTACAGGACGCTGCCGCTCCGCACCGCGCTCGACTGGTCCGCGCACGAGGTCGGTGCGCACAACGAGGGCCGCGGCTTCGCGGCGGCCGTCGAGATGTGCAACAACAACGGCCACTGCCGGAAGTTCGACGCGGGGACGATGTGCCCTTCTTTCCGCGTCACCCGCGACGAGCAGCACCTCACGCGCGGCCGCGCGAACACCCTGCGGCTCGCGCTGTCCGGGCAGCTCGGGCCGGACGGGCTCGTGTCGGAGCAGATGTATCGCACGCTCGAGCTCTGCGTGTCCTGCAAGGGCTGCAAGCGCGAGTGCCCGACCGGCGTCGACATGGCCGCGATGAAGATCGAGTTCTTGCACCACTATCACCGGCAGAAGCCGCGCTCGGTTCGCTCCCGGCTGATCGCGCATCTGCCGCGCTACGCGCACACCGCCGCGCGGCTCGCGCCGCTCGCGAACCTGCGCGATCGCGTGCCGGGGGCGGCCGCGCTGTCGCAGAAGCTGCTCGGGCTCGCGGCCGCGCGGACGCTGCCCCAGTGGCGCCGCGACTTCTTCCGCGGTCAGGCGGAGATTCCGGCCGGAGGAAGCCGCGAGGTCGTGCTGCTCGCGGACACGTTCAACCGCTACTTCGAGCCCGAGAATCTGCGCGCGGCCGTCGCCGTGCTGCGGGCGGCGGACTATCGCGTCGTCGTGCCGGAGGGCGGCGGGCCCCGCGCGCTCTGCTGCGGCCGGACGTATCTCGCGGCCGGCATGGTCGAGGAGGCGCGGGCGGCGGCGACCGAGCTGCTCGCCGCGGTCGAGCCGCACGTCGCCCGCGGCGCCGCGGTCGTCGGGCTCGAGCCGTCGTGCCTGCTCGGCTTGCGCGACGAGGTGCCGCTGCTCCTGCCCGGAGAGTCGAGCCGCGCGGTCGCGGGGCGGGCGCTGATGTTCGAGGAGTTCCTGCTCGAGGAGCAGCGTGGCGGCCGGCTCGAGCTGCCGCTTCGCGCGCTGCCCGAGCGCCGCGCGCTCGTGCACGGACATTGTCACCAGAAGGCGTTCGGCGTCATGCCGGCCGTCGTCGAAGCGCTCCGCCTGGTGCCGGAGCTCGAGGTCGAGACGATCCGCTCGAGCTGCTGCGGGATGGCGGGCGCGTTCGGCTACGAGGCGGAGCACTTCGCGATCTCGATGCAGATGGCGGAGGCGGATCTCTTGCCGGCCGTCCGCGCCGCGGACGCGAACACGCTGCTCGTAGCCGACGGCACGAGCTGCCGCCACCAG
>CAYWGQ010000014.1:0-42975 GCA_964457725.1 uncultured Gammaproteobacteria bacterium
GTGAACTCCGGCACCACTCGCGGCACAACGGCCGGCGGCGTCGTCGAGTTCCACAGGAGCTTCATCGGGCTGCCGGCCTTCCGAATGGCCTCTTCTAGATTTTTCACCACGCTACAAATACTCCGATCTACCTTGCGGATGTCGACGTCGACGGGGCGTCGGATCCCCCACGCGGCAGCGCGAACACGACGTACGCGTTCTCGCCCTGCGGAGTTCCGTCGCTCTCGCCGAGCGTCGGCGCAAAATGCCCGCGGCCGGCCCCGACCGGCAGCGCGAGGTACTGACGACCGTCGAGCTCGTACGTCGCCGGTATCCCTTCGGACCCGCCCGGCAGCACGGTCGACCACAGCACCTCGCCGGTGTCGCGGTCGTATGCGCGCAGGCGCCAGTCCGACGCCGTCGCGACGAACACGAGCCCGCCCGCCGTCACGAGCGGCATGGTCCGCGCGTAGTGAGCCCCCGAGCCCTCGGGGATGCCGGGCCCGGTCGTGCTGCCGTTCGGCACGCGCCACTTGATCTCGCCGGTGTTCAGATTGTAGGCCGTGATGTGCGACCACGGCGGCGCGATCGGGCCCATGCCGTTCGCCGGGCTGCGGATGAAGTCGTAAGCCGACTCGTAGCGCACGGGGCCGCGCTCGGCTGCGGCTCTCGCCTCCGCGAGCGCGGCCGCGGCTTGCTCGGGCGTGATGACCGGGCCGTACGCGGTCGGCATCGTCGGGTCCTTGTCGCTCAACCAGAGCCGAAGCATCACTGGCAGATCCCGCGAGACGACATAGAGCTCGCCGTTCAGCGGATCGACCGCCGAGCTGCCCCAGTTCGCACCGCCGAGATGACCGGGCATTCCGATGCTGCCCTGGAGGCTCGGCGGCGTGAACAGCCCGTCGTTGCGTGCGTTGCGGACGCGTTGCAGCAACGTCTCGCGCTCGGCTTCCGGCACGAACGGGTTCAGGTCCCGCTCGGTGAAGGACTGCTTCGCGAACGGCGGCGGCTTCGTCGGGAACGGCTGCGTCGGCGACGTGTGCTCGCCCGGCACGTCGGACTGCGGCACGGGCCGCTCCTCGATCGGCCAGATCGGCTCACCGGTCGTGCGCTCGAACACGAACAGGAAGCCCTGCTTCGTCGCTTGCGCGACGACGTCGACGGGGCGGCCGTCCCGGCGGATCGTCAGCAGCTTCGGGGCCTGCGGCAGGTCGTAGTCCCAGACGTCGTGATGCACGAGCTGGTAGTGCCAGAGGCGCTTGCCGGTGCGCGCGTCGAGCGCGACGAGCGAATTCGCGAACAGGTTGTCGCCGGGGCGATCGCCGCCGAAGAAGTCGAACCGCGCGGTGCCGAACGGAACGAACGCGATGCCGTTCTCCTCGTCGACCGTGAGCTCGCTCCAGTTGTGCACACCGCCCGAAGCTCTGTAGGCGTCCTCCGGCCACGTGTCGTAGCCGAACTCTCCGGGGTGCGGAATGCTGTGGAACACCCACCGCAGCTCGCCCGTGCGGACGTCCCATGCCGTCACGTCGCCCGGCGTCGCCTTGTAGCCCCTGCCCTGCGCCGGCAGCGACACGATCATGAGGTCCTCGAACACGCGGCCGGGGTTGCTCGTGAAGAGCGGACGCACGTCCGAGATGTCGCGGCCGCCGACGGCGAGCGCCGTGCGCAAATCGACCTTGCCTCCATCGCCGAATGTCGGGATCGCCTTGCCGTCGCGCGCATCGATCGCCGTCAGGAAGCCCCCATCGATATAGAGAAGCCGCCGATCCGTGCCGTCGGCACTCTGCCAGTAGTTGATGCCGCGATCCCCGACTCGGCCCTCGCTCGGGCGTGCCCATAGCTCACGCCCCGACGCCGCGTCCAGCGCGACGATCTCGGCGTCGCGCGCGAGGACGTACATGACTCCGTCGACGACGATCGGGTTGAACAGGACGCTTCGCTCGCCGGCCGGGAACTTCCAGACGACCTCGAGCTCGGCGACGTTGCTCTTGTTGATCTGATCGAGCGCCGAATACTGCGCGGAATGCGCGCCGCCCGCGTACGCTCGCCACGTCGTGTAGGGTTGAGCGTGCGCGGCGCCGGCCGAGAGCGCAGCCGCGAGGCCGGCGGCGAGCGTGACTCCACGCCGCTTCACGGCCGAATGTTTCTCGGTCATGTGATTCCTCACTTGCCCAGCGCCGCCTCCCATCCGCTTCCAGCTCGTCACGCCGCCACTTCGCCTTCGACTACCTTCGAGCTCCGAGCCTTGCCGGGCGCCTCGGAAAAAGGGCACGACCCGGAACGGAATTCCGGGTCGCGCCGCTCGCGGAGATCAGAAATCGATCTTCAACCCCACGTAGAGCCGAGGCCCGAGCACGTCGTAGTACCCGGTATTGGTCGACCCGCTGTTGCTGTCGGTCGGTCTCGCGCCGACGACCGCCGGGTCCGTATCGAACACGTTGTCGATGCCGCCCCGTATCTGGTACCGCTCGTTGAACGCGTAGCTGCCAAACAGATCGAACACGCTGTACGACTTCGTCGGGAAGATGTCCGTACTGGGATTGGTCACGTACGCCGCGTTCTTCACTTCGGGCAAGTACCGCCAGCGCAGCCCGACGCTCGCATTGCCGCCGCCGAAGCGGTAACCGAAGGTCGAGTACAACCGGTGCTTGAACTGTCCGCCTTGACTGAGCGTGTCCCTGTGCTCGAGAACCGGATCGCTGAACGAGGCCTGCGTCTTGAACTCGTTCAAGAACGTCATCAGATTGTTGATGTAGAAGGTCCCGCCCGCGAGGTCCTTGGCCCAGTTGACCGCTACGTCGACGCCGGACGTCTCGATGAAGCCCGTATTCAGGTACGGCGCATGGACGATGCCGTTCGCCGTGCCGGCGCCGTCGCTGCGGTCGATCAGCGCGCAGAAGCCGCCGGGGTCGTTGATCGACCAATTCGGATTGGACCTTCCGTCGCGGTTGAAGCACTTGTCGTAGATCGCTTGGCCGTCGAACGTCGCGATCGCACCTGTGATGCTGATGTCGTAGAAATCGACCGACGCCGTCAGGCCGTCGATGCCGCCCGGCGCCGAAAACACGAAACCGAAGGTCCAGGTCTCGGCTTCCTCCGACTTCAGGTTCGGATTACCGGTCAGGATCGCGTTGATGCCGGTGAACGGCACGGTGCCTTCCATCCACGTGTCGGCCGCCGGCGTGCCGGGCGTCGGGAAGTCGACGATCAGCTGAGCGCAGAGCTCCTGCACCTGCAGCCGATTGGGATTGTCCGCCCGATTGCCGAAGCCCGGGATCAGCGTCGTCGACGCGCACGGATCGGCGCTCGAGAACGTCCCTTGGAACTGGTTCGTCTCCGACTGGAACAGCTCGGCCGTGTTCGGCGCGCGGTTCGCGACCTGATAGGCGGCACGCATTCGCATCCAATCGTTCGCCTGCCAATCGAACTCCGCCTTGTATGTGCCGACCTCGCCGACGGCGCCGTCCTGATAGTCGGAATAGCGGTAGCCGAGAGAGATATCGAAGCGCTCCGTGACGGGCAGGAGCATCTCGCCGTAGATCTCCCAGACCTCGGTCTCTCCGCGCGCCGAATTGGACGCGAAGATGCCGAGCGGGAAATCGAACAACGCGGACGACGCGTTCGCGGGCTCGTAGACGAAGCCGTTCTTGCGGTTGCTGATGCCCGCCGCGAACCGCAGCTCGCCCGACCGCATGTCGGCGAGCTTGCCCTGCAGGTTCGCCTCGAGGATGTCCTGGGAGACGCTGCCCGCCGACTTGAACGGACCTATGATGCTGTTGATGCAATCCTGAGTCGTCTCCGCCGTCGTGCCGTAGAAGATCGGCAGGCCGCTCGTGCACTGCAGCAGGTATTCGCCGCCGCCGATCGGAATGCGCTCCCCGTTCTCGTCGAGCACCGGGTTGCCGTCCGGGCCCGTCAAGTAATCGATGACTTGGTTGCGCCCGAACTCGGGCGACGCGACGAGCGCCTTCCATCTCTGGACGGAAGGCAAGCCGTAATAGACGTTCGTAGCGGTCGTCTTGCCGCTCGAGTAGAACGCCTCCCACGTCCAGTCGCGGTTCTCGAAAGAGCCCTCGAGGCCGGCGGTGATCTGGTACACGCTGCTGTCGTTCGTCGGACCGAACTGACCGACGAAATCGAGGCCGCGAGTGAGAAACCACGTTTCGTCCGGGTTCGGCCGCGAGTCGAGCAGCGTCTGCAGCCCGGGCGGGATCGACGTGCGGCCGTCGTTCGGGATGGCTCCGCCCCACGCGGTGTTGTACGCGGGCGGCGGGCCGGCCGAGAACGTGTCGACCTTGATGCCGCTGTAGTTCGCCTGGACGAAGGCCCGAAGATTGTCGGTGATGTCGACGTGACCCTTCGCGAACGCCGATCGGCGCTCCAGCGGCGTCGACAGCGGGCCGTCCTGGTAGATCTGCTCGATCCTGTCGCCCTGCCGAATGAGACCGTAGTAGCCGTCGCCGATGTCCGGCCGGCCGAGCAGCGAATCGTCGAAGCCGAGCGCGCGCTGCGCGTTTCTCGTCCATGCCGCGCCCGTCTCGGGATGAAAGTAGATCACCGGCGGAACCGCGGAGTTCACGTTGACGGTTCCCGGAGCGTACTGCGGGAAGAGCGCGTCGATGGCCGCCTGCGTAGGCCGATTGTTGGGATCGATGTTGTACGCGGCCATCGACGGCAGGAACGTGCTCCGGATGTCGGTCGGATCGTTCCAAGCCTTGCGATAGAAGTCGCGATTCTTCTGATACGCGATGTCGCGCTCGTACCATTCCACCCCGAGCAGCATGTTCGCGTTGCCGCTGCTCGAGTTCAGGCCGATGAGGCTCGAGAACCGCGACTCGTGGCCGTCGCCCGCTTCGGTCATGCTGCTTTGGGCGTCGATCGAAACGCCCTCGAAGTCGTCCTTCAGGACGAAGTTGACGACGCCGGCCAGGGCGTCGGCGCCGTACACGGCCGACGCGCCGCCCGTGATCGTCTCGACGCGCTCGATGGCCGCGGACGGCACGGTGTTCAGGTCGACGACGAGCGACGCGTTGGCCGGTTGTGCGCGCCGTCCGTCGATCAGCACGAGCGTGCGGTTCGTGCCGACGCCGCGCAGGTTTACCGTGCCGACGCCGAGCGATGCGGTCGGAGAAGTCTGGATCTGGCCTTGCGCGCTGAACTGGCTCTGGGCAGGCGCGAACTGCGGCATCTGATTGAGCACGCTCTCGACGCTGAGCGTGCTCGTGGCCTCGAGCCGCTCGGCATCGACCGTCATGATCGGTGTCGAAGCCTCGAAGTCACGGCGCACGATGCGCGAACCCGTGACGACGACCTCCTCGACGGCGCCCGCTTCCTGAGCTACCGCGCGATGCGCGGCACTGCCCGACAAAATCGCCGAAATCGTCGATGCAAGCAACGTCACCTTCGTGCCGTTGCGCGGCAACATCGAATTTCTCATACCCCCCCCGTTCAGCTCGGTGATTTCGAGCCGTGCGCCGCATCCCCCTCGTTGGCGCGGCCCCGGCAGACCAGCCCATTCTGAACATGTTAACTCTATAGAGAGAGCCCCAGCGCCGCAAGCGAGAGCTCTCTTAAGTTACTCGAGAGTCAACAATCACGGACGCGCACCGCTTCCGTGCGCCCGCAGCAGCACGGCGCGAGTCGCCTTGACCGGCGAAGAGCGCGAGTCATATGCTCGAAATCCGGGTGACGACTACGTGTCACCTGTCGATCGATGCACAGACGTCACGGGAGGGGGTACCGTGCTGCCGGAGCGACGCACCGTTTTCGTCATCGTGTCCATCGTGCCGGCGCTCTACTTCGCCGCTTCGTGGGCACAGTCTCAAGATCGCTCGGAAACCGGCGAGCAGGCGTCGTGGGTGCACCCGAAGACGCCGTGGGGCGATCCCGACATCCAGGGCGTCTGGAACACCGACAACAACTTCTCCGTTCCGCTCGAGCGACCGCCTGAGGTGGCCGACAAGGAGTTTCTCGAAGGCGAGGAGCTCGAGCAGGCGCTCGCGAACCGCGCGCGGCTCATCGACGCGGTCGCAACCGGCGGAGACGTCGGCGCCGGCCCGGAGCACTGGTACGAGAACTTGAACGCCCGGTCGCAGCGCAGCTCGCTGATCATCGACCCGCCGAACGGCCGGCTACCGGCATTCGTTCCCGAGTATCACGAGCGCGTCGCGGCGTTCGAGGAGGCGCGCAGGGGCCGCGGCCCGGCGGACTCGTACACCGACCGAAGCCTTTGGGACCGCTGCATCACCGTCGGGCTTCCGTTCGTGATGTTCCCGACCGGTTACAACAACAACGTCGAGATCATCCAGGCGCCGGGCTACGTCACGATCACGCACGAGATGATCCACGACACGCGGATCATCCCGCTGGACGACCGGCCGCAGCTGTCGCCGGCGATTCGTCAGTACATGGGCGATTCGAGGGGGCGGTGGGAAGGCGACACGCTGGTCATCGAGGTCACGAACTTCCACCCGAACATCACGACCTTCCACCCGTTCGCATCGTTCCGCGGCAACGGCGCGACGCTGCGCCTCACCGAGCGTTATACGCGGATCGGTCCGGATCAGATGCACTACCAGGTCACCGTCGAAGATCCCGCAACCTTCGAGCGGCCCTACACCGCCGTGCTCGACATGACAGCGGGGGAAGCGATCTACGAATACGCCTGCCACGAAGGAAACCTCGGCTTGGCGAATATCTTGAGCGCGGCGAGAGCCGAGGAGCGGGCCGCGGCGGAGGCTGCGGGGCGCGGCGAGCGATAGGGAGCGAACGAGCCGCTCTCGCCGAAAGCGACGGCGATCGTCGTCGCGCTGCGCCGGATCGGCATTGCCGGCGGTCGCCTCACCGACAGTTGTGCGCCGACACGGTATGTTGCCGTCGTCGGTGCGGGGGGAAACGATGCAACGGAAGCCTTTCTCGACACTCGTCGCCGCCGTCGGCCTCGCCTCGGCCATGCCCGCCGCGCTCGCGCAGCTCGAGAAGCCGGCGAGGCCGGTCGACATCCAGCAGGTGAAGGGCGACCTCTACATGCTCACCGGCGAAGGCGGCAACGTAGCCGTCTACGTCACCGGCGCCGGCGTGATCTTGGTCGACGACATGTTCTACAGGAACGCCGAGGACATCGTCGCCAAAGTGGCCACGATCACGGACCAACCGATCGTCTACGTGCTGAATACCCACCAGCACGACGACCACGCCGGCGGCAACGCGAAGCTGCTCGCGATCGCCAACGTCATTGCACAAGAGAACGTTCGCATCAACTTGAGCGACATCAAGCAGCCCTACTACGAGGATACGCCGGGCACGCCGATCGGCCTGCCGAACATTACCTTCGACAAAGCGTTGACGTTGCACCTGGGCGGCAAGGAGGTCCGCGCGCTGTACTTCGGCCGCGGCCACACGAACGGCGACGCCATCATCTACTTCCCGGCGGAGAAGGTCATACATACCGGCGATCTGTTCCTCGGCCGCAGTCCGCAGGCGCAAGCCGCCGCCGCGAATCGGCCGCCGGGCCGCAGCATCTACGTGGACTACGCGCAGGGCGGCAGCTTTCTCGACTGGACCCGCACGCTCGAGGGTGCGCTCGCGCTCGACTTCGACACGATCATTCCGGGCCACGGCCCCGTGTCGACACGCGCCGATCTCGTGCAATTCAACGCCGACGTGGCCGCGATGCGCGACCGCATCCGCGATCTGATCCGCTCCGGCGCGTCGAAGGCGCAGGTGCTCGCGGTGTTCGAGATGGATTACGGCTGGCGGTCCACCGGCTGCCCGCCGAGCCCGCCGACCGCCGGCTGCCTGCAGTTCCAGCAGATGGATTCGCTGATCGCGGAGCTCCAGGGGCAGTGACGAGGGTCGTCGGCGCGCCGCGCCGGCCGACCGGACGGCGCAGGCACGGCCGGTGTGCCTACGGCACCGGCTCGAGGCGCAACACCGTGCCGTCGGGCCGGCCGCTGCCGTAGCGCACCTCGGTCGCCAGGTAGATGTAGCCGTCCGGGCCGACCTCCACCTCGCGGAAGCGCACGCCGAGCTCCTGCAGCAACACCTCGCGCCGCTCGGCATGACCCGTCGGGTGACCGAAGCTGACGCGCTGCACGTGTTTCGCGCTCAGCGCACCGATGAACAGGTTGTTCTTCCACTCCGGAAACTTGTCGCCGGTATAGAACGCCATCCCGGCGGGGCTGATCGCCGGCACCCAGAACATACGGGGCTGCACCATGCCCTCGCGGTACCAGGGCTGCTCGGAGACGAGCGTCCCGGTGTAATTGCGGCCCATGGAGACGAGCGGCCAACCGTAGTTCGCGCCGGGCTCCAGGATGTTGATCTCGTCGCCGCCGAGCGGGCCGATCTCCATCTGCCAGAGCTCGCCCGTCTCGGGGTGAAAGCGCAGGCCGAAACCGTTGCGGTGCCCGTACGTGAATATCGAAGGCCGCGCGTCGGCACGGCCGACGAACGGGTTGTCCGGCGGGATGCCGCCGTCGTCGGTCAGGCGCAGCGTCTTGCCGATGTCGCTCATCAAGCTCTGAGCGAGGATGCGAACGCTGTTGTCGTCCTCGGGCCCGCAGCAGAGGGGGTCGCGATCGCCGACGGTCACGTACAGCGTCTTGTCCGGACCGAACTCCATGCGGCCGACGAACGCCAGGCGCGTGTTCAGCCACGCCTCCGCCACGTAGATCTCCTTCACGTCCACGAGCTTGGCGCCATCGAGGCGGCCGCGCGCGATTGCCAAGGTCTGGCTCGTGTCGTCGCCCTTCAGGTACGACACGTAGACCAGACGATTGGTCTCGAAATCCGGGTGCACGACGACGCCGTGCAGCACGTCGTTGCCCTTCGGCGACGGCGAGGTCCAGAGGGGCTCGGGCACGAGCTTGCCGTCGGCGATCAGACGCAACGCACCGTTGCTTTCGGTGACGAGCATGTCGTTCGTGCCGGGGATGAACACGATGTCCCACGGTCCGACGAGACCGCCGGCGACGAGCACTACGCGAATCTGTCGGTCGCCCGCCGGAAGCGTCAAAGGCGCATCGGCCGTCGGTAACAGCACGGCAGGCTGTGACGTTTGAGCGATGACGCCGACCGGCGCGACCAGGAACAAACCGCAGATAACGCGACGCAGAATCGTCTCGATCATCGTGGTACCCCCCTTCGAGAATGCTACCGCAAACGCCCCCGCGCTCGGGTGCGGTTTCGTGCGCGCGGCACCGACCTCACCCCGGTACCCGTGCCGCCTCGCACGAGCTCACCGCCGCGGTCCCGGCATCACGCCGGCGACCTTCATGCGGATCCGATACACGTGGTCGCACGCGGTGACGTAGAGGCTCTTGCCGTCCGCGTCGCCGAACGCGACGTTCGTCGCACAGATTTGTCGCTTCGGCTCGCCGCCGTATATCGGCAGATTCAACAGCCCGAGCAGCTTGCCGGAGGGCGCCGTGATGCGCACGATGCCGGGTCCGCCGCCGCTCGTGGAGTACAGGTTCCCCTGCACGTCGACTTTCATGCCGTCGCCGATGCCCGGCCCTTCCGTGAACACGCTGCCTTCGCCGAGCGAGCCGTCGGGCCGCACCTCGTAGCGCATGATCCTCGAGCGCGGCGCCGTCAGATACATCCAGCGCTCGTCGGGCGAGAGCGCGATGCCGTTCGGAGTGCCGCCGAGCTCGTCCGCGCTCAAGACCAACATCGAGACGCCGTCTTTGATTCGCCATACGCCGTTCGGCATGTCCTTGTCGGGGCTGCGGCCGGCGCCGCGGAGGCCGAAGTCGGTGTCGGTGACGTAGACCGCGTCGTCCCGCGTGACGACGATGTCGTTCGGGCCGCCGAAGCGCCTGCCGTCCGGCGCGCCGGTCGACAGCACCGTGCGCGTGCCGTCCGGCTCGAGCCGGTTGACGGTGCGGTCATTGACCGCACACCAGATCAGGCGGCCTTGCGAATCCAGGCTCGCGCAGCTCGGCCCGATCAGCAGCACGTGCGAGCGGCCGCTGCGCGTCTGCGCGCCCGTGTTGCCGACGTCGGTGCCCGAGAAGCCGGCTTGCTCCATGAACACGGAGACCTGCTTGTCGGCCGAGATCTTGTAGATGACGTTGTCGAGCAAGCCGCCGACGAGCAGATAGCCCGACGTGCCCTCCGGCACCCAGACGGGACCCTCGTTCAAGCCGAAGCCCGTGGCGAGCAGCTCGGCCTGCGCATCGGGCGCTATGAGCTCGTCGAGCGCGGGATCGCTACGCGTGATGCTGAACGGCGCTGCCGCGGGCGCCGGCCCGTCGCCGCGCATGCTCGGCGCGGGTGTCGTCGCCGGCTGGGCGGAAACGCTGCTAGCAAGCGCTGCGAGCGAGGCAATCAGAAGCAAACCCGACGAGCGCGTACGCATGTTGCTCTCTCCTACGGCGCGCCTCGTGGACGCGCCGACAGCCGTCGACGACTCGGACCGGTGGCTACTCGGGGCGCTCGTCCGGCGCGCCTATCCCCGACGAGCCGACGAACAGCTTCCGGCCGTCCGGGAACGTGATGTCGCGGCCGTTCGCCCGGAACGCCCCGTCCTTCGCCTGGAACCCTTGCACGACGATCTTCGTCCCAGGGGGCAACGAGTTGCGGTTCCACCCCCGACGCAACAGCGCGTTCGGCGCTCCCCCCTCGATCATCCACTTCTGCACCTCGCCCGACTCCGTTTCCACGTCGAGATGGATCCACGAGTGCGGGTTGATCCAGTCCATCTTCGTGACCGTGCCCTCGAGCGTCACCGGCTTGTTCGCGTCGAACTCCGCGGCGAACGAGTGGTGGGCAATCGCGGGCAGCGCGCCCGTCGCGGCCAACAGGGCGCCCGTGGCAACGCTCGAGAGTTTCATCCGCATGGAGTCTCCGTGCTGGTCGCTACGGCCATTTTACTGATCATGTTCATTAACTGACACCCGCCCACGTGGGGATGAGCTGTCGATACGTGAAATCGCGAGAGGACGCCCTCGGGCGCCGATGGCGCTCGGGACGTAGGCGGCACGGATTGGCGTTACTCCTTTCTATGCGAAGGTACCAAATATGTCAAAGCAGGATTTGCCTGCGTGCGGCGCAACGAGGCGCAACCGACATGCCCCTCACCTCGTCTTGGTATCTCGTCGTCACGAGGGCGACTGAAAGCGCCTCCGGCACCTTCCCAACGACGAGCCGGTCGCAGACAATCTCGTGGAACTTACGAGAGGGGGTAAGATCCATGCGCTTCTTCGATCACGTTCGCGCGGCTCGCGTGCTCGTCGCGGTGCTCGCCTGCAACGTCGCCAGCGTGCACGCTCAAGCCGTGCGTCAGGCCGCACAGCAAGCTGCGCCGGTTCCTGCGGCCGTTGCCATTCCACGACCTACGGCCGCCGAAGTCGAGCTCGTCCGCGAGAGCTTCGAGGAGTTCCTCGCATCGACGGATGCCGAGACGCGGCGCGTGATCGAGAAGTATCCGGGGCTGCTCGAAGTGCGGCCGCCGAGGCCGAACACCGCGATCGTGCCGAACCTCGCGTCGCAGTTCCAAGAGAAGCACGAAGCCAACCTGGCAGTCGCACGCCGCGGCGACGCGGAGCTGCTGTTCATGGGCGATTCGATCACCGATTTCTGGCGGAACGAGGAGGGTCCGTTTGCAGGGAAGCCGGTGTTCGATCGTTACTTCGGCCACTTCAAGGTCGCGAACTTCGGCATTGCGGGCGATACGACGCAGGGCGTCCTCTACCGCCTGCAGAACGGCGAAGGCCGCGGCTTCCATCCGCGCGCCGTGATGCTGATGATCGGCACGAACAACACGGCGAGGAACACGGCGGCGGAGATTGCCGAAGGCATCGGTGCGGTAGTCCTCGAGCTGCAGCGCAGTTTTCCGCAAGCGAAGATACTGCTGCTCGGCGTGTTCCCGCGCGGCCGGCCGAACGATCCGGTCCGGGAGACGATTGCCGAGATCAACCGCACGATCGCGAAGCTCCACGACGGGGACGCGGTGCACTACCTCGACATCGGCGACCTGTTCCTCGCCGAGGACGGCAGCATTCCTCGCGACGTGATGAGCGACCTCCTGCACCCCGGTCCTAAGGGCTACGAGATCTGGGCGCAGGCCGTGATCGAGCCGTTGACGGAGCTGATGGGCGGTCGTCCTTAACCGGAACCGCTCGGCCGCGCCGTCAGCAGAGCGGCGTACGCGGCAGGCGTCGACCGCGTCGGCTCGCCGTCCGTTCGGGCGCCCGGCCCGATCCGCCGCCGCAGAGCGGCCGCGCCCTGCCGCACCGCGGCGTTCGACCGCCCGCGGAGCCGGCCGCCGCCTTGAGATCGGCGAAACGCGCCCTCATCCTGCCTCTGCTACCCCCCGCCCTCGCACCCACGGCGCCACGCCGGGGCGGGGCCCGCTTTTGCCAGGCGTAGCTTCAAGGAGGAGTCTGCACGATGAAGATTGCGCAAATTGCTCCGCTTGCGGAAGCCGTCCCACCCCGGCTGTACGGCGGGACCGAGCGGATCGTCTCGTACCTCACCGAGCAGCTGGTCCGCGACGGGCACGAAGTGACCCTGTTCGCGAGCGGCGACTCCCGGACCTCCGCCGAGCTCGTCTCCGGCTGGCCGACGGCGCTGCGTCTCGACCCCGGCGTGCGGGATTCGGTGCCCTACACGCTGATGATGCTCGATGAGGTGCGCCGGCGCGCCGAAGAGTTCGACGTTCTGCACTTCCATATCGACCTGATGCACTTCCCGCTGTTCCGCGACATCGCGGCGCGGACCGTCACGACGCTGCACGGGCGCCTCGACTTGCCGGACTTGCGCCCGTTCTACGGGAAGTTCCCCGAGTTCCCGCTCGTCTCGATCTCCAACGACCAGCGGCGGCCGCTGCCGGGGGCGGGTTGGCTCGCCACCGTGTATCACGGCCTGCCCGTCGACCTGCTCCACCCGAGCCGGCGCCCGGCAGGCGGCTACCTCGCCTTTCTCGGCCGGATCTCGCCCGAGAAGAGGCCCGACCTCGCGATCGAGATCGCGAGGCGGGTGGGGCTGCCGATCAAGCTCTCGGCTAAAGTGGACGCAGTGGACAGGGACTATTTCGAGTCTCGGATCAAGCCGTTACTCGACCTTCCGGGCGTCGAGTTCGTCGGCGAGATCGGCGAGGCGCAGAAGGGCGAGTTCCTCGGTAATGCCGCCGCCTTGCTCTTCCCGATCGATTGGCCGGAACCGTTCGGCCTCGTGATGATCGAAGCGATGGCGTGCGGCACGCCCGTGATCGCCTTTCGACGCGGCTCCGTGCCGGAGGTGCTCGAGGACGGCGTGACGGGCTACGTCGTCGATGGAGTCGGCGAGGCCGTCCGCGCGATCGATCGGCTCGATCGCCTCGACCGGACGGCGATCCGCCGGCGCTTCGAGCAACGGTTCTCGGCGGCGCGGATGACGCGCGACTATGTGGCGCTCTACGAGTCGCTGACGGCCGTGGCCGCGAAGGATCGGCGCGTGGCGTGAGGCAGCGAGGAGGGACGCGACGGGAATGACGGACGCGACACTCGATCACGCGACGCCGGCCCTCGGTCAGGTTCCGGTGTTCTACATCCCGGCCACGACCTCCATCCAGGAGCGGCGGCCGCGGACGCTCAAGCACGGCGACACGTTCGCCGTGTTCGACCACAACGGCGACATCGCGCACGGGCCCGGCAGCCCGGAAGGGCTGTACCACGCCGACACCCGGCATCTGTCCCGCAGCCAGCTGACGATCAACGGGCAGCGCCCGCTGCTCTTGAGCTCCACGCTGCGCGCGGATAACGCCACGCTCACTTGCGACTTGACGAACCCGGACGTGTTCGAGAACGGCCGGCTCGCGATCGCCCACGGCGTGATTCACATCCGCCGCACCACGTTCCTCTGGCAGGGAGCGTGCTACGAGCGGGTGCGGCTCAAGAACCATTCGACCGAGCCGCAGACCCTGAAGGTCGCGCTGAGCTTCAGCGCGGACTTCGTGGATCTCTTCGAGGTGCGGGGCGCCGTGCGCAAGCGCCGCGGCGCTCCGCACCCGCCGGTCGTGCAGGCGGATCGCGTCGTCTTGGGCTACACGGGGCTATGCGGCACGCGCCGGGTCACCTCGCTGCGTTTCGACCCGACGCCGACCAAGCTCCGCGGCGACCAGGCGCTCTTCGAGCTGACGCTGCCCCCGCAGGAGGGCTGCACGATCCACATCGAGGTGAGCTTCGCCGACTTCGAAGGGAAGCCCCCGGCGGCGCGCCACTTCCGCAGGGCGATCCGCGATGCGCGTCACGCGCTTCGCCACTCGGCGTTGCGCATGGCTTCGATCGCAACGTCCAACGAGATCTTCAACGAGGTGGTGCGGCGGTCCGTCGCCGACCTGTGCATGCTGGTGACGGACAAGCCCGAAGGCCCGATCCCGTACGCCGGCATTCCGTGGTTCAGCACGCCGTTCGGGCGCGACGCGCTGATCACCGCCCTCGAGACGCTGTGGATGGATCCCGAGCTCGCGCGCGGCGTGCTGCGGTTCCTGGCCGCGCATCAGGCCGAGAGCGACGACCCCGAGGCAGATGCCGAGCCCGGCAAGATTCTGCACGAGATGCGCCAAGGCGAGATGGCGATCCTCGGTGAGGTGCCGTTCCGCCGCTACTACGGCAGCGTCGACTCGACCCCGCTGTTCGTCGCCGTGGCAGGCGCCTATTACGAGCGCACCGGCGACATCGAGACCATCCGCTCGATCTGGCCGAACATCAAAGCCGCCCTCCAGTGGATCGATCGCTACGGCGATCGGGACGGCGACGGTTTCGTCGAGTACGGGCGCCGCAACGCGCAGGGGCTCGTGAACCAAGGCTGGAAGGACAGCCCCGACTCCGTGTTTCACGCCGACGGACGCCTCGCGCGCGGTCCGATCGCGCTCGTCGAGGTCCAGAGCTACGTCTACGCCGCGAAGCGCGCGGCGGCCGCAATCGCGCGCGCGCTCGGCGAGCACGGCTACGGCGTCGCGCTCGATACGCAGGCGGAAGCGTTGCGCGTGCAGTTCGAGGCAGCGTTCTGGGACGAGGAGCTCGGCACGTACGTCGTTGCGCTCGACGGGGACAAGCGGCCGTGCCGCGTCCGCACTTCGAACGCGGGACACACGCTGCTCTCGGGCATCGCCGATCCCGAGCGCGCGCGGCGCGTCGCTGCGGGCCTGCTGAGCAACGCGTTCTATTGCGGCTGGGGAATCCGCACGGTGGCCGCCGGCGAAGCGCTCTACAACCCGATGTCGTATCACAACGGCTCGGTCTGGCCGCACGACAACGCGCTGATCGCGATGGGTCTCGCGCGCTATCGCCTGAACGACGCGATCCTGCGGATCATGGACGGTCTGTTCGCCGCGGCCACGCACATGGACCTGCGCCGGTTGCCGGAGCTCTTCTGCGGGTTCGCGCGCCGTCCGGGTCGCGGCGCGACGTTGTACCCGGTCGCCTGCACGCCGCAGGCCTGGGCTTCGGCGACGCCGATCGCGCTGCTCCAAGCTTGCCTCGGGCTCACCTTCGATCCGGCGGCCAAGATCGTGCGCTTCGATCGCCCGGTGCTGCCGCAGTGGCTGGAGGAGGTGAATCTGCGCGGCATCCACCTGCGCGGCGAGCGCGTCGACGTGAGCCTGCGACGGCGCGACGGCGAGGTGCTCGCGGGCGTGCCGGCGCGGACGGGCGACGTGCGCGTCGTCAGCGTGAGCTGAGCTCGTCGCCCCGATGGAGCTCGCTCACTGCCGCTGCCCGCACGGCAGCGTGAAGCGGAATCTCGCACCTCCGTTACTTTCGACCCAGATCGCACCGCCGTGCGCCTCGACGATGCCTTTCACGATCCCGAGCCCGAGACCCGCGCCGGAGCGCGTGGTGCGGTCCGCTTGCCAGAATGCGTCGAAGACCGTCGACGCGAGCTCGGCCGGAATGCCCGGGCCCGTGTCCTCTACCGATATGCTCACTTGCCCGTCGAACGGCTGGGCGCGCACGGTGACCCGCCCGCCCCGCGGGGTGAACTTCAGAGCGTTGTCGACGAGGTTTGCGAGCACCTGAGCGAGCCGCTCCCGATCCGCGCTGACGCGCGGCAAACCCTCTGCGGCCTCGCACCTGAACGCGATGCCGACCTCCGCGGCCTTCGGCGCGAACGTCTCGAGCGTCTCGTCGAGCAACGGGTAGATCGACATCTGCTGCGGCCGGATCTCGAACGTGCCCGCCTCGATGCAGCTGATGTCGAGCAGGTCCTCGACCAGCCGGCGCATCTTCCAGACGTTGCGCTGCACTACCGCGAGCAGGTTACCGGCCTGCTCGTCCGCGGGGAGGGTCGTCATGCGCAATGCTTCGACGCTCATCGCGATCGCTTGCAGCGGCGTGCGCAGCTCGTGAGCGACGGAAGCGAGGGTGTTGTCCCGCAGCAGCGTGGCGCCTTCGGCCTGCCGTCGTGCGGCCTGCTCCCGTTCGAGCAGACGCTCGCGCTCGGCCTCCGCCTCCTTCTGCTCCGTGATGTCCTCGAGCGTGCCGACGAACCCGATGTGCTTGTCGCGCACGAAGATCGGCGCCGTCCGGCCGATGACCCAGACCACGCGTCCGTCCGCGTGCAGGAACCGATAGACCGCCGACCAGGAACGCCGGGCACGAGCGGCGGCGTACCAAGATTCGGCGACCCGCTCGCGGTCGTCGGGGTGCACCGCCTGCTCCCAACCCCGGTTGCCGGCCTTGTCGAACGAGATGCCGTGCAGCTCCTCGCACTTCGGGTTGTAGAAGATCGGCTGACCGTCGAGACCCATGATGACGATGCCGAGCGGCGACGCCTCGACGAGCGCACGGAGCCGCGCCTCGCTCTCTTCCAGCGCGAGCTCGGTCTGCCAGAAGCAATGAGGCTTCTTCATCGACCGCCCCTGTCCGGGTGTTCCCCAGAATAGACAGCCGGTCGAGGGACGACAAGGCAGACCCGAACCCCGCGAGTGTGGACCTCGAAATGCGCGGGGCGGCCGAAGCCGCCCCGCATCATCGAGATCACCGCGGCCGGTCGGCCGCGGCGCGCGAGCCCTAGAAGCGGATGTTCAGGCTGGCACCCACCTCGCGGGGCGGCCCGACGACCGAGAAGTTGAAGCCCCAGACCGTGTGCGTGTCGAAACCACCGTTGACGTACTGCTCGTCGGTGATGTTCCTCGCCCACAGCTCCGCGGACCAGTTCCCTGCGCTCGGCGTGTACACCAGACGACCGTTCAAGAGGCCGTAGGCGGGCTCGAACTCGGGGTTGCCGTTCTCGTCTCGCGGGATGCGGTGATTCGCCGTATCGCGAACGTACTTGTCCATCCAGCCGTAGTTGGCCACGTAGGTCAGGGTCGCACCGTTCGAGAGCGGCTGGTCGTACGTGAAGCCGAACGACGCGCTCACGTCCGGTGCGTACGCGAACGCCGAGTCGAGCGACGCGATACCGGTGCCGTTCTCCGGCGTCAGCGGAACGACGACCGTGCCCGACAGGTCGTTACCCTGATCGATGAACGCGCCCGTGTCGAGATACTGCGTGTCGATCACGCCCAGGTTGAAGTTGAAGCTCATGCGGGCGGTCGGCGCATAGATCACCTCGAACTCGAAGCCGCTCGCCTCGCCCCGGCCGTCGCTCTTGATGACCGTTTGCGGCAAACGATCGCCGGTGCACGGGTTCAGCGCCAACGTCGCGACGCGCATGCCGTTCCAGCTCGCATCGAAGTAGCTCGCATTGAAGCGCAGCGTCCTGTCGAGCCAGTCCGACCGGAGACCGATCTCCCTGCTCGTGACGATCTCGCGATTCTGCGGGAAAACGACGGGCGCATCGACCGTGCTCGGACAACCGCCCGGGCCGACCACCGGCAGCGTGAGGATCTGCGCGGTACCCTCGGTGAAGCCCTCGCCCCAGCTGCCGTACAGCATGATGTCGTCGTTCATCTGGTACTGCAGCGCGAACTTGTTGGTCGTGTTGCGGCCGAAGTCCGGATCCACCTCGACGCGCGGATTGTCGAACGCGTAGATGTCGCCCTGCGGGTGATCGGAGACCTCGTTACGGGTGTACGGCGGGCTCGAGTCGACGAGGCGGCTGCTCGAGTCTTCGGTGATCCGAACACCGAGCGTCATGTCCAGCTTCTGGGTGAGCCCGATCGTGACCTCGCCGAAGAACGCCTTCTGCTCCGCCTCGCTCTTCGTGACGGACCGCGTCGAGCCCGGCAAGGTCATCGTCCAGACGCTCGGGTTCAGCGCGCCAATCACGTTGGGCGTCGCGCCGGTCGTCGCGCACGGCCCGCCGGCCGGCAGCGGCGGCAGCGGCACGTCGTGGTAAACCGTGGTGACCCAATCGAAGATGTACTGACAGGCCTCGACGCTCATGCGGTCCCGCGGATCGGGCGTCGAGTTCAGATCGCCCGGCCGCCGCGGCAGATCCCAGACGGCCCAACGGTCGCTGCGCACCTTGGATCGCTCTTTGAGCGTGTAGAGCCCTGCCAACCACGACAGACGGCCGTCCAGGTTCGTGCCCGTCAGGTGGAATTCTTGCGTGAAGTTGTTGTCGACCGCGTTGGTTTCGTCCGTGGTAAACGTGAACTCGGAGCCGTCGTAATCCGTGACGTGCCGACGGTTCATCTCCCACGTCGACGTGATCGACTCGAGCGAGAGGTTGTCGGTGATGTCCCAGTTCATCGTGACGGTGTAGTACCGCAAGTCGCGCTTGTTGCCGTCGGGCGCGTTATCCGATTTCGTCTGCCACTTGCCGAGCTCGCCGCCCGGATAGCCGGGCTCGTGCGTTTCCGGCGAAAAAGTGGTCGACGGGAAATAGGACATGAACGGCGATTCCGGGAAGTTCGGATCGACGGCGCGCGCGCGCGCGAGGTAATCGGGATTGCCCGCGAGCACGTTGTAACGGGTGACTTGCGGGTGATCGACGTTCGTGAACCGCACGATACGCGCGTCGGAGCCCGCTTTGTCCTCGTCGTTCGCGGTTACCCGCAAGCTGAACCGATCCGTCGGCTCCCAGAGGATGTCGCCCCGGAAGAGCGTGTCGTCCTGGCCACCGAGGCCCGTCCCCAACGTGACGCTCCTGATGCCGCCTTCGTTGTAGAGGCTCGAGACCATCCACTTCGTCTTCAGCGTGTCCGAGAGCGGCAGGTCGGCCGTCAGCGTCGCGTTGCGCCGGTTGAATTCGCCGACCTCGAGATTCATGCGCATCCCGAACTCGTCGCCGGGCGCGCGCGTCGTGATGTTGATCGCGCCGCCGTTCGTGTTACGGCCGAACAGCGTGCCCTGCGGCCCGCGCAGGACCTCGACGCGCTCGACTTCGGCGAAGTTCGACTCGAGGAAACCGTAGCTCGACTGCCACACGCCGTCGATGTAGATACCGACACCGGGCAGGCCGCGAATGAAGAATTGCCCGGCGCCGGCGCCGGCGCCAGCCGGATTGGCGACGAGGTTCGGCACCATGATGCTCAGGTCGGCGCCGCGTTGCAGACCGCTGAGACTGAGCTCTTCGCCGGAGAAGGCTTGAATCGAGATCGGCGTGCTTTGCAGATTGGTCTCGCGGCGCTGCGCCGTGACGACGACCTCCTCCAGCTGGGCGAACGCGCCCAGTGGCAACATCGACACAGACACGGCCATGCTCACCGCGCTCAAGCGCGGCACGGAAATACGCATAACTACCCCCCTTCGAGTTCGGACGCGGCGTCCCCTGATGTTGCTTCGTCGCCACGGCTTCCAAATTTCGCGAACTAGTTAACAACCAGTGGGCAGGCAAAGTCAATTGCCGCACGCGCGGTAACGATGCCGTCCCGAAATCATCGCGGTCGTGCTCGTCGCTTGGGCGGGCGGGCGGCTGCGAACCCCGCGGAATAGGCACGCGAGGAGCACTGCCGACGACTGGAGCCTGCCGCTCGTCCAGTGCGCCTTCGCGCCGACGAGCTCCGAGAGTCGGGACGAATTGTCCACTAAGATGAGCCTCGAGCCGGATCGGTTGCACGCGCTCGCTCAACGGCGGCATACGCCGAGCGGAGGATGGATGGGTAGACACGTTCTGCGCCGGGCCGCGGCCACGACGGCGCCGCTCCTTACAGGCGTCCTCGTCGCGGCGACTGCCGCGGCGACCGACAAGGTCACAGCCCTCGACATCGAGATCGTTCCGCCGACGGTCGTGTCGGGCGGCGTGGACTGGAAGATCTACGGCGACGACAACCGCAACGCGTCGGTCAAGCTCGAGTACCGGAAGGTCGGCGCCGAGCAGTGGCAGAACGGCCTCGATCCGCTCCGACTGCACAACGAGGACATCAACGCGTACCCGGGCGGCATAGCGACGGAATCGTCGGGGCGCGGCGGCCGGGGCGTGATGATGATGCGCCCGCTGCTCCTCTACACGGTGCCGAACATGTTCTCCGGCAGCCTCTTCGGTCTCGAGCCCGACACCGCCTACGAGGTGCGCGTCACGATGTCGGACCCGGACGGCGTGCAAGGCCGGGCCGTGCAGACCGCGCGCTTCAGGACTCGCAAGGAGCCGACGCCGAGGCGCGAGGGCGGCAACGTTTACCACGTCTATCCGTGGAACCACGAAGGCCCGCGGATCGAGCCGTCATTCACCGGGCTGATGGCGGCCTACTACATGGAGGCGCGCCACGCCGACTGGTCGACCGTCGGCCCGGTCCGAGTCAAGCCGGGCGACACGATCATGGTGCACGCGGGTGTCTATCGCGATCACCGCGAGCATTACGGCTCCGGCACGGAAGGCCGCACGGAGCCTCGCCTGGGAACGCCGTTCGACGGCACCTATTACCTCACGGCCGACGGGACGCCGGAGCTGCCGATCACGATCATGGCCGCGGGCGACGGCGAGGTCGTGTTCGACGGCGCCGGCAACGCGGTCCTGTTCAACCTGATGGGCGGCGACTATCACCACTTCGACGGCATCACCGTTCGTGGCACGGAGGTAGCCTTCCTGACAGGCATAAAGGGCATCGCCGGGTCGGACGGCTTCACGCTGACGAACTCGAGGATCGAGGACGTCGGCCGGGGCGTGCAGGGCGACTGGGCCGGCTCGGACGATTTCTACATCGCCGACAACGTCTTCGTCGGGCGCCACAGCAGGACCGAGCTGATGGGCTGGACGGAAGCCTGGAGAGACTATCCGAGCTTCCCCGAGAGAATTTCCGGCCCCGGCGGCTCCGAGTACGCGGTGAAGGTGTATGGCCGGGGACACGTCGTCGCCTACAACGACGTGCGGCACTTTCACGACGGCATCGACGTCGCGACCTACGGCGCGCCGGAGGAGGACGAGAGCCTGCTGCCGGTATCGATCGACATCTACGGCAACTTCCTGAACGGCTTCGCCGACAACTGCATTGAGGCGGACGGCGGCGCCCGCAACATCCGCGTGTTCCGCAACGCCTGCTTCAACAGTGCCGGCGGCGGCTACAGCATGCAGACGATCTACGGCGGCCCGGCCTATTTCATCCGCAACACGATGGTGACCGGTCTCGACCAGGCCGCGAAGCTGTCGATCACCCCGGCCGGCGTGCTGCTGATCAACAACACGTTCGTCGGCGAGCATCAGAGCATGAACGCGGCCTCGAACCTGCACCTCGTCAACAACCTGTTCGTCAGTCACGGCGGACAGGGCTCGCGGCGCGGCTTCGGCGTGGTCACCTACACGAACTACTCGAGCTCGGACTACAACGGCTTCCACATCGCCGATTCGTTCGAGAGCCCGTTCAACTGGTCGTCGCCGCCGAAAGGCGTAACGGCCGACTACGAGAACCCTCCCGTTGCGCAGAGCTTCGAGACGCTGCAGGAATATGTCAGCGCGACCGGGAACGACGCTCACAGCATCCTGTTCGGGCCCGACAGCTTCGTCCGCTTCACGATGCCGGACGACCGCGACATGCGCCGAATGTATCCGCCCGAGGACTACGATCTTCGCCTGCGGCGCGGGGCGGCACCGATCGACAAAGGCACGATCGTTCCGAACGTCACGGACGGTTTCCGCGGCTCGGCTCCCGACATCGGCGCGTACGAGCACGGGGACGAGCTGCCGCACTACGGCCCGAGGCGTTGAGCCGCCGGAACGCAGCGCGACGGCCGGCCGGCGGGCCTCTCGCGGTCGGCGGAGAAAGCGTCTAGTCTCCGCGTCGGCACTCGCAGAGCACAGGGACGACACCGATGAGCACGACTTCGTTCGACCGAGCAGTGGCGGGGCGGAGGGCGGCGGTCACCGGCGCCGCGAGCGGCATAGGCGCGGCCACGGCACGGCGGCTGCAAGCGGCCGGGTGGCGCGTCGCGTGCCTCGACCGGAACCTCGCCGGCGCGCGCGAGACGGCCGGCGCGAACGGCATCGCGATCGAGGTCGACGTCGCGGACGAAGGCTCCGTCGTCCGCGCGTTCGAGCAGGCGGGCACGGCTTGGGGCGGCCTCGATGCGCTCGTCACTGCCGCGGGCATCATCAACACCTCGCCGTTCTTCGAGACCACGGTCGCCGAGTTTCGCGCGCTCTTCGACGTCAACGTCATCGGTTCCTTCCTGAGCGTGCGGGAAGGCGCGAAATACATGCAGAACGGCGCGCGCATCTGCATGATCGCGAGCATCTCGAGCTACACCGGCGGCGGCTACGTCGCGCGCGGTGCCTATGCGACGAGCAAGGGGGCCGTGCTGACGATGATGAGAAGCTGCGCGCGCGAGCTCGGGCCGAAGGGCATCGCCGTGAACGCGGTTGCGCCGGGCTTCATCGACACGCCGTTCGTCGCCTCCGCGATGAGCGACCCGGTGCGGCGCAAGGAAGTGGAGGCGGCCGTGGGCAAGGTCGGCACCGCGGAGCAGATCGCCGAGTGCTGCGCGTGGCTCGTCTCGCCGGCCGCGGAGTTCGTCCACGGCGCGACGCTGATCGCCGACGGCGGGATCCTGATGCGCTGATCGCGGCCGCCTGGGCCGGCGGCCGCCGCATCACCTCGCGCCTAGCGCCGCTCGAGCTCAGCGCGCAGCCGCTCCTCCTGCTCACGAAGCTCCGGCGTGAACTCCTCGCCGAAATCCTCCGCCTCGTAGATCGGTCTGATCTCGAGCACGCCTTCCTCGCCGGGCATCGGGTTCGGGCACTTCTTCGCCCATTCGAGCGCCTCTTCCATCGACTTCACCTGCCACAGCCAGAACCCGGCGACGAGCTCCTTCGTCTCCGCGAACGGCCCGTCGACGACGGTCGGCTGCCCGCCGGAGAACTTCACGCGCTTACCTTCGCGGCTCGGCTTCAAGCCCTCCCCCGCCAGCATGACGCCGGCCTTGACGAGCTCCTCGTTGTACTTGCCCATCGCCGCAAATAGCTCCTCGCTCGGCATGACGCCCGCTTCAGAGTTGTCCGTGGCCTTGACCATCACCATGACGCGCATTGTCGTGCTCCTCGCTGAACGATCGAAAGAGGCCCGCTGGCGAGCCCGCTCGTTCAATAGTCGTGCCGGCGTCCGCGGATTCGACACCCAGTCGCTTCTCGCCGTGAAGAAAAGAACGGGGCGGTCCAAGCCGCCCCGTTCCGGTGCAGAAATGCCGCGCGGCGTCCCGAATCCCGGAAGCCGGCCGCTCCGCCGCTAGCTAGCTCTTGCCGCTCGTCGCGAGCGCGAGCCTCTCCTCGAGCCGCGACACCGTGGCGTCCACGTCGTACAGCTTGTCCAAGCCGAAGAGGCCGATGCGGAACGCGCGGTAGTCCGCCGGCTCGCCGCACATCAGCGGCACGCCGGCCGCGACCTGCACGCCGGCCTTCGCGAAGGCGGCGACGATATCGGAGTCCTGCGTGTAGGACACGATCACGCAGGGCGCCTCGAATCCCGGTCCCGCAACGCTCGGGAACCCGCGTTCCGCGAGCAGCGCGCGGACGCGCCGCCCGAGCTCGATCTGCCGCTCGCGCAACCGCTCGAAGCCGTAGCGCTCCATCTCGGTCATGAGCTCGCTCAAGCGGCGCAGGCCGTCGGTCGGCATCGTCGCGTGATACGCATGACCGCCCTTCTCGTAGGCCTCCATGATCTCGAGCCACTTGCGCAGATCCATCGCGAAGCTCGTGCTGCTCGTCGCGAGAACGCGCTCGCGCGCGCGCTCGCCGAGCATCACGAGCCCGGCGCAAGGCGTGCCGGACCAGCCCTTCTGCGGCGCCGTGATCAGCACGTCGACGCCGAGCGCCTGCATGTCGACCCACAACGTGCCCGAGGCGATGCAATCGAGCACGAACAGGCCGTCGACCGCGTGGACGGCCGCGGCGACGCGCCGGATGTAGTCGTCCGGCAGGATGATCCCGGACGCGGTCTCGACGTGCGGCGCGAACACGAGATCCGGCCGCTCCCGCGCAATGTGCGCCTCGACCTCGTCGATCGGGGCCGGAACGAACGGCGCCTGAGCCTGGTCGGCGGTGCGCCGCGCCTGCAGCACCGCAGACGAGCCGGGAATGCTTCCGGCATCGAATATTTGCGTCCACCGGTAGCTGAAGAAGCCGTTCCGCAGCACCGTGCAGCGCCGGCCGGTCGCCAGCTGCCGGGCGACCGACTCCATCCCGTACGTGCCGCCGCCCGGGACGATCACGACGGAATGCGCGCCGTAGACCTGCTTCAGCGTGGCCGACACGTGCCGCATCACGCCCTGGAAGGCCGCGGACATGTGGTTCAGCGAGCGGTCGGTGAAGACGACCGAGAATTCGAGCAAACCGTCGGGATCTACGGTGGAAATCGGGTTCTTAGGCACGTCCTTGCGTCTCCGCGGTGGTCGGGTCCGTTTGGGGGCGCCTAGGATACCCTCTCTGCGAGCGTCTCGGTCACCGGCGTCGGGCGGAGGCCGGGGCCGCGCGCGAGAACGCGACGCGTCAGCCCGCGTCGTTCAGCGTCCGCCGCATCGCCTCCGCGCCCTGCTCGATCATCGGCGCGAGCTGGGCGGCCAGCGAATCGGGCAGGAAATCGGTGATCCAGACGAGTCGCGAGCCGTTACCGTGCTCGACGACCTCCATCGAGGCGTGGTGGTGCTCCGCGCCGATGTTCACGACGCTGTAAGCGACGCGCCGGCGTCGGTCGTCCACGCTGACGATCAGCTCGCGCGCAACGAACCCGTTCGCGAACGTGACGATGCGCATGCGCGGCTCGAGCTCCGTGCTCGTGACGAAATCCCGCGCGAGCCTGCGGTGCACGGCGCCCACGTCGCGCACGGCTTCCCATACGAGCGCGGCGGGCGGGTCCTCCTCCAAGGTCGGGTCGAGCGAACGCAGCCTAGGGCAACGACCCGAGCCGCGGCGACCTGCATCGAAGCAGATGACGTCACACGCTGCTTCGATGCGGCGCCGCGGTGCCGGCCGCCTTCCTGCTCAGGGAACCCGCACGGAAGACCGGCTCACTCCGGCACGTGGTCCCTGTACCGGCGCGCGACCTCGGGATCGCAGGGCTCGGTGTTCTGCGCGAAGTCGAGGTCGGGGCGGTGATCCCATTGCTGCATCAACGTGGCAGGCGCAGTGAGGAAGTCCGGGTCCTCGACGGTGATCTCGTAGCGCAGGCGCGTACGATCCTCGGAGAGCGTCAGCCGCTCGACCAGGCGCTTGCGCGGGCCCGCCGGCACGTTCAACGCGAGGCCGGAAGAATCGGGCGTGAAGCCGATCGTATCGATCACGAGCGTCTCGCCTTCCCATCGGCCGATCGAGTGACCCTGGAGGGAGGGCTCGAGGTCGGCCGGATGCTCCGCGTTCATGTGAACGATGCGCTCGGTGCGGTCGCCCGTGTTGTCGAAGCGCATCACGATCTGGTCGCCGCGAAACTCGATCGTGCGGAGCTCGTCGAACACCGACAGCATCGGCGGCGGATCGAGGTTGCAGAGCCCGTCGTCGGCGAGCGCCCGCTGAGCGGCACGGCCCTCCGGCGTGACCGGCCAGCGCGCCATCGCGCCCATCGCCGCGCCGAACGCCGCGCGCGACGGCGCCCAGTGACCCTCGAGGCTCTCGGCCGGCGTGAGCACGCGGTTCCGGCGGTTGGCGGCATAGAACGGGTGAATCTCGCCGTCCTCGGTGGTGATGTCGAGCACGCGCACCTGCTTGCCCCACCCGCCGCGATTCGGGTTGGCCCGCATGACGACCGGCGTACCCGGCGTCAGCGCATCGCGATCGAGCCCGTCGACGAGCGCCTGCGTGATCCCGACGCCTTCGCCCTCGACGAGCGCCGGCCGTCCGTCCGGCCCGGTCGTCTCGATGGTGATGTACATGTGCGGGTTCACCCAATCGAAGCGCGAGACCGTGCCTTCGAGGACGATCTCCTGGGTCGTATCGAACATGGCTTGGCTGTGGTGCGCCGCCGCGGGAGCGCAGAGCAGCACTGTCGCGGTCAGAATCGGCGTGGCGGCGGTCAGGCGCTTCATCGTGTGAGCCTCATGGGTCGTAGTTGTCGCATGGACAAAGTCTACCTTTTCGCGAATGGAAACCGGAACTGGCCGTCGCACCCGAATCGCCCCTATTCGCGCGACTTGAGAAAAATGGTCAAACCGCGCCGCCGCTAGCCCTCGACGGCCGCAAACCGACGAAAAGCGGTGCCGCGATTCGACGAAAAGCGTGGGCCGAAGCTACTCTTGCGGCTCCGGCTACTCGGGAGGAGAGCGTATGCGTCGCATGCTGCTGGCCGCGCTGGCCATCGCCTGCCTTCCGGCAACGACCGGCTACGCGCAACCGGCCGGCCAAGACCGGCCGAACGTCGTGCTGATCATCACGGACGACCTGGGCTGGGCGGACCTCGGCAGCTACGGCGCAACGGACGTTCGCACGCCAAACCTCGACCGCCTCGCGCGCGAAGGCATCAGGCTGACCGACTTCTACGCGAACGGCGTCACCTGCTCGCCGACGCGCGCGGGCCTCGTCTCGGGACGTTACCAGCAGCGCTACGGGATCGAGGCGCCGCTGCCGAACGCCGTGCGCGCCGGCGACCGCGGACTGCCCGCGACGGGCTACTCGCTGCCCCAGCTCCTGAAGAACCACGGCTACGCGACCGCGCTGATCGGCAAGTGGCATCTCGGTTACGTCCCCGAGAAGAGCCCGAATGCGCACGGCTTCGACTACTTCTTCGGCCTGAAGAGCGGCTATCACGACTACTACACGCACCGCGACGGCGAAGGTCAGGCCGATCTCTGGGAAAACGACGAGCCGATCGAGATCGAGGGCTACACGACGGATCTCGTGACGCAGCGGGCGGCGCGATTCATCGAGGAGCACAAGGACGTGCCGTTCTTCCTGGACGTCGCGTACACGGCGCCGCATTGGCCGTACCAGCCCCCGGGCAAGCCGTCCGTCGCGCCCGACAACGCGCGCCACGTCATGCCGAGCGACCCGGAAACGAGCACGCGTGCGGACTACGTAGCCATGGTCGAGCATCTCGACGCGCGGATCGGCGAGCTTCTCGCCGTCATCGATGGAGCCGGAATCGCCGAACGAACGATCGTGATCTTCACGAACGACAACGGCGGCGAGTGGCTCTCGAGCAGCACGCCGCTCTTCGGCCGCAAGTGGACGGTATTCGAGGGCGGCATTCGGGTGCCCGCCATCGTGCGGTGGCCGAACCGGATACCCGCCGGCACCGTCTCGGATCAGGTCGGGATCACGATGGATCTTACGGCGTCGATTCTAGCGGCGACCGGCGCGCCGGTTCCGGCAGAGGCCGAGCTCGAAGGCGTGAACCTCTTTCCCGTGTGGGAGGGCCGCGCGCCGGAGCTCGAGCGGACGCTCTTCTGGCGCGCCGGCAACGGCCCCGCCAAGAGCGCGGCCGTGCGGCGCGGCGACTGGAAGCTGATCGTCGACGGCCCGCACACCTACGTGTTCAACCTCCGCACCGACCTTTCCGAGCGCAACGACCTCGCGCGCGTGCGGCAAGACGTTGCACGGGAGCTGCGGCCGTTGCTCGCGGAGTGGGAGGCCATGGTCGACGCCGAGGCGGCCGCGCGCGGCTTCGGCGGAGCAAGCGGCGATCGGTGATCGCCGCGTCGCGGCGTCAGCGGACCGCGCGAATGCCGCGCCGCTCCTCGTGCTCGATCCACATGCCCTCCGTGCACTCGTACTCGAGCATGCGCGTGCCCGGCGGCGCGGCCTTGTAGTACTGCCGCACGACCACGGGCCGGGTATACATCACCGGATCCGTGATCGTCACCTCGTTGACGAGCGCCGCGCCTCCGTCGATCGTGCGGATGCGCTCGACCACCTGCACGCGGTCGCTGTGCGGCACCGAGCCGAACGGAATCGCCTTGATGCCGATGGTGTCGACGACGAGCGTGTCGCCGTCCCAACGGCCGATCGAATGACCGTTCCGCTGCGGGAACAACCGTTCGGGGTGCTCCGCCGGATCGAGAAAGACGCGCCGCACCTGCTGGTGCAGCTCCATCAGGATCGTCACCTGCTTCGGCTTGGCGATGATCTCGACCGGATAGCTCGCGCCGCCGAGGGCCAACGAAGGCATGCCCGGCGCTTGGCAGAACTTGCCCGGATCGTCCTCGATCGGGTCGTGGGTGGCGCGCCACTCCTCGACGATGCGCTTGCCTTCCGCGGTGAACGGCGGCTCGGCCGGGAAGCGTTCGCTGCGGCTCGGGTCGGGCTCCCAGATACCCTCGATCGGCCACTCCTGCGCGGCCGTTGCGAGCGCCGTCGAGAGCAACGCCGCCGCCAGGATCGCCCGCGCGGCGTCGCGCCTCATCGGCCGAACTCCGTGCCGTCGGCCAACCGGATCGACCACATGTACATCTCCGCCTTGCCGGTCGCGCTCGGATTGCCGATGCACGTCACGCGGTCGCCGACCTTGATGCGCTCGAAGTCCCAGCCGCGGCGAAGGAGGAGGTTCACGCTGCTGAATTCGATGTCCCAGAGCGTCGCGGTGCCGTCCTCTGCCGACACGCGCAGCCGCATGACCGAGTGCGGATTGCGCATGTCGACGTGCTCGATCTCGCCGCTGATCGCGAAGTCCGTGACGCTCGTGTCGAACGCCACAGGCGAGTGATGGGCATGACCGCCGTGTGATAGCAGTAGGAATGCCAGACTCGCTGCAATCTGCAAACGCTTGCCGTTCATGCCTCCTCCGCAACCGCCTCGAGGCCTCTCGAGCGCAGAGCTTATGTGACCGTGCGCCGTGCGCCAATCGGGCGAGAGGCGCTCATCCGCTCGCAGCGATGGAAACGTGCCCGAGATGCATATACTGGAGCGCAATTGGGCACGAGCGGGTGGGGCGATGACGACAGCACGATTCGTGGCGGTGACCGGGCTGGCAGTGGCCGCGTGCGCGGCCTACGCACCGGCCGAGGTGCAAGCGCAGAGCCGCGCGCAGCAGCGCGCTTGCGCCGCGCTCGCGGACTGGTCAGCGGGTCCTGAGGATCTGACGATCACCGAGGCGCGCTTCTACCCGAGTCGCGCGGTCGCCGCTCCGGGAGGCGCTGAGACGACGCTGCCGCCCCACTGCCACGTCGTCGGCAGCTTCGAGCAGCGCACCGGCGTCGCCGGCAAGGAGTACGCGATCGGTTTCGCGCTGAACCTGCCGGCCGACTGGAACGGCCGCTTCCTGTTCCAAGGCGGCGGCGGGCTGAACGGCTCGATCCGCGAACCGCTCGGCGCCCAGGCGGCCGGCGAGCGAAACGCGCTCGAGCGCGGCTTCGCCGTCGTCTCGACGGACAGCGGACACCAGGGCGCCGGCTTCGACGCGAGCTTCATGGCCGATCAGCAGGCGCTCTTGAACTTCCAGTTCCAGGCGAACGCGAAGACGACCGAGGTCGTGCTGCCGATGGTCGCGGCGTACTACGGCGAAGCGCCGCACCACAGATACTTCGTCGGCTGCTCGACCGGCGGGCGCGAAGGCATGATCGTCGCGCAGCGCTATCCGTTCCTGTTCGACGGCATCGTCTCCGGCGCGCCGGCGATGCGCACGACGGTCAGCAATCTCGCGCTGCGCTGGATCAGCCATCAGTACCGCAAGGCCGGCGTCGAGACGCCGCGCGACCCGTTCACACCGGACGAGGAGCGGCTCGTGATGGATGCGCTGCTCGAGCGGTGCGATGCGCTCGACGGCCTGGCGGACGGGCTAATCTTCAACCGCACGTCGTGCGACTTCGATCCGCGGGAGCTCGCTTGCTCGGCGTCGCCGCAGGGTGCGCAGTGCCTCGCGGACAACAAGGCCGAGGCGCTCGCGCGGGCGATGGCGGGCCCCGTGAACGCGGCAGGCCAGCCGGTCTACGTCTCGTATCCGTACGACACCGGAATCGACGACGCCGGCGGCCTGCCCGGCCTGCTGCTCGCGGGCGGCAGCCCGCCGATCGGCGCACACGGCGCGGATCTCGAGGAGCTCGACGTCGACGCCGAGTACCTCGCCGCAGTCGCGGCGCCCGAGGCGGTCGGCAGCACGGCGACGTTCTACAACCTGACGTCGTTCATCGGCGAAGGCGGCAAGCAGATCTTCTACCACGGCGAGGCGGACGCGTGGTTCTCCGCGAACGACACGGTGCGCTACTTCGAAGCGCTCGGCGACGCGAACGCCGCCGTGCAGCCGCTCGACGCGTACGGACGCTTGTACCTCGTGCCCGGCATGGGACATTGCCAAGGCGGCGAGCTGACGCCCGACTCGTTCGATTTGCTGACGCCGATCGTCGACTGGGTCGAGAACGGCGCCGCGCCCGGCGCCGTCACGGCGACCGGCAGATCGATGCCGGGCCAGAGCCGGCCGCTGTGCCCGTACCCGAGCTACGCGCACTACGTCGGCGGCGACACCGCAGACGCGGCGAGCTACGAGTGCCGCACGCCGTGACGCGCGCGGAGCGCTGCGGAAGCGTGACGAACGGGGACGAACGGGGAGGATCGAAGATGCGCAAGAGCTCGTTCGGAGCGATCGCCGTCGCCGCGGCCGCCGCGGTAGCGGCTTCGTGGCACGATGCGCGCGCGCAGCGCGCGGCGCCGTTGACGGCGATGGACTACGTCGAGATCCAGCAGCTCGTCAACCGCCTGAACTTCGCGCTCGACTACTGCACGAACGGCGGCCGCGACTTCGCCGAGCTGTTCGTCGACGGCGGCGAGTTCACGATCGATCAGGGCGACGGCGATCCACGGACGCGCCGCACGCGGGAGGAGCTGATCGCGCTCGCCGGCGGCCCGGGCTGCGAATCGCGCAAGTCGCCGCCGAGCTCGTACATCCTGCACCTGGCCGAGAGCCTCGTGATCGAGCCGACGGCCGAGGGCGCGCGCGGCGTGTCGTACGCGATCTATCCGTCGAGCAAGGGCAAGTACTTCCAGGACGACGTCGCCGGCCAGCTCGGCCTCTACCACGACGAGTACGTGAGGACCGCCGACGGCTGGCGCTTCAAGTCGCGGCGGCACGAGACCTCGCCCGCCGTCGGCGAGGTCGTGCTCCCGTGACGGCTCGGGAGGGATCTCCGTGAATCGGAATCGCAGAGAGCTGCTGACCGGGCTCGCGGCCGGGGCCGCGGCTCTACCCCTGCTGCCGAGCACGGTCGGCGCGCAGCAGGCGCCGGCCGAGCGCGACTGGTCCGGCACGAGCCCGGTGCGCTATCCCGATCCGGACATCGTCGTGCTCGAGCCCAGGTTCCGGCGCTACGTGCCGTTCAACACGCCCCTGCAGCGCCTATATACCGGAACCTTGTGGGCCGAAGGGCCCGCGTGGAACGGCGTCGGCCGCTACCTCGTCTGGAGCGATATCCCGAACGACGCCCAGCTCCGCTTCATCGACGACGACGGCCGCGTGACGAGGTTTCGAGCGCCGTCCGGCTACAGCAACGGCAACACCTTCGACTACAACGGGCGGCAGATCTCGTGCGAGCACGGCGGACGCCGGGTCGTGCGCTACGAAGCCGACGGCTCCGTGACCGTGCTCGCCGACCGCTTCGACGGCAGACGGCTCAACTCGCCGAACGACGCCGTCGTCCATCCGGACGGGAGCATCTGGTTCACGGATCCGACCTACGGCATCGGCGGCAACTACGAAGGCTTCGCGGCCGAGTCGGAGCTCGATACCGCGGTGTACCGCGTCGACGGGGCGTCGGGGCGAATCGAGCGCGTCACCGACGAGGTCGTGCAGCCGAACGGCCTGTGCTTCTCGCCGGATTACTCGCTGCTTTACGTCGCCGACACCGGCGCCCGCGAGACGAAAGTATGGGACGTCACGGGCTCCCGCCTGCGCAACGGCCGGCCGTTCGTGCGTCTCGAGCAGCCCGGCGGAGGCCCGGCGGCGGCCGACGGCATCCGTTGCGACGCCGACGGCAACGTCTGGGCGGGGGCGGCCCCGGGCGTGCAGGTCATCGCGCCGGACGGCACGCCGATCGGGGCGATCCGGCTGCCGGAGGTATGCTCGAACGTCGCCTTCGGCGGCGCGCGACGCAACCGGCTGTTCATGACCGCGAGCCAGTCGCTGTACGCCGTGTACCTCTCGGTCACCGGCGCGCACATCTGCTAGCGAAGCGCCCCCCGAGCGCCTCCTTCGCGAGCGCCCTACTCGTCGATCCCCTCGATCGGCGCGACGCCGCGCGGACGCTCCGGCGCCGGCGCGCCCCGAAGCGCTTGCTGCGCGCCGGTGCGGATCAGCGCCGTCTCGGGCGGTCCCTGGAAGAACGTGTAGCCGTTGCGCGTATCCTTCCACGCCAACGGACCCGCGAGGTACTTGCCGGCGGCGAGCGTCGCGTCCTTGATCCGCGTGACGAGCGCCTCGTAGTCGCGATCGCCCTGGCGCAGCCCGGTGAAGCTGCTCAGGTCCGAGCTCGCGGCGAACACGACGTCGACGTGCTCGAGCCCCGCGATCTGCTCGACGATCTCGACGCCCTGCGGGTTTTCGATCATCGCGACGATCATGATGTTGTCGTTCGCGTGCTGCCGATAGTCGCTTCCCCACAGCGCGCCGTACTGGCCGCCGCCCTGGCTGCGCTTGCCGAGCGGCGGATACATCGCGAACGTGATCGCGTTGCGGATCTTCTGCAGCGTGTCGACCATCGGCACGATCACGCCGAGCGCGCCGATGTCGACGGCCTTCTGGATATCGCCTTCCGTCGCATCCGGCACTCGGATGAACGGAATCGCCGGGCCCGGGCACGCGCGGATCATCGTCGCGACCTCCGAGTAGGTCAGCGCGCTGTGCTGCATCTCGATCCACAGGAAGTCGAAGCCTGCGTTGGCCATCGCGCAGTAGACGTTGACGTCCGCCGACGTGACGGTGCCGCCGACGACCTGGCCTCCGGCTTCGAGCTTGGCCTTGACCGTATTGAATTGCTGCGCCGGAACGGCTGCCGAGAAGGCCATCGCGGCCGCGGCCGCAAGCGCTCGGCAGAATCTCGATCGAGCTGACGCGTTCGTTCTCATTGTCGCCGGCCTTCGAGTTGTTCGAGGATCGTTTCGCATCCTACCATGCGGCCGAGCGTCATCCGGGCGCTCTGCCATGGAGCGCGGGCTGCGCGTACACGAGACCGGGGGGCATCAGGTCCATGCTGCGACGAAGCACGTTCATCGGGGTCATCGCAATGGTCGGCGGACTGGCGGCGGTGCCGTCGACCGCGGTCGCTCAGGGCGCGCGGGCCGCGGCGCCGGTGCTGACGGAGCAGCAGCGTTTGCGCTCGCAGAGCCCGGGCGGCGGCCTCACGCCGGGCGTCGAGCTGCCGAGCTGGCCCGAGGCACCGAACCGGCTCGAGCGGAGCTCGCCCGTCACGGACGAGCTGCTCGCGAACCCGCCCCCCGGCGACTGGCCGAGCTGGCGACGAACGCACGACGGGCTCGGGTTCTCCCCGCTCGCAAGCATCGACAAGCGCAACGTCGGCTCGCTGCAGCTCGCGTGGTCGCTGTCGCTCCCGGCCGGACCGAACACCGCGACGCCGCTCGTGCACGACGGCGTCATCTACGTGCACTCGTTCGGCGATCACGTGCAAGCGCTCGACGCCGCGACCGGCGACGAGCTCTGGCACTACGCGCGCGAGCTGCCGAACACGTTTCGGCCGACCGTCAAGCGCAACATGGCGCTCTACGGCGACAAGCTCTACGTCGGCACGTCGGACGTGCACGTCGTCGCGCTCGACGTGAAGACGGGCGCCGTCGTCTGGGACACGGCGATCGCGGCGGAAGGCAGCGGCTTCGGCCTGAGCGGCGGACCGCTCGTCGCGCGCGGCAAAGTCATGCAGGGCGTCAACGGCCAGGCGCCGGGCGGCGCGTACATCGTCGCGCTCGACGCGGAGTCCGGCGAGGAGGTCTGGCGGTTCTACTCGATCGCACGCCCCGGCGAGCCGGGCGGCGACAGCTGGAACGGATTACCGCTCGAGCAGCGGACCGGCGGGTCGGTCTGGACGGCCGGCAGCTACGACCCGGTGCGCAACCTGGCCTTCTTCGGCCCGGCGCCGACCTACGACACGGGACCGCTGCGCGATCCCGTCGGCAGGCCCGGCGTCACGAACGATGCGCTCTACACGAACGCGACGATCGCGCTCGATCCGGACACGGGCAAGCTCGAGTGGCACTTCCAGCACGTGCCGAACGACCAGTGGGACTTCGACTGGTCGTTCGAGCGGCAGATCGTCACGCTGCCCGTCGACGGCCGCGAGCGCCGCGTGTTGCTCACGGCCGGCAAGCAAGCGATCTACGACGCGCTCGACGTCGACGACGGCGGACGCTATCTCTTCTCGTTCGATCTCGGCCTGCAGAACGTGATCACGGCGATCGATCCGCGCACGGGCGCGAAGACCGTCGATCCGCGGCTCGTGCCGTCGCGCGAGCAGGCGATCGTCGTCTGCCCGCACGCCGGCGGGGCGAAGAGCTGGATCCCGGCTGCGATCAACCCGGCCGCGCGCGTGCTGTTCGTGCCGCTCGTCGAGTCGTGCATGGATCTGACGCCGGTGCCGCCGGACCAGCGCGGCTCGCTGTCGACCGGCGTCCGTTGGACGATCCGCCCGCGGCCGGACAGCGACGGCCGCTACGGCCGCATCCAAGCGATCGATCTCGAGACGCGCGAGACGCTTTGGACGGTGCGGCAGCGCGCGCCGCAGACGACGGGCGTGCTCGCGACGGCCGGCGGGCTCGTGTTCGCCGGCGCGATCGATCGCGTGCTCTCGGCCTACGACGACGCGACGGGCGAGGTGCTCTGGCAGGCCAAGCTGAACGACGTGCCGAGCTCGGCGCCGATCAGCTATGCGGTCGACGGCAAGCAGTACGTTGCGATCACGGTCGGACACGGATCGGCCCACGCGCTGACGTTCCCGATGCTGACGCCGGAGATCGACTTGCCGATCGTGCGCAGCGCCACGATCTGGGTGTTCGCGCTGCCCTGACGCGCGCGCTCCACGGGGCTTCGGACCTGGCCGGCGCCATGACCCAGCGGCACCGCATCGCCCTGTGGACGTCGCTCGTTTTGCTGGTCGCCGCGGTCGCGCTGTTCCTCGCCGGCCGGCCGCAGCTCGCGGGCCCCGTGTCGGTGGTGCTCTTCGCGCTCGCGGCATACGGCGTGCGCGGCAACGAGAAGCTCCGCGGCATCTCGTTCAGCCTGCTGATCTTCGCCGCCGTGTCGTTCGCGATGTGCTGGCCCGCGCCGCTCGTCCGCTGGGGCGAGCTCGAGCTCGCCGCACTGATCGTGCCGTTGCTGCAGCTGATCATGTTCGGGATGGGTACTGCGATGAGCGCCCGGGATTTCGTCGGCGTCGTCACCGCGCCCAGGGCCGTCCTGATCGGGCTCGGTCTGCAGTTCACGGTCATGCCGTTCGTCGGCGCCGGGCTCGCGGGCGCGTTCGATTTCGATCCCGAGGTAGCGGCCGGCATCATTCTCGTCGGCGCCGCGCCGAGCGGGCTCGCCTCCAACGTGATGTCCTACATCGCCAGAGCGAATCTCGCGTTGTCCGTCACGCTGACGACGGTCGCGACGATGCTCGCGCCGTTCGTCACGCCGTTCTACATGCAGTGGCTCGCCGGCCAGTACATCCCGATCGACACGTGGGGGATGATGTGGAGCATCGTCGAGATCACGATCTTGCCGATCGTCGCGGGGTTGCTCTTCAACCGCTTCCTGTTCGGCAAGACGGCGTGGCTCGATCGGCTGATGCCGAAGGTGTCGATGATCGGCATCGCCGTGATCCTGATGATCATGACGGCCGGCGGCCGCGACAACCTGCTCGAGATCGGCCTGTTCCTGATCGTCGTCGCGCTGCTCCACAATCTCGCGGGCTACCTGCTCGGCTATTGGAGCTGCCGCGCGCTGCAGCTCGACGAGAAATCTTGCCGGACGATCGCGTTCGAGGTCGGCCTCCAGAACGCGGGCCTCGCGACCGGCCTCGCGCAGACGATGGGCAAGATGGCGACCGTCGGGCTCGTGCCGACGGTGTTCGGCTCGCTGATGAACGTCACCGGCGCCGCGCTCGCGACCTGGTGGCGCGACCGGCCGCCGCGCGGCGAGGCCGTGGTCCCGGAGCCGCTCCCGGATCTCGTTGGCAACGCCGTCGACGACCGGTAGCATCGAGCGAAAACTCGGCTTCCGCTCCGTGATTGCGGCGTCTCCCATCGGCTTGGAAGCAGGCTCTGCCGCGACCCGCAGTGGGAGTACCGGGCCTAGAAGCGTTAGCCGGCTCGCCCGGATCGGGAGCGAACATTGCGACAAGCTGACATCCTCGTCATCGGCGCCGGCATCGGCGGTCTGACCGCGGCGATCGCGCTCGGCCGGCGCGGCTTCCGCGTGAGCATGATCGAGCGCGATCCCGACTGGAGCGTGTACGGGGTCGGCATCATCCAGCAGTCGAACGTGATCCGCGCGATGCATGCGCTCGGCATCCTGCAGGACTATCTCGACGCGGGCGTCGGGTTCGACTACGTCGAGATCTTCGCGCCGGACGGCCGCAAGCTCGCGCGCGTGCCATCGCCGAAGCTCGTGCCGGAGCATCCGGCGAACGTCGGCATCGGCCGCCGCGCGCTGCAGGGCGTCTTGGCGAGGCGCGCGCGCGAGGCCGGCGCCGAGGTCAAGCTCGGCGTGGAGGCCACGCGGCTCGACGATGACGGCGGCGGCGTAACCGTGCAATTCTCGGACGGCAGCAGCGCACGCTACGATCTCGTCGTCGGCGCCGACGGGCTCTACTCGGCGACGCGCCGCATGCTGTTCCCCGACGCTCCGCAACCCGAGTTCACCGGGCAAGGCGTGTGGCGCTACAACTTCCCGCGCGAGCCCGGGCTCGACGCCTTGCAGGCCTACGAAGGTCCGATCGGCATGGGGCTGGTGCCGATCGCCAAAGAGTTGATGTACCTGTACGTCACCTCGCCCGAGCCCGGCAACCCGCACTATCCGCGCGAGGGTTTGGCGCAAGCGATGCGCGAGAAGCTGAAGCATGCGCCGCCGCGCATCGCCGCGCTCGCCGCCGAGATCACCGACGATGCGAGTGTCGTATACCGGCCGCTCGAGTGGCTCTATCTCGACGGACCGTGGCACAAAGGCCGCGTGGCGCTGCTCGGCGATGCCGTGCATGCGACGACGCCGCACCTCGGGCAGGGCGCGGGCATGGCCATCGAGGACGCCGTCGTTCTCGCCGAGGAGCTCGCGCGGCAATCGACGCCGCAAGCCGCCTTCGCCGCGTGGCAGGCGCGCCGCGTCGAGCGCTGCCGCTACATCGTGGAGCAATCCAAGCTCATCGGCGACAGCCAACTCGGTCTGCGTCCGCCGGTGGACCAGAGTGCCGCGGTGCGCGGCATGTTCGAGATGATCTCGCGTCCCCTGTGATTCGCCGCCGTATTTGGAGTCGTCGATGTCCGCCGTGACCGATATCCGCTTCGTGGCTTATGGGGTCCCCGATCTCGGCGCCGAGCGCGCGTTCTACCGTGACAAGTGGGGCCTCGCCGAAGCCGGCGAGCACTCGGGGATGGTCTACTTCGCGGTCGAGGGCAGCACCGAGCCGTGCGCGGTACGCCTGCGCGCCACGGACACGCGGCGCATCGACGTGATCGAGCTGGCAGCCGCCACTCGCGCCGACGTCGACGAGCTGCATCGCAGAGTGCTCGCCGCCGGGTGCCGCGAGATCTTCGCGCCCCGGGAGCTGTCGGGTCCGTTCGGCGGCTACGGCTTTCGGTTCTTCTCGCCGGATGGGCTGCCGTTCGGGATCTCCTGCGAAGTGGCGCGACGGACGGCCCGGGACATCGACGCCCTCGAATCCGTGCCGGTGCGCATCAGCCACGTCGTGCTGCACTCGCCCGACCATCAGGCGATGGTGCGCTTCTTCACGGAGACGCTCGGCTTCCGCATCAGCGACTGGCTCGGCGACTTCATGTGCTTTCTGCGCTGCAACGAGTGGCATCATCGCGTCGCGCTGTTGCCCGGGCCGCCGTGCCTGAACCACGTGGCCTACGACATGTCGAGCCTCGATGCGATGATGCGCGGCGTGTCGCGGCTGCGCGCCGAGGGCGTCGACGTGCAGTGGGGCCCCGGCCGCCACAAGGCCGGGAACAACACGTTCAGCTACTTCGTCACGCCGAACGGCTTTGCCGTCGAGTACACGGCCGAGCTCGAGCGCGTGGACGAGGCCACCTGGCAGCCCACCGTGTACAACCCCGAGCCGGGCCTGATGGATCTCTGGGGCATCGGCATAGGCGGGCCGCATACGATGCCGCGGCCGGCGCCCGACGCGGGGCTGTTTCAGCCCGCCGAGGTTTGAGATGGCCCTGTTCCAGTATTTCCCGAGCAACTACGTCTGGAATCTCGCCGTCAACATGGCGCTCGAGAGCGGCGGTCAGATCGGCGAGATCGAGGACATGTGCGGGCCGTTGCGCGAGGCGGCCGCGCGCGGCGAGGACGCCGGCACGGCCGAGTTCCTCGAGCAATGGGTCGCGATGGCGGACAAGCTGCTCGAGCTCGCGGCAGAGGACGAGGCGCGCGGCCGGTCGTTGTCGGCCTCGCGCAAAGCGCAGCGCGCCGCGCTGTATTTGCTCGTGGCCGAGCGCATGCAAGGCCACGGGCATCCTCGGCGGGAAGAGACGTTTGCGCGCGCCCAGCAGGCCTTTCGACACGCCGTCGAGATCGGCGGCGAGAACGCCGAGCGAGTCGAGATCCCCTACGAGGGAAAGAGGCTGCCCGCGCTGCTGACGCGTCCGCCCGGTGCACGCGGGAGGCTGCCGTGCGTGCTCTACGTCAACGGCCTCGACAGCTGCAAGGAGCTCCTGTACTGGTCCTGGCTGCCGCGCGAGCTCGCACGCCGCGGCATCGCCACGTTGAGCGTGGACCAGCCCGGCACCGGCGAGGCGCTGCGCCTCGCGGGCCTACCGGCCACGGCGGCCAGCGAGCGCTGGGCCACGCCCTGCTACGAGTGGCTAGCGGCTCGCGGCGACATCGATCCCGAGCGCATCGGCATGACCGGCATCTCGCTCGGCGGCTATTTCACGCCTCGCGCGATGGCCTTCGAGCCGCGGTTCGCGAGCGGGGCCGTCTGGGGCGCCAATCACGACTGGCACGAAGTGCAGCACAAGCGCCTGCTTCGCGAAGGGCAGAACCCCGTGCCGCACTACTGGGCTCACGTGCAGTGGGTGTTCGGTGCGCGCGATCGCGACGAGTTCTTCGCGAAGGCGAAGGACATGTGCCTCGACGGCATCCTCGATCGCGTCCGAGTGCCGTTCCTGGTCGTGCACGGCGAGAAAGACCGCCAGATCCCGGTCGCCTACGCCCACCGCACGTTCGAGCAGCTCGTGAGCTCGCCACGACGCGAGCTGAAGATCCTCACCGCGCGGGAAGGCGGCGTCGAGCACGTAGGCGCCGACAACATGAGCTTCGCTCGCGACTATATCGCCGACTGGTTCGCCGAGACGCTCGGCGGAGCCACGGACGGCCGCTACGCGGGAGCACCGACATGAGCGACAAAGAGCTGCGCGCGCCGTTTCGCCGCATCGTCACCGGTCACGACGCGCAGGGCCGCTCCGTCATTCTCGAGGACGCGCCTCCGCCGCGCGTCGCACGCATCGGCGGCGAGCATGGCCCTCTGTTCTTCGAGGTATGGAACACGCGCGAGACACCGGCCCGCATCGACCGCGCCTCGGGCGAGCCGCCCGAGGACGGCATTCAGCTCGCCCCGCCGAAGAACGGCACCCGTATCCGCGTGCTCGAAGTGCCGCCGGAGGACCCGAGCATCGCGAAGCTGACCCCGGAGCAGGCACGCGCTCACTTCGCGGAGGTCGGCGCCGCCGATGCAGCGTCGCACACCGGCAGCGGCTCGAGGCACGCGTTCATGCATCGCACCGAGACGATCGACTACGGCATCGTGCTCGAAGGCGAGCTGACGCTGATTCTCGACGAGGGCGAGACCGTCGTGCGCGCCGGCGACATCGTGATTCAGCGCGGCACGAATCACGGCTGGGCGAATCGCGGCAAGGTGCCGTGCCGCATCGCCTTCATCTTGATCGACGGCCGCTTCGACGCCGATCTCGCTCCATGAAGCTCGCGACGATCCACGACGGCACGGCCGACGGGCGGCTCGTCGTCGTGGCGCGCGACCTCGCGCACGTCGTGCCCGCCGGCGGCATCGCACGCACGCTGCAGGAAGCGTTGGAACGGTGGGACGACGTGCGACGGCCGCTCGAGGCGCTCTCCGACGGCTTGAATGCCGGCACGGCGCCAGATGCCCGGCCGAGCGCCGCCGTGCGCTTCATGGCGCCGCTGCCGCGCGCGTGGCAGTGGCTCGACGGGTCGGCGTTCCCGCAGCACGGCATCCTGATGGCGAAGGCCTTCCATCGCGCCCCCGCCGAGGCCGAGTGGCCGCTGATGTACCAGGGCCTCTCGCATCTGTTTTACGGCCCGACGGACGACGTCCCGTTCGTCGCCGAGGCGGACGACGTCGACTTCGAAGGCGAGCTCGCCGTCGTCACCGGCCCCGTGCCGATGGGGGCGGATCGCACCCGAGCGGGAGCCTCGATTCGTTTGCTCGTGCAGATCAACGATTGGTCGCTGCGCCGCTATGCGCCGCTCGAGATGCGGACCGGCTTCGGCTGGATCCTCGCGAAGCCCGCTTGCAGCGTCGCGCCGATCGCGCTGACGCCGGACGAGCTCGGCGCGGCGTGGCGGGACCACCGCGTCCTCGCGACGCTGCACGTCGAGCGCAACGGCGAGCGCTTCGGTGCGGTGCCGACGACGGAGATGGCACACGGGTTCGACGAGCTGATCGCGCACGCCGCGCGGACGCGGCCGTTGTGTGCCGGCACGTTGATCGGCTCCGGGACGGTCTCGCACAGCCGTTACCGCGAGGTAGGCTCGTGCTGCATCAGCGAGCGCCGCGCGATCGAGATGATCGATCACGACGGCACGGCGTCGACGCCCTACCTGCGTTTCGGCGAGCGCGTGCGGATGCTCGCGCTGGCGGAGGAAGCGGATGTACCGCTGTTCGGCGTGCTGGACCAGCGGGTAACCGGTCCGTCGGGCTGACGGGAAGCGCTCCGCTTCGCTTCGACGTCGTCGATGCCTGCCTCGAGAGCAGCTCCCGATCGTCCGCGCGGCCCGCGGCGCTCCGAGGTCGCTCGGCCTCGATGACGCGCCGAACGCCGCGGCTCGGCGGGCGCTCGTCCGTTGCGGCCGCGTAACCGCGGGAATACGCTTGCACGCACGACGAGGGGGAACCACCGAAGAGTGGTTGCACGCGGCAGCGGACGGGGTGCCGAATGACGAGTACTGTACTGCAGACGGTTAGAGCGCTGCTCTCGCCCGCGCCGGTCTTTCTTGCGCTCGCCGCAGGATCTCTAGAAGCACAGCCGCCGTCCACGGGCGGCGCGCCGACGATAGCGATCGGCGGGTCGGCCGGCGGCGAGGCCGCGGCGCTGCCGATGAGCGGCGTCCCGCGCCCGTGGTGGGCGCCCGGCGACGACCGTCCGCTGCCGGCCTACGTCGAATACTCGAACGAATGGGGCCGGCTCGGGATCCTGAACGCGGCGGGCGAGATCGCAACGGTCGGTCATCCGTTCTTCGAGCCGCTCGGCACGAACGGCCGCGCGTGCGTGTCGTGCCATCAGCCGGCGGACGGCATGTCGCTCGCGGTGTCGAGCATCAGGCAGCGCTGGCACGACACCGACGGCACGGACCCGATCTTCGCCGCGGTCGACGGGATGAACTGCCCGCACTTGCCGCCGGGCGACCCGGCCTCGCACTCGCTGTTGCTCGAGCGCGGCCTGTTCCGGATTCCGCTGCCGTGGCCGCCGGTGGACGAGGCCGGCCGACCGATCGCGCCCGAGTTCACGCTCGAGGTGGTTCGCGACCCGACCGGCTGCAACACGCATCCGGTCTACGGCGTCACCGGCGAAAGGCGCGAAGTGTCCGTCTACCGCCGGCCGCGGCCGGCGGCGAATCTGCGTTACGTCGTTTCGTCTCGCTTCGGCGTCACGCCGTTCATCGGCAAGACCGGAATGCTCGCCGCAGTCGATCCCGAGACCGGCGAGCCGGTGAACATGAACATGATGGCCGATGCGCGCGAGCCGACGCTGAAGACGCAAGCGCAATCGGCGGCGCACGGGCATCTCGAGGTCGCACGGCCGCTGACGCCCGCGCAGCTCGACGCGATCCGCGACTTCGAGCTGCAGCTCTATGCGGCGCAGGCCTACTCGAACGGCGCCGGCGCGTTGAACGAGCCGGACGGGCCCTCGGGCCTCGGGCCGGAGGCGATGGCGAACGGCGCGGACGGCGTGCTCGGCAACAACACGACGCGCTTCGTGATCCCGATGGAGGACAAGTGGGCGAGCCTGCCCGAAGGCGGCGACGCGGCGGAGCGCGAGCGCAACGCGTTTCGCGAGTCCGTGCAGCGCGGCCACGACGTCTTCTTCTTCCGGACGTTCTGGATCAGCGACGCGATGCACATCAATACCGTGGGCCTCGGCAATCCGATTAAGCGGACGTGCGCGACCTGCCACGGCATGCACATGACGGGCATGGATACGGCCAACGGCTGGATGGACCTGGGCACGACGAACCACCCGTGGGCGCTCGAGCCGCCCGAAAGCCCGTGGGCGGAGAAGCCGCCGGAGCTGCCGCTGTTCAAGATCACCTGCCGCTCGGATCTGCCGCCGCATCCGTTCCTCGGCCGCACGATCTACACGCAAGACCCGGGC
>CAYWGQ010000015.1:0-26628 GCA_964457725.1 uncultured Gammaproteobacteria bacterium
CCGACCCCGCAGAGCAAAGCATCGGCGTGGCGGCTAGAAGTTGCTTCTACGCACCCCGCGTCGCCTTTGCTCACGAGCCGGCCCTTGCATCGAATTTTCGCTGAGCCTCCTCGATGTCGTCGAGGTGATGGATCGCCCAGTCGTAGACCGCAGCGAATGGAACTTGCAGTGTCCGTCCCAGATCGGTGATCGAGTACTCCACGACGGTGCGCGAGAATGCGTTCGATCAGCTCCGGCTCCTCGATGCTCGCGATGACCTTGAGCCGCCCGCCGCAGCGCACGCACTGCTCGATCTCGATCCCGAACACGCGCTTAAGCCGCCGCGCCCAACTCATGCGAGCCTCTTTCGCCACAAACCGCGGCGGCGCGGCCACTCGCCCGCGCGCCCCCGCCCCTCTGCCTGCCGGCGTGATCGCCGCGCGCAGCGCCGCGTGCGCGGCCAACACTCCATGAAATCTCCTCAGGTGCACCCGCGGCGGCGGAACGAGCGCCGCCAGGCGCGCGATGAAGTCCACGGGCTCCAGTACAATGTGCGTCGTGCCGTCGCGGTACGGCGTCTTCAGCCGGTAGCGCACCTGCCCCTGCGCCGTCAGCGACAGTCGCTCCACCGACACCGGCGGGCGGCTCACATAACGAGCAAGCCGCTCGAGCTTGTCCCGATGCTCAGCTTGCACTCCAACGCCTGCGTGCAGCGAGAACCCCGCGTACTGCGCAACGCCTATCCTCGGCTGCTCCTCCCGCGCCCACGCTGGCGGTAGCCCGACGGCTCACGACGTGGCGGAGTAACAATCGGACTGGAATTGCGACGGCACGACCGACGAAGGGCTGCGCGTGCCGTGCTACGCCGCCGACGACTCCTACGCGGCGGCCGGAGCGGTGCTCACGCAGCGGTCGGGACGTGCGGCAATATCGGCACGCAGGCGTGCAGCGCGGCCACGTGCTCGTACTCCGGCGCCGCGTGCGTCCCGCCCGGCAACGAGTCGGCTATTCGGAGGCGCGGAGCTACCCGGTGCTGTATCTCCGAACATGCCGTTCTGATTCGCCGGCGCGGTCGGCGGCCGTCGGTTGTGCTGCTTGTAATAGCTGCCGAGATACTGCGACGCCGCCCCGAAGTCCTTGCGGTTGATGGCCGCGTCGTAGAACTCGATGGCGATGCGCTTGTTCGCCTCGAGCTGCGTCGGTTGCGCAGCGGCGACCAATGCGACGAACGCGGCCGCGGCGGCAAATGCGCCGGCCGTCCGGCGATGCATCTTCATACTCGTCATCGACTATCTCCTACTCGAAGCTGAAGATATCCTCGCGCTCCGGGCGCTGCATTCCCTGCTCGAAGTACTCCTCCCACACTCGAGCCCACGGTCGGCCGTAGAGGTCCTCGACCCGATACTCGATCACCGTCCCCGGCGCGAGCGGCGTCGCGCGGCCATTCACGACGAAAAAGGTCTGATTGCAGTGCGTGAGATTGTTCGGCGCGACGTCGTTGAAGTCGCCCTGCCTGGCCAGGAAGCGAACGCTGCGAACGGGCTCCACGAGCGCTTCCTCGTCATAGAAGATCGCCTCGTGCTCGAGCCCGAGCAGCTTGCCGGCCGGGTCGAGCCGCGGCGTGAAGATCTCGATCGTCTGAAGCTTGCTCAAGTACTCCCAGCTCGAATGCGTGAACCACCCCTGGATGTTCGACGTCCACGTGATCAGCGCGTCGCCGTCCCAGAAACCGACCGTCTCGCCCATCCAGCGAGGCACGTCGGCGCCGAGACGCGGCACGGCGCCGGACAGATCGAAGTCGCGGCCGACGTGAACGTTGCGGATCGCGTTGCCCGATCCGCCGAGGAACTGAACGCGCGTCGGCGTCACCATCACGTCGAGAGCGCCCGGTCCGCCGGGGCCGGACCACCACCGCATGAAGCCCTCCGGCCGGCACAGCATCGCGGACCACTGCGGCGCGCGATCGTGCACCTGGTGATACAGCTGCTGCACGAGCCGTTGCTGATACTCGGGCGTCAGCAGCGAGAGAATGGTCGGCACCTGATTGTGGTAGCCGATGATCCATTGCGGCGGCTCGCGGAATTCCGCGGGCACGACGGGCTCTCGTCCCTCGCGCCTCAAGCCGAAGACGATGCTGACGTTGTTCGTGTAGCGCCCGTCCCAATCCGGCGGCAGTCGTTCGCGCGAGTACTGCGTGGGCCCGCCCTTGCCGCGCGCCTCGGCGAGCAGCGCCTCGTAGTGCGCGCGCGCCGTAGGAAACCCGTACGGGCTCACGATGTGCTCGCGGGCGTAGTCCACGTCGCAGTTGCCCCACGCGCCCTTCGCCGGATCGTCCGTGATGTACGTGGGTGCGCTCGAGTAGTCGCCCCACTGCGAGTCGAGCCCGAGCGTGCTGTTGCAGCGGAAGTAGCGTGGATCGCGCCACAGCTCGCGGTCCACGTAGAAGTCGTCGGAAGTGAAGACGTCGCGCGCGAGGGGCGTGACACCGGCGGGCACTGTGCCGTCCTTCGCCGCGGCCACGTCGATGTCGTAGAACGGCACTCCGGCCCCGACCCAGCCGGCCTCCTCCGCCACCGGCCAGCCGCGGCCGACGCTCTGCTCGGCCGTCACGAGCGGCGCCGAGCCGAGCGCGACGGCGATCGCAACGATGGGCGTTCGCGGCCGCATCCTACGGCGCGGGATAAATCGCGATGCGGTTGCCGCGGAACGAGCCGACCCAGAGCGTATCGCCGACTTCGACGAGCGCCGTGCCGGCGTTGAAGTCGGGCGTGTCCGCTTCGACGAGCACGTCGCGCACTTCGAGCGTGCTCGGATCGATCTTCACGGCCTTCCAGCCCTGCTGCGCTTGACCGACGGCGTACAGCGAGCCGTCGCGCGCCCAGTGAACGTTGTCGACTCGAAACCCGAGCGGCACCTCGTCGCGCGTCGGCTGCGCCGCGCCGCGCGACAGGCGGAAGAACGACTGCGTGCCCCAGGCCGCGACGTACAGCGTGCGGCCGTCGGCCGAAAGCTCGAGGCCGTTCGCGCCGGCCGCTTCGCTGCCCGGCACCTTCTGCCAGCCCGTGGCCGTATGCCACTCCCAGAGCTCGCCGTTCTGCTCGCCTTCGCGCATGCGCTGCGTCGCCGCAGGCGAACTGTTGCGCGGCAGGAAGTTCGTCGCGATGAAGCCGCCGTCCGGGAGTCCGCGCACGGAGTTGAGCCCGATCGGATCCGGCGCGACCACGCAGCCGAGCCAGGTGGCGACGGGCGTCTCGGGCCGCGTGTCGATCTCGAAAATCTCGATCGACTCGCGCGCGCCGTGCGCGACGACGAAGAGCTTGTGGACGGGGCCTTCGCCGGGCTCCGCATAGAGGCCGTGCGTCGTGAAGTTCTCCGCGTCGGGCGGCCCCGGACAATCGGGATAAGTCTCGCGGTCGTGGCGTTCGCGCGCGCCTTCCGCCGGATACACCGTGAACGGCAGGCGGTCGCGCGTCCGCACGACGATGAAGCCGCCCGGAGCCGCGAGCGCCGACGCGGCCACCCAGTCGGCACCGAGCGCGACCAGGTCTTCTGCGCCGCGTTGACCACAAACGACGTTCGGCCCCGGGGAGCACGGCGGCTGCGGCACCGGGGGCGGCGGCTGAGCATCGAGTGCGGTCGCGAGACCGAGCGCCGCAAACGCCGTCAGTGTGGTGCCGGTCGAGCCTTTCATGCGTCGGCCTCCTTCGTGCAGTGCGTTCATGGCAGGGCGAACACCCGGTTTCGACGGCGACGCGACCAAGCGTAATCGCAAAACGCGCGCGGAGGTAGCGGTCTCCCGATACAATCGTCGACGTCGTTCGCCGAGGACTCCCATGCGCATCCGCCGTCCCTCCACTCTCGCAGCCGCGCTCCTCGTTGCCGCGGCCGCGCACGGCCAACCCGCCGACACGTTCGTGCCCGTCACCGACGCGATGCTGCAGAATCCCGATCCGGCCGACTGGCTCATGTGGCGGCGCACGCTCGATTCCTGGGGCTACAGCCCGCTCGACGAGATCGATCGCAGCAACGTCGGCTCGCTGCGCATGGTCTGGACGCGTGCGCTCGGGCCCGGCATTCAGGAAGGCACGCCGCTCGTCTACGACGGCGTCATGTACTTCCCGAATCCGAGCGACCTCGTGCAGGCGTTCGATGCCGCGACCGGCGATCTCAAATGGGAGTATCGGCGCTCGCTCCCGAGCGACCTCGGCGAGTATTTCCCCGTGCCGTCGATCAACCGCAATCTCGCGATCTACGGCCACTCGCTGATCGATACGAGCGCCGACAACTACCTCTACGCGCTCGACGCTCGGACGGGCACGCTCGAGTGGGAGGTGCGGCTATTCGATTATCGGCGCGGCGCGCAGCACACGTCGGGGCCGATCGTCGCCGACGGCAAGATCATCTCGGGCCGCGGCTGCGAGCCCGAGGGCAGCCCCGCGGCGTGCGTGATCATGGCGCACGACGCGCGCACGGGCCGGGAGCTCTGGCGGCGGCGCACGATCGCAGCACCCGGCGAACCGAACGGCGACTCGTGGGGCGACCTGCCCGACGAAGAGCGCTGGCACGTCGGCAGCTGGCTCGTTCCGAGCTACGACCCCGAGCTACGCCTCGTGTTCGCGGGCACGTCCGTGACCTCGCCGGCGCCGAAGTTCGCGCTCGCCGGCAACGACAAGCAGTACCTCTATCACAACTCGACGCTCGCGCTGAACATCGATACCGGCGAGATCGTCTGGTACTACCAGCACATCGTCGATCACTGGGATCTCGATCATCCGTTCGAGCGGCTCGTCGTCGAGACGGCCGTCTCGCCCGATCGCTCCGAGGTCACTTGGATCAATCCGCGCGTTCGCAACGGCGAGCGACGCAAGGTCGTCACGGGCATTCCCGGCAAGACCGGCATCGTCTACACGCTCGACGCGGCCACGGGCGAGTTCCTCTGGGCGCGGCCCACGGTGCAGCAGAACGTCCTTCAGCACATCGACGGAACGACGGGCGAGTTCACCGTGAATCCGGACGCGCTGTTCGTCGAAGTCGGCCAGGAGCGCTACATCTGCCCGACGACGCTCGGCGGCAAGAACTGGCCTTCGGGCACGCTGAGCCCGCTCGGCAACGTGATGTTCTTCCCGCTCCAGAACACGTGTATGACGTCGACGCCGACGTTGAGTCGCCCGAGTCCCGATTCGCTGTACGGCTTGAGCAACTCGAATCGGATCGCCGGGAACGGCACGAACGTCGGATCGATCCACGCGATCTCCGTCGAGACGGGCGAGACGCTCTGGGTCTACGAGCAGCGGGCCGGGATGATGTCGCTGCTGTCGACGGCGGGCGGTCTCGTGTTCGGCGGCGACACGAACGGCCGGTTCAGAGCGTTCGATCAGCGAACGGGCCAGATCCTCTGGGAGATCAATCTCGGCTCGCCGGTGTCCGGCTATCCCGTGACGTTCGCGGTCGGCGGCAAGCAGTACGTCGCCGTCAGCACCGGCTCGTCGTTGACGGCGATGGGTGCGAACCGGTTGACGCCGGAGCTCACGCCGAGCTTAGGCAACAACCTTTACGTGTTCGCGCTGCCCGACTGAGGCTCGCTCCGGACTGCTTCGACGCCCTCGTCCAGGTTCCCGTGACGGTCGTCTGCGCGCACGCGGCCACCCTAACCCGGTCATCGCAACGAATCGCAACGAATCGCACCGCCGTCACCGCCTTACCCGTCCGTCCCAGTCGCGGTAAATATAAGGCGGACAACCCGGAATCGGCCGCCCGATCGTCAGAAGCTCCTCGCAGCGCGCGAGCGCGCGCGGCACGCCCTCGGCGATCCAAGCGAGCGTCTCCTCGTGCGTCATGGGCCGCGCCACGTGGTTCGGCGAGACCATGTCCACCTCGAGCCCGTAGTGCTCGAGGTTGTCCTCGTAGGCCTCGGCCCAGAACGAGAACTGATTCGCGGGCGTCGCGAGATCGGCCTCGATGAACGTGCGGCTCTTCGGCGCGTACGCGAACACGGCGTTCGCCATGTGGTTGTGCTTGACGACCTCGTAGACGTCGAGCGTCATCGTCTCGTCCTCGAGACGCAGCCGGCCGCGGACGGGCACGAATTTCAGCAGCGCGCCGTTCGGGTTCGGTACGAGATCCGCGAAATTCGGCGCGGGCCGCGTCGCCATGTCGCGCAGTATCTCCTCGTTGCCCCAGTGCGAGATCACCGTGAGCCCGGCCTCGACGGCGGCTCGGAATCCGAGCGTGTGATCGAAATGATGGTGCGAGACGATGAGGTGCGTGAGCGGCTTGCCCGGCACGAGCCCGTTCGCGAACGCGATCGCGGCGCGCGCCTGCGCCGTCGAGCCGCCCATCTCGAAGATCGCCAGATGGTCCGCGAACTCGATGACCGTGTGACCGCCGGGATTCAGGTGCCAGAGCCCGTCGGCGATCTTCGTGGCCGTGATCGGCGCGGCCTGCGGCGCCGCGGGCGGCGGCGGCTGCGCGCGCACGGCGGCCGGCGCCGCGATGTCCGGCGTGTTGCTCGAGTTCAGGTAGTAGCCGTCGAGGAGCCGCGTCTGGATCAGCGTGTTGCGCCAGTCGATCCGCGCGACCCAAGTAAAAGGCAACTGCACGCCATCGAAATCCTGATAGCCGACGAACGTCGTCGTGATGACGACCTCGCCCAAGTTCTGATGCGGCGCCGTCCAGCGCACCCAGCGCGGCAGCATCGTCTGCGGCTCGATGCCGAGCGTGACGTAGCCCTCGTCGATGACGAGATCGACGACCGGCGCGCCGTCCTCTAGCCGCACGTTCTCGGGCACGGCGCGGCCGGCGAGCACCGCGCGTACGGCCGCGAGCGGATGGCTCAGCGACTCGTACCTGCGGAACACGGCGCCGTCGGGCTTGAACCACGCGCCGCCGTGCGGCGTCCACTCGGCGAGCCGCGCGGCGGTGCCCGTCGGCCCGATCGTGTAGCCCACCTCGCCGTCGATGCCCCACGCCGACACCGCGAAGCTGTGGCCGAAGGTGCCGCCGAACGGAAACAGGAAGTTGTGGCGGTACTGCGTGCGGTAGCGATCGTTCGCGAAGTCCCAGATCGCCGAGAAGTTCGGATTCTCGGCCCACTTCTGCGGCGCGTCGCGGTCGGCCGTGATGTTGCCGCCGCCCCAGAAGTAGGCCTCCATGCCGTAGCCGTCGGCCTGCAGCGTGCGGACGCCGAGAATCGCGTCGCGCCCGCCCATCGCGGCCGCGACGTCGTCCAGCAGCCGTTCGCCCTCGGGCGACGCGGCGGCCATGCCCGGCAACGCGAGCACGAGCGCCGCAAGCACCGCGCCGCGCACTGGTCGCCCCACGCGACGCCGCCTGCGGCGGGCGACCTCGATGTCCGTGGAGCCGACAAACACGGTTGCCTTGATCACTTTATCTGTCTCCGCGAGGTCTCGATCGCGTCGCACTCGCCGCCCGCCGGCATCGATTGGTTGTTTTCGGCGTCGACGTCTCGAAGCCCTGTTCTTCTTACGGCAGCGCGTACGCGATCAGCTCGCCGCCGGCGTTGGCTCCGGCGTGACTGACCGCGAGCACGATGTACTGCTTGCCGTCGTGCATGTACGTCATCGGCGAGCCGGTCTGCCGCGCCGGCATCTCGATCCGCCCGTCGACGTCCTCACCGGTCGCTTTGTCGTACGCGCGGAGCAGCGCGACGGTTTCGCCCGCCTCGTTCGTATGCACGCCCCCTTCGCCGGCGATCACGAGCGTCTTCGTCACGAGCACGCCGATGAAGATGCGGCCGTACGAGCCGAGCCGGTCGACGTCGAGCCCCGCGAGCGCCGGGTGATTGCGAATGTTGTCCGGCGTCGTGCCGTGCGGCTTCTGCCACAGGATCTCGCCGGTGTTCATGTCGTAGGCCGTGATGCGGTCGTAAGGCGGCTTGATCAGCGGGATCGTGCCCTGAAGGAACGTGCCTCCCCTGCGCGCACCGAGGGCGCCGCCAGGGGCTCCCAACCCTGCGGGCCCCGCGTTGGGGCCGCGTGCAAGGCCCGGCGCGCCAAGCCCGGGCGGCGAGACGCCGCGATCGGCATCCGCCGGGCTCTCGGTCCGGCCGGCCGGGCTCGGATCGAACGGCCGGAGGTCCGCGGGGATGTTTCGCAGCGTGAACACGGCCGTGTGCGAATGGATGTACAAGCGGTTCGTCTCCGGATCGAAGGCGCCGCCCGGCCAGTTCGCGCCGCCGACGTCCGACGGCACCATCAACGTTCCGATCGGCCCATCCGGCGAGTCGACGGCCGGCGGCGTGAACAACGGCCCAAGGCGATACGACTTCACGAGCTCCTCCGCCTCGGCACGCAGCTCGGGCGTCAGATCGTTCAGGTCGTCGACCGAGATGCCCTGGCGATCGAACGGCGGCGGCCACGTCGGGAACGGCTGCGTCGGGCTCGTCCTCTCGTACGGCGATTCGGACTGCGGCACCGGACGCTCCTCGATCGGCCAGATCGGCTCGCCCGTCTCGCGGTTCAGCACGAACAGGAACGCAGACTTCGTCGGCTGCGCGAGCGCCTTGATGATCTCCCCGTCCTTCTGCATGTCGAACAGGATCGGCGCACACGGCAGATCGTAGTCCCAGATGCCGTGATGCACGGTCTGATAGTGCCAGCGTCTTTCACCTGTCCTGACATCGACCGCGACGATCGATTCGCCGAAGAGGTTGTCGCCCGGCCGATTGAAGCCGTTGTAGTCGGAGGTCGGCATCTCGACCGGCAGGTAGACGAGACCGAGCTCGGGATCCGCGCTCATCTGCGCCCAGACGCCGGTGTTTCCGTTCCGTTCGGCCGAGCCGTCCTCCCACGTGTCGTAGCCGAACTCGCCGCGCCTCGGAATCGTATGGAAGATCCACAGCCGCTTGCCCGTGCGCACATCGTACCCGCGCACGTATCCGCGCACGTCCCACGTCGAGTCCATGCTGCCGGCCGGTCGATGCGCGGCCCCGACGACGATCACGTCGCCGACGATCAGCGGCGTCGCATTGAGCCCGACGTTCGAGTTCACGAGGTCGATCTCCTGGTCGAAGTCGAGCTTGAGATCGACGACGCCGTCGTCGCCGAACGATTCGATCGGCCGTCCGGTCATCGCGTCGAGCGCGATCATCCGGTAACCGGGCGTTACGTAGACGATGCGCCGATCGGATTCGTCGGGGCTCGCCCAATAGGACACGCCGCGGCCAGCGCCCTGGCGAGGCGCCGCCTCGCCGCGAGCGCCTTCGTCCTCGCGATGCATCCAGATCAGCTCGCCGGTTGCGGGGTCGAGCGCAACGACCGCGCGGCGTTGCCCGGCCGTCGTGTACAGCAGGCCGTTCACGTAAAGCGGCGTCGCCGAATACAGCGGGTCGGGGCGCGGACCGAGGAAGTCGGTTCGGAAACGCCACGCGATCCTGAGGTCCTTGAAGTTATCCGCGTCGATCTGGTCGAGCGGCGAATAGCGGTGGCTCGCGAGGTTGCCGCCGTACGTCGGCCAGTCCGGCCGCCCGGCGGCCGACTCGGCAAGCTGCGCCCGCGCGACGCTCAGGATCATCGCGATCGCTCCGCCGAAGACGGCGGCCCGCAGAAGGGTTCCGGTCGTTCTCAAGTCCTTTCTCCCTGCACCGCAGCACTTACTCGCCGCCGCGCGGCGGCGCGTGAAAGGCCATCTCGGTCAAGACGCCCCGCTCCGTGCTGAGCGGCGCGTCGCCGATCGGCAAGCCGTTGAACCAAAGCATGTAGGCCAGGATCGCGACGGTCTCGTCCCTGGACAGCATGCCGGGCTGGCTCGGCGGCATCATCGCGATGCGCTCCGCGAGCGCCCATAGCGACTCGCCTTCCCAGACGCCGGTGAACTGCGGGCCCGCGAGCGGCGGCGCCCGATCGAGGCCCGCCATGTCTTCGCCGTGACACGAGAGGCAATGCGCGTAGTAGAGCGCCTGGCCGTGTATCGCCTGCTCTTCGCTGTACGCCCCGGTCAGCACCGGGGGTGCAGCCTTCGTCTGGCCCTCCGCAATCGGCGTCGTCATCGCAACGGAGACGGCCGCAAGCGTCAGCGCGAGCGAACACGAGCGTGCCCCGAACACGAACTTCACGGATCCCACTCCGCGGGCTCACTCGAGCGTCGCGAGCGCCGCCAACGCGCCCTCGTGTGCGACGGTCGGATAGGTCGTCGGTTTAGGGCACAGCCGATCCGCCATCGCGGAGTGCTCTCCGGCCGCTGCGCGCGCTGCGGCGATGTGCGGCTCGACGCTTTCGTTCTGCGCGGCCGCGCTCCCGGCGAACAGCAGTGCTGCAGCAGCCGAGTATCGCGATTGCATCTCGTCTTCCCCCGGATGAGACTTCGCTCGCATGGTAGGATGCCGATCAATCCTTCCACAACTCGAAGGTCGGCGACAATGAATGGGGACGCGAATACCGGTCGCAGGCCGCGTCTCCACCGCGCGTTGATTGCCATTACTTCCGTCTCCGCGTCATTGCCCGCCGCGGCGCAGATCGCCCCTGGACCCGGCGTCAATCCGCGCACCGTCTGGTCCGAGCCGCCGGAGCGCTTCACGACGCGCGTCATCGCGAGCGGCCTCGAGGACCCGTGGGAAGTCACGTACGGCGCGGACGGGCACCTGTGGGTAACCGAACGAGTGGGCAAGCGCGTCCTACGCATCGACCCGGCGGACGGCACGCGCACCGTCGTCGCAACGATCGACGAGGTGGTGCAGCGGCTCGGCCAGGACGGTCTGCTCGGCCTCGCCCTCCATCCGGATTTCCCGACCGGGTCCGACTACGTTTACGTGATGTACACGTACGATGCGGATCCGGGGCCGACCGAAGCGCGCCGGGCGAAGATCAGGCGCTATCGCTTCGACGCGGAAAGCGAGCGTCTCGCGCAACCGGTCGACATCGTGACCGACCTCCCGCACGGGCCGGATCATGGTGCGAGCCGCATCGTCTTCGGGCCCGACGGCAAGCTCTACGTGAGCCGCGGCGACCACGGCGCAAACTTCCTCGCGTACTACTGCGAGCCGATTCGCTCGCAGGAGCTGCCGGAAGCGGCGGATATCGCGAGGGACGACTGGCGCGGCTACGAGGGAAAGATCCTGAGGATCAACGAGGACGGCTCGATACCGGACGACAACCCGGTCCTGAACGGCGTGCGGAGCCACGTCTTCAGCTACGGTCACCGCAATCCGCAGGGTATGGCCTTCGGGCCGGACGGCGTGCTCTACGCCGCCGAGCACGGTCAGGACACCGACGACGAGGTGAACCGCATCGTCGCCGGCGGGAACTACGGGTGGCCGTTGATCGCGGGCTTCAAGGACGATCAGTACTACACCTACGCGAACTGGTCGGCATCGTCGCCGACGCGGTGCCGCGACCTGCGATACGGCCGCGACGTCCCGGACACCGTGCCGAAGATCAAGGAATCGGAAGTCGACCTGCCCGACTTCGTGCCGCCGCTCAAGACGTTCTTCACGGTCCCGAGCGCGCACGACGCGCGGGCATCGGGTAACGCGACCGCGGCGCTCAGCGGGCTCGACGTCTACGCGTTGCCCGGCATCCCGGGCTGGAATCCGTCGATTCTCGTGACGAGCCTCATGAGCGGCACGATCTACCGGATCCCACTCGATGCGGTCGACGCGCCGCCGCTCACGTATTTCAAGGCGCAGGATCGCTATCGGGATCTCGCAATCTCGCCGGATGGGCTGCGGATCTACGCCGTGACGACGAGCCTCGGGCGCACGCTGACCGCGGCCGGCGAGACGACGGCAGAGCTCGAGCATCCAGGCTCGCTGCTCGAATTCACCTACACCGGAACGAACTAGAACGGATCGCCGAGTACGACGAGTATCGCCGGCATGCTGATGCGCAGCCCGCCGGACGGTTCGTTCATGAACTGGTAGGCCGGCTGCCGCCGGCAGGTCGGTCGGTTGGAGGCTAGGACCGGAATCGAACCGGTGTACGCGGCTTTGCAGGCCGCTGCATCACCACTCTGCCACCTAGCCTGGTCGCGATCGGGAGCGCGTCAATTTACCACAGCACGCGGGCAATGGCCGGCCCTCGGAGCGCGCACGCTCGGCGGGCCGCTCGCCGAGCGGCTCGCCGGTGCGAGAAAGCGTGGCGGGCTCCGGGCCGTCGACGCGGCGAAACCGCGGCTAGCGGTTCAGCTCCTCGATCGCCCAGAACCGCGTGCCGGAGATGTCGGCATGGGCCATCAGGCCCTTATCGGTCAGCTGGAAGATCGCGATCCCGTCGATGAAGCTCGAGCGCACGGCGATGCCATCCTGCCCTGCGGCCGCCTGCGCGGTCGCGCTCGAGTCCCAGCCGCCCTGGGTGAAGCGCTCGAGCTGGGACGCGCTCTCGAACAAGATGATCATGCTGTAGCGCTGCGCGCCGATCCCGAGCCCGATCCCGCCGGTGCCCATCCGCATGTACGTCCGCTGGCCGGTGGCCTTGTTCACGGCGACGCCGGTGCCGCTGCCCCCCGAGACGATGAAGCCCGCCTTCGTCGCGGTGAACACCGCGTAACCCGCGGCACGGTCGTAGAGCTCTTTGGCGCTCGCGTTGACCTTGAACAGCTGGTCGAGCGTCGCCTGAGCGCCCGCGTCGATCTCTTGGCGGCGCTCGGCGGCGCGGTCGCCCTGGGCGAACGCGACACCGCCCACGAACATCAGCACGGTCGCTAGCACGAAGGATCGCTGCATCGACATCTCCATCCCCTTCCGTTGGTCTAGCCGAGGGAAATACGCGGACCGGGCCTTAGGTAACCGCGTAACCGGTCAGCTGATAGCCGGTCAGCACGAAACCCGCGCACATCAGCACGACGTTGCTTGCGAAAGCGTGACGGAGGAAGCTTCCGTGCCTCCGCCAGGCATTGAAGGCGATCACCATCGCGCCGAGCGCGAGCAGCTGCCCGAGCTCGACCCCGACGTTGAACGCGAGCATGTTCGCGACGAGGCCGTCCGGGGAGATCGCGAGGTCCTGGAGCTTCGTCGCGAGCCCGAAGCCGTGAAAGAACCCGAAGACGAGGACGGCCGCGCGAGTGTTCGGCTCCCAGCCGAGCCGCTTGAACCCGCCCATGTTCTCGAAGGCCTTGTAGACGACCGACAGGCCGATCACCGCGTCGACGAGGTAGGGGTTCACGTGCAGACCGCCGAGCACGCCGAGGAGCAAGGTCGTGCTGTGGCCGATCGCGAACAGCGTGACGTAGAGCCCGACGTCCCGAAGCCGGTACAAAAAGAAGATGACGCCGGCGAGGAACAGCAGGTGGTCGTAGCCCGTCACCATGTGCTTCGCGCCGAGGTAGAGGTACGGACCGAGCTGCGGCCCGGTCGCCCGGAGCAGGAAGGCCTGGTCGTCGCCCGAGATCCCGTGAGCGAAGGCGGCCCCGCTCCACAACAGAGCGGCCGCGACGGCAGCGAGCAACTTATATTCGGTGCGCGGCGATGCTTGCCTCAACGGAGCTCCGAGCCGTTATGCCCGCCGCGATTGTAGCCCAGACTCGCCTCGGAAAACCGCTGATTTCGCTTTGCCGCCGGCCCGCGCGAACGCCGCGCCACGCTTGACCGATAGTGGCTCTCACGTTAGCGTGAGCGGCTCTGTCTGGAGGGTAAGCATGCGATCGATCCCTTGCGCCGTGCTGGCAGCCGTCGCGCTCGCCGGGGCAACCGCGCTCCACGCACAAGAACAACAACAGCCGGTTAGGCAAGCCGCGGCCGATAACTTCGCCGAGTACCAGGCGCTGCTGCGGGAGATCGCCGGGCTCGAGGTCTACAACCAGCTGCTCGAGCGCCAGCTGGCGACTCAGCAGCAAGTGATCCAGGAGCTCCAGGCGGCGATCGAGGGCGTGCCGGACCTCGAGCGGCAGCTGCCGCCGCTCTTGATGCGGATGACCGACGCACTCGCCCAGTTCATCGAGCTCGACTTGCCGTTCGAGCAAGAGGAGCGGCAGGCGAGCCTCAGGCGGCTCCAGGAGATCGTCGCGAGCGCCGACGTGACGGACGCCGAGAAGTTCCGCCGCGTGCTCGAGGCGTGGGAGATCGAGAACGAGTACGGCAACAGCTTCGGCGCGTATCAAGGCCAGCTCGAGATCGACGGCGCACCGCGGGAAGTCGACTTCCTGCGGATCGGTCGGCTCACGCTGCTCTATCAGACCCCGGACCTCGAATACACCGGTGCCTGGGATCACCGCAGCCGCCAGTGGGTCGAGCTCCCGAGCTCGCAGCGCAACTCCGTCCGCGAGGCGCTCCGGATGGCGCGCAACCAGATCGCGCCCGCGATGGTGCTGCTGCCGGTGCCGCCCCCGACCGAGGAGTAATGCGCGCCGTGGGCGCTCCGCACGGGCGCCAGAGGGGACGCAATCGCTGCGCATAGCCGGATAGGCGCTTCCTTCTTGTCGAGGCGGACGCCATGAGCGCAGCCGCCATCGCGCCGATCACCGGCGGAGAGGCGCTCGTGCGCGCCGCTCGGGCGAACGGCCTGCGGACGCTCTTCGGACTGCCGGGCGCCCAAATCTACCCTCTCTTCGACGCCGCCGTTCGTCTCGGCGTGCGGCTCGTCGTGCCGCGGCACGAGCAGGGCGCGGGCTACATGGCGCTCGGCTATGCGAAAGCGCTCGGCGAGCCGGGCGTGCTCGCCGTCGTTCCGGGCCCCGGCGTGCTGAACGCGAGCGCGGCACTCTGCACCGCGATGGGCACCTGCACGCCGATCGTCTGCCTGATCGGTCAGGTGCCGTCCGAGTACCTCGGCAAAGGTCGCGGGCACCTACACGAGCTCGCCGATCAGCCGGCGACGCTGAAGACCCTGATCAAGGATGCATTTCGGGCGAGCGGCGCGGCCGACGCGTCGGCCGTCGTGAACCGCGCGTTCGCGCTCGCGCAAAGCGGCCGGCCGGGTCCCGTCGCCGTCGAGATGTGCTGGGACTCGATGGCGGCGCCGGCCGCGGCGGTGATCGCGCCGCCGACGCCCCCGCCCCCGCCGCCCGCTCCCGACCCGGACGCGATCGCACGCGCGGCGGCTTTGATCGACCGGGCGAGGCGGCCGATGATCATGTGCGGCGGCGGCGCGCAGCATGCGGCTGCCGAGGTGCGCGCGCTCGCGGAGCGGTTGACCGCGCCGGTCACGGCGTTCAGGAGCGGCCGCGGCGTCGTCCCGGAGGACCATCCGCTCGGCACCGCAGCCGTGGCCGCCCGGGAGCTCTGGGACGACACGGATCTTCTGATCGGCATCGGCAGCCGCCTCGAGATGCCGTACGGCCGGTGGTCGGACCCGATGCGCTACCGGCCGGCGCCGGACGACGGCCGGACGTTGATCAGGATCGACATCGATCCGGCCGAGATGGAGCGTTTTCGGCCGCATGTCGGGATCGTCGGCGATGCGGCCGTCGCCTGCAGGCAGCTCCTCGAGCGGCTCACGCGCGGCGGCGCGCCCGACGCCGAGCGGCTCGACGCGATCGCGGCAGCCAAGCGCACCGCGGCGGCGCTGTTCGAGCGCATCCAGCCGCAGACCGCCTACTTGCAGGCGATTCGGGCGGAGCTTCCGCGGGACGGCTTCCTCGTCCCGGAGCTCTCACAGGCCGGATTCATGACCTACACCGGCGCGTTTCCGGTGCTCGAGCCCCGGACGTACGTCTCGGAAGGCTATCAAGGCACGCTCGGCTTCGGCTTCCCGACCGCGCTCGGCGTGAAGGTCGCATGCCCGGACCGGGCGGTCGTGTCGATCACCGGCGACGGCGGGCTGCTCTTTGCGGTCGGCGAGCTCGCGACCGCGGCGCAGCACGAGATCGCGGCGGTCACGATCGTCTTCAACAACCGCGCCTACGGCAACGTGCTCCGGGACCAGATGGCCCTCTTCGGCGGGCGCATCGCCGGCGCGGAGCTCGGTCGGGTCGATTTCGTGCGGGTCGCCGAGGGCTTCGGCGTCGAGGGCCGGCGCGCGGAGTCGCCGAGCGCGCTCCGCGCCGCGCTCGCCGAGGCGCTGCGCGCGACTCACCCGGTGCTGATCGAAGTGCCGATCGAGCGGGGCAGCGAGGCCTCGCCGTGGCCGTTGATCCACATGCACGAGAAGCCGTCCGCGCTGCTCGAGCGGGAGCGCGGCGCCAGCTGATCCGTCGACGTCGCGGCCGCGGTCAAATGGGCGGCCGACCGCGCACCGCGCTCGCGACGGCGCTGACGACGAGCAGGACGAGGAACACGAAGAAGAGGATCTGGGCGATGCTCGCGGCCGCACCCGCGATGCCGCCGAAGCCGAGCACGCCCGCGATCAGCGCGAGCACTAGAAACACCAAAGCCCAAGAAAGCATACCCCTGCTCCTTTTCGAGTTATCGGTTACACGGCTCATTGCAGAAGGCGTGCCACCGAGTTCGCCTGCAGGGAAATGCTCGACTTTTCAAGCAATTACTCGGATATCCGACGGTTGCTCGCGCCGCCGCTCGTGCGGGCGGTGCTGCCTCGAGGCGACGCACCGCGCCTCGAGATAGCTAAAGCCCTTGTTTTTCAAAGCATTCGAGGTGTCGCCTCGAAGCACTAACGGCGAAATTCGCCGAACGCGGCCGCAACGCGGCTCGCGCCCGGCCGTCGACCGGTGCTATCTCGAGCGTTGCACGGACGACGAGCGGCCACGGACGGCCATCAGCTCTCGCGGCGGAAGAGCTCGGGCTCGAGCGAGTGCTTGCGGAGGAGCTTGTAGAACTCCGAGCGGTTGCGCTGCGCGAGCCGCGCCGCCTGCGCGACGTTACCCTCGGTCATCTCGAGCAGGTGCGTGAGATAGCCGAACTCGAAGCGGTCGCGCGCCTCCGCGAACGGCAGGAACGCACGCTCCTTGCGGCGCAGCGCTCGCTCGACGAGGCTCGCGGGGATCAGCGGCTGCGTCGCGAGCACGACGCACTGCTCGACGACGTTGCGGAGCTGGCGGACGTTACCGGGCCAGGGCGCCGCCATCAGCAGCTCGAGCGCGTCCTTCGCGAAGCCCGAGACGTCGACGTTCGGGTTCTGCCGTGCGACACGCGCCTGCTCGAGGAAATGCTCGGCGAGCAGCGGAATGTCCTCGCGCCGATCCGCGAGCGGCGGGACGTCGAGCGTCACGACGTTCAGCCGGTAATAGAGGTCTTCGCGGAACGTCTTGTCGGCGATCGCGGCCTCGAGGTTCTGATGCGTCGCCGAGATCACGCGGACGTCGACCGGCACTGCTTGCGCGGATCCTACCGGCCGTACCTCCTTCCCCTGCAGCATCCGCAGAAGCTTCGCCTGGAACGGCAGCGGCATGTCGCCGATCTCGTCGAGAAAGAGCGTGCCGCGGTTCGCGGCCTGGATCAGGCCCTCGCGCTCGAAGGTCGCGCCGGTGAAGGCTCCCTTCTTGTGGCCGAACAGCTCCGCCTCGAACAGCTGCTCCGGGATCGCCGTGCAGTTCACGGCGATCAGCGGCTCGTCCTTGCGCGCGCTCGCCCGGTGGATCGCCCGTGCGACGAGCTCCTTGCCGGTGCCGCTCTCGCCGCGGATCAGCACGCTCGTGTCGCTCTGCGACACCATCCACGCCTCGCGGAGCAGCGTCTCCATTGCGGAGCTCCGCGTCACGATCTCCTCGCTCCAGCCCCCGGCGTCCGCAGGGGCCTCGGCCGGCTCGCCGTAGATGCTGCACGCGCGCTCGATGATCTCGACCAGCTGCTCCTTGTCGAACGGCTTGGTCAGGTAGGCGAACACCCCGCGCTCGGTGGCGTCGACCGCATCCGGGATCGTGCCGTGCGCGGTCAGCACGATCACGGGCAGCGTCGGCTCGCGGGTGCGGATCTCGTCGAACAGCGCCATGCCGTCCATGCCGTCCATCCGCATGTCGGTGATCACCACCTGCGGCCGGAACGCCGGCAGCGCGGCGAGCGCCTTGCGGCCGCCGTCCGCGGTCATCACCGAGTAACCCTCGCGCTGCAGCCGGATCTCGAGGATCTTGAGCAGGCTCTCGTCGTCGTCGACGAGCAGCAGCCGTCCCTTGTCGCTCATGCCGCGCGATCCTCGAGCTTCCGCGTCGGCACGGGCCGAGCCGGCAGCGCCGGCCCGTCGAGCGCGAACGCTGCGCGAAAATGCGCGCCTCTCTCGGAGCTCATCACCTTCACGTAGCCGCCGTGCGCCTCCGCGTACTCCCTCGCGATCGCCAGTCCCAAGCCGGTCCCCTTTACGCTCGATTGATACTCCGCCGTGCCTTGCACGAACGGCTCGAAGATTCGCTCGGCCTCGTGCGCCGCGATGCCGGGTCCGCTGTCGCGCACGTCGACGAGCGCAAAGCCGTCGGCGGCAGTGAGCGAGACGCGAATGTCGCCGTTCGGCGGCGTGAACTTCACCGCGTTCGTGAGCAGGTTGTCGATCACGATGCGCACCTTGTTCGGGTCGGCGCGCACCTCGACCGGCGACACGCGCTCGTGGAGCGTGATGCTCTTCGCGGCGCAGGAGACGCGCTGGCCTGCGATCACCTCGCGCACGACCGCCTCGAGATCGACCGTCTCTGCCACGCGAAGGTCGGTCACGATCTCCTGGGTCTTGCCGAATTGCAGCAAGTCCTCGATCAGCTTCTGCAGACGCAAGCTGTCCGCCCGCATGATCCGCGAGATCTCCGCCTCCTCGGGCAACGAGTCGGCGAGGCTCTCCGCGAGAAGCTCCGCACCCTCGCGAATCGTCGTGAGCGGAGTCTTCAGCTCGTGCGAGATGTGGCGGACGAACGTGACCTTCTGCTCCTCGAGCTCCGCGATCCGCCGACGCAGCCAGTCGAGCTGCCGGCCGAGCTCCTCGACGTCGCGCGGCCCCTGCACCTCGATCGGCCCGGCGAGCTCGCGCCCGCCGAGCCGCCGGATCGCGGCGCCGATCTGGCGCATCGGCCGGTTGATCAGCACGACGAAGACGCCCGCGAGGACGAGGGTCGCCGGAATCACGGCGGCCGCCTGCAGCAGCAACGTACGCTGAACCCGATCCGCGTTGCGCATCGCGCTCGCGGCCTGCGTCTCGATCATCCGGCTCGCCTCGCCGAGCACGGCCCGCGCGCGCGCCGCGAGCGCGGCCCAGGCCTCGTTCAGCGCCTCCGCGTCGAGCTCCTGGCCGCCGTCCTCGTTCTCGAGCGCCTCGTGCAGCTGCCTCTCCTCCGTGAGCAGGGCGATCAGCTCCTTGCGGCCGGCCGTCGAAAGGTTCAGATCGCGCAGCCGCTCACCGGCGGCGACGAATGCCGCGCGCCGGTCGAGGTAGGCCTGGTGCAGCGCGTCGTCGCCGAGCACGCGGTACTGGCCGACCGCCCGCTGCATCTGCGTCAGCTGCTCGACCAGCGAACGGCCCTGCTGCGTCGCGGTCTCGGCCTCGAGCACGGCGTCCTGGCTCTGCTGCGCGAGGCGATCCACCTGCACGACGGCGGTGAGGACCGCGACGATCAGCGGCGCCAGCACGACGGCGAAGCCGATCAGGATCAGCCGGACGATGGAGCGGGGACGGTACACGTGAGCCCTCGTGAACTGCGCGGGCACCTTCTGATCCGGACGCGGCGAATCGGGGCCCTGTCCGGACAGTACTGCAAGCGGCGTGCCACCTCAAACCGCCGCGAATGTCGTCGATCGACGACAAAAATCGATTCGATTATCTCGACGCCAAGATTTTCTTGTATGATGCCGATGTCCCGGGGGGTAGCCCGTGAGAAGCTCATACCCCCTTCATGCAGACTGATCAGCGTTATCCCCCGGGACCTCCGCCCTGCCCCGCGCGCCGGCGCCGCCGGCGCCACCACAGCCAGAACCCGCTCGCGAACAGCACGGCCGGCACGAGTCCGAGCAGCGTCCACGCCGTACGCACGCCGAGGCCGCCGAAGCGCCCGAAGTGCAGCCGGATCAGCGCGAGCAGCAACCATTCGCCCGGCCGCTCGTAGTCGTTCGGATCGGGATCGAGCCGGTCGATCGTCGACTCGACCGGCTCCGGATACGCGAAATAGACGCCCGTGAGCGCCCAGACGAGCAGCAGCGCCGCGGACCAGAAGCCAAGCGCGCTGTGCAGATGCCACGCGAACCGCCGTGTACGCGATGGCCGGTGCACGATCAGGCTCTCCGCCCAGCGTCCGCGGCCTTGCCACCAGAGCACGGCTCCCGTCGCGGTCAACACGAGCAGCGCGGCGCCGCCGAGCCCGTTCAGCCGGCGGCCCGTTTCGCCGGCGAGCAGGTTGTCGTGCAGGTCGACGAGCCACTCGACCGCGCGCAAGAGCAGCGGGAACGCGAGCCCGAGATCGCGCTCCGCGTACGGATCGAACAGCCGCTCGCTCGGCCGGCCGTTGCGCTCGAGCGCGACCCAGACGGGCCTGTCCGGACGTTGCGGCTCGCGGAACTCGACGACGGTGTGGCGCGGATAGGCGCGCGCCAACGCGTCCTCCAGCGCCTCCGCGGTCAGCCGCGGCCCCGCGGTTGTCTCGACCGTCCGCGGCACGAGCCACTGCGAGAGCTCGCGCCGGAAGACGACGGCGCTGCCGCTCACGCTGATCACGACGATGTAGGCACCGACCGCGAGCGCGACCCACAGGTGCACCTTCAGCAGCAGGCGCCTCATCGGCCGCGATTGCGGCCGGTCGATCCAGTCGCGCAGGCTCAAGGCCGGCGGCGCAAACCGTCAACCGCTGGGAGCCGGCCGCACGGCGGCGCTCGCCGGCACTCGCTCGCCGCTACTCGCAGACGAAGTTGCTCGCGTCGTTCGGATCGCCGCTGCCGTCGTAGCGCGCCGTCTGCGGATACGCGCAAAGCGGCCGCGTCCGGACGACGGCACCGTTCTCGACGCGCCGGGCCTCGATCCGCGACGGCGCCTCGCCGCGCTCGACCCAGGCCTCGATCGCGGCCTGCGCGTCGAACTGATCCGTGCCCGAGCCGCCGCGGCAGTGTGCCATGCCGGGCACCATGAAGAGCCGGAAGAAATCGCTCGGCGGCGCGCTCGCGGTGACGGCGTCGCCGACGGCCTCGTAGTACTCGATCGTGCCTTCTGGAAAGATCACCTGATCGTTCCAGCCGTGATAGACGATCAGCTTGCCGCCGCGGTCGCGAAACTCGCGCAGATTCGGATCCGTCGCATCGAGGATGGCGCCGTTCTTGTCGACGGCCGCCTTGATGTCCTGGTCGAAATCGAACGACCGCCAATCCCAGTTCGGATCGGCGAATACGCTGCGCGAGAAGTACTCCTGCGGAATCGGTGCGAGGTCGGAGCCGGCGACGAGCACCCAGTACGGCTCGCTGCCCGGCATCAGCCCGGGATGCAGCTGGCGACCGGTCTTCGGGTGCGTCGGGCCCGCGTAGATCCGGCGGAGCGCTTCGACTTGGTCGGAGCGAAGGCAGGCGTCGCCCCCGCCCGACGCGGGGCACTGCAACGACGCCGGATCGAAGGCGCAGGTGCGCGGATCCTCGAGCACGCCGTCGGTCACGCCGTCCGCCGCATCGCATTGCGCGAGGACGCTGCGGTTGACGAGCGCGAGCGTGTCCTCGTCGAGGACGGTCTCGCCGTGACGCTTCGCGGCGAGCGCGACCCAGAGCTGCGTGTAATGCGTCGCGATGAAGCGGTTGACGGGCGCTCCGGAGACGATGCCGTCGTAGTCGTCGGGGAACCGCTGCGCCTCCATCAGGCCCTGGCGTCCGCCGGTCGAGCAGCCGTTGAAGTAGGAATAGTCCGCCGGGCGGCCGTAGTACGCCTCGGTCAGCGCCTTCGCCTTCAACGTCATCTCGTGGATCGCGCGATAACCGTAGTCGTGCATTCGGCCTTCGTCGGCGAGCCACTCGAGGTCGCTCGCGACGTGGCCGGTATCGGTCGACGCGGTCACGTAGCCGCGCTGGATGTTCGGCAGCATCGCGCCGTAGCTGATCACGCCGGCGAAGCCGCCGCCGCCGACGGCCTGGAAGCGGCCGTTCCAATCCGCCGCGTCCGGCAGCCAGACCTCGAAGCGAATGGCGGGCGCGACCGTGCCGCGCACGCGGCAGAACGACGGCACCTCGCCCGTGACCGTCTGCGGGCCCGCGCCGCCCGTCTCGACCGAGAACGGCCCCGCGGGCACCCGCTCCGCATCGAGGGCGATCGTATCGGGGAGCGTCAGATTCTCGAGCGCGGCGCAGGCGTCCGCTCCGCGCTGCGCGTGCGCAGGCTCGGCAGTCGCGGCAAAGGCCGCGGCGACGGCGACGGCGACGGGAATGGCTTTCATGCGAGCTCCTTGCAGAACGAGTCTTGTTCGTGTGCTGGAAGCGCGTTCATCCGCTCCGGCAGCGGCACGCGGCGCCTCCCCCGGCGCCGCGGCCGTTGCGCGGACCGGCGATCGGTCGAAACGCCGCCGGCTTCCTCCCCCGGAATCACCGGGATCGAGTATACGCCCGAAGCTGGAGCGGCGGATGACTGCGCTCGGTCCCTTCCGTACCATCCTCCGGCAGCGGCGGTGGCCCTCAGGAGAACGACGACGATGCGAGACCGGTGGCGCCGCGCCTGCGGAGCGCTCGCGTTCGGCGCGGCCCTGGTCGGCGGCAGCTCGCCGGAAGCGCTCGCACAAGGCGCGGGGCCCGAGCGCGTCGCGGGCCGGCCGAACCTGAACGGCATCTGGCAAGCGCAGGGCTCCGCGCACTGGAACCTCGAGGCGCACGGCGCGGCCGCCCTGCCGGGCTTCTGGCAGCTCGGCGCGATCGGCGCGATGCCGGCCGGCCGGAGCGTCGTCCGCGGCGGCACGATTCCGTATCGCCCGGAAGCGCTCGCGCAGCGCGAGCGCAACCGCGCGGAATGGCCGAAGTCGGATCCCGAGGCGAGCTGCTATCTGCCGGGCGTGCCGCGCGCGACCTACATGCCTTATCCCTTTCAGATCGTCCAATGCGCGGGCGACATCCTGTTCGTCTACGAGTACGCGAGCGCGAATCGCATCGTGCACATGAGCGATCACACCGAAGCGCCTGTCGACAGCTGGATGGGCTGGTCGAACGGGCGCTGGGAGGGCGACACGCTCGTGATCGAATCGCACGGCTTCAACGACAGGACATGGCTCGATCGGGCCGGCAACTACCACAGCGCGGCGCTCCGGGTGACGGAGCGCTACACGCTCGCCGGCCCGGATCACCTCGAGTACGAGGCGACGATCGACGACCCCGAGGTGTTCGAGCGACCGTGGACGATCTCCCTGCCGCTCTACCGACGGATCGAGCCGAACGCGCAGCTTCTCGAGTTCAAGTGCGTCGAGTTCTCGGAGCAGCTTCTTTACGGCGATCTCGAGAAACGCGCGGACTGATCGCGCGGCCCGACGGCGGCAAGATGCCGCACGGCCGGCCGGGCTCCGGTGTGCCAGAATCGCGGTGTGAACGTGAACCGCCTGGCCCCACTGCATCGCGGTAACCACAGCGAGCCGGTCGAGGCGCTGAAGCTCGTCTGCTGGCTCCGCGCCGTCGCGATCGCCGCGCAGCTCGCCGCGATCGGCGTCGTCCATTTCGGGCTCGACCTCCGGCTGCCGCTCGGTCCGCTGGCCGTGACGCTCGCGCTGCTCGCCCTCTGGAACGTCGCCGTGCTCGCGTCGCTCCGCCGCGAGCGGCACGTCCGCCCCGCCGAGATCGCGCTGAACCTGGGCGTGGACGTCACCGCGTTCACCTCGGTGCTCTACTTCACCGGCGGCCCGGCGAACCCGTTCGGGTCGCTGTATCTCGTGCCGATCTCGCTCGCCGCGACGTCGCTGCCGGCCGCGTACGCGTGGGGCATCGCCGGCGCGTGCGCGGCCGGATACTCGCTGCTCTGGCTGTCGCACGTGCCGCTGCCGTCGGTGCACGACCGGTTCGGCGGGGATTTCGACCTGCACGTCGCCGGCATGTGGATCAACCTGCTGGTCGCGGCCGCGCTGATCGTGTTCTTCGTCGGCCGCATGGCGCGCCTCGTCCGCGAGCGCGACCGCGAGCTCGCGGCGATGCGCGAGGAAGCGCTGCGTGCGCGGGCGATCGTCGAGCTCGGGACGCTCGCGGCAGGCACCGCGCACGAGCTGAATACGCCGCTCGCGACGCTCGGGCTGCTGGTCGAGGAGCTCGAGGAGACCGTCACCGACGACGAGGAGCGCGAGCGCCTCGCGGTGATGCGCGAGCAGCTCGCACTGATCAACAGCCGCCTGAACAGGATTGCGACCAGCGTCGGCGCGGAGCGCAGCCAGCGCGCGAGCGCTTCGACGCTCGAGGAGTTCGTCCGGGCCGTGATCCGCGATTGGCAGCGAACGCATCCGAACGTCGAGGTCGCGGCACGCTACGCGCTCGAGGAGCCCGACCTCGCGATCGTCGTGGAAGCGACCATCGAGCACGCGATCCGCAACGTGCTCGACAACGCAGCCCAGGCGACGCTCGCGAACGGCGGCGACACGATCGAGCTCGACGCCGTTTGCCGCGGCGGGCACCTCAAGATCGCCGTCGTCGACGCCGGTTCCGGTCTCGATCCGGCCCTGCGCGGCGAAATCGGCTTCAAGGTCGTGTCGACGAAGGAGCACGGCCTAGGGATCGGGCTGCTCTTGTCGCGCGCCGCGCTCGAGCGGTTCGGGGGCCGACTCGAGCTCCGCAGCCGACCGAGCGGCGGCGTCGAAGCCGAGATCGATCTGCCGTTGGATGAGCTCAGGGCCGATGCAAGGTGATACGAGAAAGCGTTCGGTCCTCGTGATCGACGACGACGAGCGGTTCGCGTCGACGCTCGCGCGCGCGCTCGAGCGCCGCGGCTGGTCGCCGCGGATCGCGCTGTCGGCCGCGGAAGCGCGCGCCGCGGCCGCGGCGCATGCGCCCGACGCCGCGGTCGTCGATCTGCGGATCGCGGAGGACGACGGGCTCGCGCTGCTCGAGCCGCTCAGGGCCGCGAGCCCTGAGATGCGGATCGTCGTCCTGACCGGCTACGCGAGCATCGCGACCGCGGTCCGGGCGATCAAGCTCGGCGCGGACGACTATCTCGCGAAGCCCGTGACCGCGAACGCGGTCGCGGCGGCGCTCGCGCGCGACGCGGGCGAGGACGACGCGGCCGCTGCCCCCGCCGAGCCGCCGCGGCCGATGTCGCCGCGCCGCCTCGAATGGGAGCACATCCAGCGGGTGCTGGCCGAGCACGGCGGCAACATCTCGGCGACGGCCCGGGCGCTCGGGATGCACCGGCGCACGCTGCAACGTAAGCTCGCGAAACGCCCCGCCCGGGGATAGCCGATCATGCAGGCGCCGCATGCTCGTCCGGCGGCGGCCGGTCGCCGCTGTCGCGCGCCATGACCTTCGTCAGCTCCGCCCCGAAGAAGAAGATCAGGGCCGCGTAGTACACCCACAGCATGAACACGACGGCCGAGCCCGCCGCGCCGAACACCGAGCCGATGCTCGCTTGCCCGAGATAGAGGCCGATCACCGACTTCCCGGCCGCGAGCAGCGCCGCCGTCAGCGCGCCGCCGAACCACGTGTCGCGCCAGCGGATCTGCCGATCCGGCAGGTACTTGAAGATCATCGCGATCAGCAGCGTCGCGAGCCCGAAGGAGACGAGCAGGTTCGCGGTCTCCATGATCGCCGCGGTCTGCTCGAACCGGCCGGCGACGTACGTCCGCAGCGCCGCGAGCAGCGCGCTCACGACGAGCGATACCATCAGCAGGAAACCGATGCTCAACACCAGCGCGAACGACAAGAGCCGGCTCTTCAGGAAGCTCAGCACCGCGTTCGTCGGCTTCGCCTGCACGCGCCAGATGCTGTTCAGCGCGGACTGCAGCTGCGCGAATACCGTCGTCGCGCCGAAGAGCGTGAGCGCGAGCCCGAGGAGCATCGACGCGGCGTTGCTCGACCCTTCGGGCCGGTTGTACAGCACGGTCTCGGCCACCGTCGCGCCCTCGGACCCGACGAGCGAGCGGATCTGTGCGATCAGCTCCGCGCGAACGGTGCCTTCGCCGAGAAAATAGCCCGTCGTCGCGACGACGACGAGCAGCAGCGGCGCCATCGACAACAGCGAGTAGAACGACAGCGCCGCCGCGAGCCGGAACGGCTCGTCGGCCCAGAACGACGCGGCGGCGTCCCGCAGCCTGCGTCCGGTCGTGCGCAGGATCTCGCCGATCGTGGGCCGCGCGGCCCCACCGATCACCTCGCTAGACACGCAAGGCGCTTGCGCTCGATCGCCGCGAGCGCCGCGTCGTGCGCCTCGCGGAACTTCACGACGCCGTCGGCGAGGAGACGCTCGGTCACCTCCTTCAGGTCCACCCCGAGCGCGCTCAGGCGCTTCAGCACGTCGGCGGCCTCCTCCGTCCCGTCGCGGAGCCGCGCCGCGGGCGCCCCGTGGTCCGCATACGCGCGCAGCGTCGCGAGCGGCATCGTGTTCACGGTCTCGGGGCCGATCAGCGCTTCGACGTACTTCACGTCGCTGTCGCTCGGGTTCTTCGTCCCGGTGCTCGCCCAGAGCAGCCGCTGCGGGTGCGCGCCCTTCGCGGCCAATCGCGCGAACCGCTTGCCCGCGCGCTGCCGCTCGTACATCGCGTACGCGCGCTTCGCGCTCGCGATCGCGACCCTGCCCCGCAACGCCTTCGCCTCGCCGGCAACGGCACCGCGCTCCGCGACGAGCACCTCGAGGCGCTTGTCGATCGCGACGTCGATCCGGCTCAGGAAAAAGCTCGCGACCGACGCGATCCGGGCGAGGTCGAGCCCTGCGTCCGCGGCGAGCTCGAGCCCGTCGAGATACGCGTCGGCGATCTCGC